>NZ_CP116619.1:3843627-4143627 GCF_030409055.1 Trichocoleus desertorum NBK24 | reverse complement strand
AATGGCGGCGACAAGCGGAACACCAGATGATTGCAGCGGGTAAGAGCGGCATGAGCGATCGCGAGATTAATCAATTTGTGGAATATTTCTGGAAAGCTCTGCATCCTGAGCTCTTCATCCAACCGCTCACTCGCGATCCCCGCCATGTTGATTTAGTAGTTGAAATTAACGCCGATCATTCGCCAGGTAAGGTCTATCGGCCCCAAGACTCGATACCTCAGGATTTAGCACCTGATCAGGCTTAACCCAACGAAATCGGTAACAATCTGTGAAGCGATCGCCAAAATGATCTTCAGGGAAGATTGCTTTCTTTCCCTCTCCTTCTAAGCTGCCACTCAAAGCAATTAATCAAGCAGTAGCAGTCACAGAAATTAATTTGAGCTTCGATCCCCGGCCTAGAAAAAGGGTTTCAAGTTTCAGATGGGTGGCGCGATCTCTAGCGGTAAAATCTGAAAGAGCCTCGCCTCTGCCAACAACTCTAAAAAGCTGCTTTAACCAACTGTCATTTTGAGATTTTAGGAGAACAGAAGTGACGTCAGCATCTATAAACTGCGCCGAAGCTTGTAAGAACGGTTGTGTCCTTGGGGATCAATGCCCAAATTTGGAGTACAAGGAGGCAGCAACCAAGTTTATAGCCAATACTTCACTCGACAAGATGCTGGAAATTGCTGAGGAACGTGCCCGCAGAAGAGTGAGTGAACCACCTCAATGGGTTTTCCCCGATTTCTCTCAAGACTAATCAGCTAATTTCTAGGATTACAGAGGCGATCGCTTGGAGTGCAGAGATAGCGATCGCCTTTATCTACGAATTAACGAGTTGGCTCTAGTGCTTGGTAAACCGTTTTCCAAGCTTGAACGGTGCCTTTGCCAATTTTGTTTGTGATCGTCGAACCATTGCCAGCCAAAGTAATTCTCATCACAACTTCCTCCGCAGGAGCACTTTGCAATGCTTTGGCTAACTCAGGAGTAACAGCAAACGTACTATCTTCTCCATCTAGCTTGAAGATTTCGCTCCCTAATTTAATTTCGAGGGATTTGCCGACTAAAGACGAGTCCATGATGTTCTTACAAGTCAGGAATCCACAAGAGCTGGTCTTCTTATAGGCAAACACAGCAATTTTAGTTGGTGTCCATTGGGTGACGACTCCCGACTCACGCCCGCTCCAGAAAGCACTACCAGAGTGACTTTTGTCGAATACAGCTAAATATTCGCCATCAAATTGATCGCGTACAATCACAGGTTCCGACCAAGGAATTTCTGATTTTGGCGATCGCCAGTCTTGCTCCACAGGGACAACCCGCAAATTGGCCTTAGCGGTTGCTGCATAACTGGTAGGGCTGGGCGAAGATGTACCTTGTTTCACACACTGCGAGTTATGGGGAGATTTCTGGCACAACAGATCTCCGGCTGTCTCAGCCACTACTCTTTGTGGTGTTGTACTCAGCAATAACAAACCCACACCAGCACTGAACAAAGCCAAGTTCGACACCTTCAAAACGCCCATATTAGTCACTGTAGTTTCCCTGATTACAGATTTTTAACTCAACAATCTGTACCTACTAGTTCTGCTGAGAGAATTACGCAAATTTGAATTCCTTTCGTGAAATGAAGCCTAACTGTGGCAATCTGAGAGATAGAGAGAAACACTTACTTGTCTTGGTTTAGAAGCCAGCCATCAGCGTATGCAAACCCTGCCCACGCCAACTACTACCTCCACCGCCTCCGGTCAAACCTTCGTTGACACCACCATCCGACGCCGCAAAACCCGTCCTGTGCAGGTCGGCAATGTCACGATTGGCGGAGGTGCCCCAGTCGTCGTGCAATCGATGATCAATGAGGACACCCTGGATATTGAGGGTTCAGTTGCCGCGATTCGCCGTCTCCATGAGATCGGCTGCGAAATTGTGCGGGTGACAGTACCCAGTCTGGCCCATGCTTACGCCCTCAAAGATATTAAACAAAAATTAGCAGAAACCTATCAGCCTGTGCCTTTGGTGGCTGATGTCCACCACAACGGCATGAAGATTGCCCTAGAGGTTGCCAAGCACGTCGATAAAGTCCGAATTAACCCAGGGCTATATGTGTTTGAAAAGCCCAAGGCTGACCGCACTGAATACTCCCAAGCCGAATTTGACGAGATTGGAGCCAAAATTCGCGAAACCCTAGAACCCTTGGTTATTTCTTTACGAGACCAAGGTAAGGCGATGCGGATTGGGGTCAATCATGGTTCTTTAGCTGAGCGGATGCTGTTCACCTACGGGGACACCCCTGAAGGCATGGTGGAATCTGCGATCGAGTTTATCCAGATCTGCGAGTCGCTGAATTTTCACAATTTGGTCATTTCTCTCAAAGCTTCGCGGGTGCCTGTCATGGTGGCAGCTTACCGCCTGATGGCAAAGCGGATGGATGAGCTGGGTATGGATTATCCCCTCCATCTCGGAGTGACTGAAGCAGGGGATGGTGAATATGGTCGCATCAAGTCCACGGCTGGTATAGCACCGCTGTTAGCCGATGGCATTGGCGATACGATTCGGGTATCGATCACCGAAGCTCCCGAAAAAGAGATTCCGGTTTGTTATAGCATTCTGCAAGCTTTAGGTTTGCGGAAAACAATGGTGGAATATGTCGCCTGTCCTTCCTGCGGTCGTACCCTTTTTAATCTTGAAGAAGTTCTCCACAAAGTTCGTGAAGCAACCAAGCATTTAACCGGACTCGATATTGCGGTGATGGGCTGCATTGTTAACGGCCCTGGTGAAATGGCAGATGCTGACTATGGTTATGTTGGGAAGCAACCTGGCTATATTTCTCTGTACCGAGGGCGAGACGAGATCAAAAAAGTTCCGGAAGATCAAGGCGTTACAGAGTTAATTAATCTGATCAAAGCGGATGATCGGTGGGTTGATCCTTAAATCAAGCATGGATTTCTGGCTGGAGTTGAGGCTAGCGAAATAAAGTTGTTATAGTCTTTACTATTGGCATGACTTTAGATTGAAAATCGAGTGCTGACAGTTGCTAGTGTATGGCGCTTCAATCTAGGTCATAAGGGTGTGAGGCTCTATCCAAGAGTGCTTGGCTAGATCAATCTCTTTGGTACAAACGCACGCTGTACTCTTTGCAAACCAATCCCTTCCAGCTCTGTAGGCATATGGACATGACAAAACGCGGGCTTGTTTTAGGTGCAACAGCAGTTGCACTCACTGCTGTCAGCATCACTGGAGCTGGCATTCATTTATCTAAAAGTCAAGCCTTTTTCCGCGAAAGTCCTAAGGAAATAGTTGACGAAGTTTGGCAAATTATCGATCGCAACTATGTAGACGGCAATTTTAATCAAGTTGACTGGAAGACAGTTCGTAACCAATATTTGAACCGTTCTTACAGTAATAAGGAAGAAGCTTACAAGTCTATCCGGGAAATGCTCAAGCAGCTGAATGATCCGTACACCCGGTTCATGGACCCAACTGAGTTCCGGAATATGCAGATCGATACGTCAGGCGAACTCACTGGCGTTGGTATCCAGTTGTCTCAGGATGAGAAAACCAAGAAGCTGGTTGTTGTGGCTCCGATCGAAGATACACCTGCCGCTAAAGCTGGAGTACTTGCCAAAGACACGATTCTCAAAATTGATGGCAAGAGCACCGAAGGGATGGATGTTGATAAGGCCGTGACGTTGATTCGCGGCCCTGTTGGTTCTCAAGTCACTCTGACCATCTTGCGGGAGAAAGAGCAATTAGAGTTTCGGCTGAAGCGCGATCGCATTGAAATTCATCCAGTCAAGTACAGCACTCAGCAAGCGCCCAACGCTGACATTGGCTATATTCGTCTATCGCAATTTAGCGCCAATGCTTCCTCTGAAATGCGAAGAGCCATCCAAGACCTAGAGGCAAAGCAGGTAGATGGTTACATTCTGGATCTCCGCTCCAACCCAGGTGGTTTGCTCTACTCCAGCATTGAAATTGCTCGCATGTGGTTGAATGATGGCGCGATCGTCTCTACAGTCGATCGACAAGGCGAAACGGATCGTGAACGAGCTAATCGCCGCGCCCTGACCAATAAACCCCTCGTCGTTTTGGTGGATGGGGGTTCTGCCAGTGCCAGCGAAATTTTATCAGGCGCTTTGCAAGATAATAAGCGAGCTGTCTTAATTGGCACTCAGACTTTTGGCAAAGGTTTAGTGCAATCTGTCCGGGGTTTAGGCGATGGTTCGGGGTTAGCGGTGACGATCGCTAAGTACCTCACGCCTAATGGGGTAGATATTAACAAGCACGGTATTGCTCCCGATGTAGTGATAGAACTCAGCGATACTCAGCGAGAAGAACTGAGCCGCGATCGCGACAAGGTAGGAACAGATTCAGATCCACAATATGCCAAAGCCTTATCGGTGCTCACCCAAAGAATTGCTACCCAAAAAGGCACACGAGCCGAATCTAGCATGCGCTAAACCAGCAGTAGGGTGAGAACATTCCTCACCCTCATTCTCATTTAGTTTTTACCCTTGACTCTAAACTCTAAACAGGTTGACACTTACCTGCACGAATCAGACCAACCCGCCGAGCGATCGCTTGACTGTGCGAACCAAATGGCCCCCAACGTTCTACTGAGGTCGTAGGCTGCTCACTAGATTGGTTTACCTCAATTTCGGTTGCAGGCAAGATCTCACAAGACCCATCGGACTGTTTCACAATATACCAAGCTTCTTCGTTACCCATGTAGTTGCTTCCCCATTAGCTTCAGTAGGATCGTCGGTAATATCTATGCCCAACCATTACAGGCTAGGCTGCTTGACCTGGGCGAAGGCCCGTACGTGCTGAAGATAGGTTGCTGCGTCTTCCATCATGGGAAAATGAGCCGTGTCAGGAATAAGGCAGAACTCTACTTTTTCACTTAGGTTGGCAGCCTGCTGCCCCATTGACGCAGGGATAATGATGTCATGCTCCCCAGCCACTAAAAGAGTCGGAACCGTTAGCTTTGCGAATTCTTGTGGCATCACTTCAGTTGCTTTTTTGCTCACCGAAGTAAAAATGGTTCCGAGGGCAGCTTTGTAGTCGGCTAAGAGAAAATCTTCCAGGAAAGCTTGGCTAATGGCATGAGGTAACGGTCGGTGTAAGAACCGGGCCATAAACATGCGGTTAGCAAAGGGAATTTTAGCTAGCCAACGGGGACGAAATTTCACCACATAGCCGCCAAACCGATAAAAAGCACTAAAAGCCTTTTCATCGTATTCAAAGATGCCACTACAGGTCAGAATTGCCCGCTCTACAAACTGGGGGTAAAGATTTAGGAAAAAGACCGCGATCGAGGCTCCCATCGAGTGAGCATTGAGGTAAACCCGCTCCAATCCCAGCTTTTGCAATAAAGTAGCTAGGTCATCCGCATAACTTTCTAGCTCGTAAATCAAATCTTCATTACTTTCAGCCGCTTGCAGTAGTTCTGTCTCAGTGACAACGGTTTGAGCTACACTTTGCTGCAAACTTGTCTGTTGATTTTCCAGACTGGGCTGCTGACCAGCAGATAGGCAAGAACGACCAAACCCTCGCAGATCGTAGAGGAGACAATCAAACGTATCTGATAAAGCTTGAGCTGTACTTTCCCAATACCGTGATGAACCGCTCCAGCCATGAACAAAAACCATGACTGGTTTCCCCGACGGCGCAGGACGATCCGACGTACCAATCCACTCATAGTAGTGATTAACACCACGAATTGGAAGATAAGGCATTGCTAAGCAGGTTTTAAACTTCAGATTGAGATTACAGGTTTTTGGCTAAAAAACCTACTGCTCAAGCGTCAAGATGCTTTAGCACCATTAGGCAGACTCAGGCTTCGGCAAAGAGGACGGATGCAGTAATAGCTCAGCCGTTGAGCGTTTCTCAACCATCTCTTTAGTAATGGTGCAGCAGGTCACGTCCTTACGGGAGGGTAGCTCATACATCACATCTAGCATGAGTTCTTCCACAATGCCTCGTAGCGCTCGTGCCCCAGTCTTACGACGATAGGCTTCTTGAGCGATCGCCCGCACAGCTTCTTGCTTGAACTCCAGCTGTACATTATCCATCTTGAGCAACTTCTGGTACTGCTTCACCAAGGCATTGCGAGGTTCAGTCAGAATCTCAGATAGAGCATCCTCATCCAAGGGATCGACCACCGCCACCATGGGTAAGCGGCCAATAAACTCTGGAATCATACCAAACTTGACTAAATCGTCTGGCTCTAGATGTCGGAGAATATCTGCCGTTCGCTTGTCTTTAGTTTGACCATCGCCTGCCTGAATGAAGCCAATCGACTTCTTGCCAATCCGCTGCTCCACCGTCTTATCTAGACCGACGAAAGCACCCCCGCAGATAAACAAGATATTGCTGGTATCAATCTGGATGCAATCTTGGTAGGGATGCTTGCGTCCGCCTTGAGGTGGCACATTCGCAACCGTTCCCTCCAGCATCTTCAGTAATGCCTGCTGAACTCCCTCCCCTGAAACGTCCCGAGTGATTGAGGGATTCTCGCTTTTACGGGCAATTTTGTCGATCTCGTCAATGTAGATAATGCCTCGCTGAGCTTCTTCTACATCTAAATCTGCCACTTGTAGCAAGCGCAGCAAAATATTTTCGACATCCTCACCGACGTACCCTGCTTCCGTTAAGGTTGTGGCATCGGCGACGGCAAAAGGCACATCCAAAATTTCGGCCAGGGTTTGAGCGAGCAGCGTTTTACCACAACCCGTAGGACCAATTAAAAGGATGTTGGACTTTTGCAACTCTACAGGATCGTCAGTCGATTTGGCACTACCTTTAGCCTGCATGAAGCTGAGGCGTTTGTAGTGGTTATAGACTGCAACTGACAGCACCTTCTTGGCCTCATCTTGACCAATGACGTGCTCATCTAAATGTTTTTTGATTTCCCGAGGTCTAGGAATTTGATTCAACGAGAGACTGGAGGCGCGAGTGCGTCGCTTCTCCGCAGGTTGCTCCCGTCGAGGGGTGGGCTGAGGAGCTGCTGTACTAGAGTCAAACAGTTCCTCATCCAGAATTTCGTTACACAAGTCGACACACTCATCGCAAATGTAGACTCCCGGCCCAGCAATCAATTTGCGAACTTGCTCTTGAGATTTGCCACAGAAGGAACATTTTAGATGGGAGTCGTACTTAGACATAACTGCCTCATGATTTCAGTGCGGTGACAGTCTCTCCCGGAAGGGGAATGTTCTGCCTAGAAATAACTTGATCAATTAAACCGTAGTCTTTTGCTTCAACCGCCGACATAAAAAAGTCGCGCTCAGTATCGGCTTCAATCCTTTCTAGAGACTGACCCGTATGACCAGCCAATAGCTCATTCAGCTTGCGCTTGTGATACAGAATTTCTTTGGCTTGAATTTCAATGTCAACAGCTTGACCCTGCGCTCCACCTAGGGGCTGGTGAATCATAATTCGGGAACTAGGCAGTGACATCCGCTTACCAGGAGCTCCACCGGAGAGTAAAAACGCTCCCATGCTAGCAGCCAACCCAAAGCACATCGTCACTACATCTGGAGCAATATGCTGCATGGTGTCATAGATGGCCATGCCAGCAGTGACAGAACCACCCGGCGAGTTAATGTAAAGCTGAATATCTTTCTCTGCATCATCTGCTTCCAAAAACAGCAGTTGAGCCACGATGGAATCAGCGACCGCGTCATCTACTGGAGTTCCTAGGAAGACAATGCGCTCCCGTAAGAGTCGTGAGTAGATGTCAAACGCCCGCTCACCCCGACCAGATTGTTCCACTACCATCGGGATGACGTTGCTGGGGCCAGTGGAAGCAACGTCTAGCAAGTTAAGGCTGCTGATAGGGGAGTAAAGGGACTGAGATACCAACATAGAGGCTAAGAACTGAAGTTCAGGGCTGTGATGTCAACTAAACAGTTCGAGCGTTTATTTACGCTCCTTTAGGAGAACATGCTCCTGAGAGGAAATCGTAACGCTTGTAATCTGTTATATGCGACCATTATGCCTCAACTCATCTAAGACTGGCTGTAGGTGAGGGAGAAATGCACAAGAAACCTTGCTTGATCACGCTCAGGTAGCTAACCAGTCATTGTATCGGCTAGGACCGTAGAGTGAGTTTAAAGCGATCGCTCCCTCAAGAAAATTTACGTAAAACTACGACTTCACCATATTAACTTTGCGAGCTGGGGTTGGATGAGGGGGTTAAACCGCTCTAGACAACCCCACCAAACACCCCCAGCAATCTAACAGGGTGCAGTACTATTCACCAGCCTCTGCATCGGCTGGAACAACGCTTGCTGCCACGTCAACTGTCGCTTCCGCAGCAGTTGTTGTTTCTACTTCTACTTCAGCTTCTAGTTCTGCTGACTCTTCTTCATCTTCTGGCTTAGCGAGAGATCCTTCAGGTAAAAGTTCAATCGTAGAGCGCTCTTCTAGCCACTTTAAGATTTTTTCTTTTAACAGGTCTTCTTCAACCACACTCCGCAACCGCTCTTGATCGATATCGCGATCGCTGTATTGCTCCATCACTTCTTTGATGCGAGTTTCAATGGCTTCGGGCTCTACCTGAATAGACTCCCGCTTCGCCACTTCACCTAGAGCCAGCGTGCGCTTGATCCGAGTAATGGCTTCGGGCTGCGATCGCTCTCGCAACTGAGGAATCATGTCTTGAGTGAATAGCCGCTTGATGTCAATCCCCTGGTTTTGCAACTCGATCGCGGTTTGGGTCAACATATAGTCAACTTCGCGATCGATCAAGGTCATAGGCAAATCCACCTCGATTTGCTTCAGCAACTCACTGATAATGGCCTGTTCCTTATTCGCATCAGTTTTGCTATCAGCGTTCTTTTGGAAGTTGGACTCAATTGAAGCCCGCAATTCAGCCAGCGTTTGAAATTCACTCACTTCCTGAGCAAAATCATCATCCAGTTCTGGCAGTTCTTTTTCCTTCAGCTCTTTCAGTGTGATGGTAAAAACAGCAGGTTTATCTGCCAAATCAGCCTGAGGATAATCCTCTGGGAACTTAACTGAGACTTCCTTAGTTTCCCCCGGATTCATGCCTACCATGCCATCGATAAAACCAGGAATAAAGCGGCCTTCCGACAACTCAACCTGGAAGTCTTCAGCTTGGCCACCAGGAATTTCGGCGGCTTCTCCCTCGGCACCCTCTTCAGCAACTATGCGACCAGAAAAGTCCACCACAGCCGTATCACCCATCTGGGCAGCGCGGCCTTCGACCGGAATCAGAGTCGCCAACTCAGCCCGACGCTCTTCTAAAACCTTATCGACCTGTTGGGGGTCGTACTCTACTTTTTCTGCCTGAACGTTGAAGCCAGTGTATTGAGCTAGCTTCACTTCTGGTTGGACATCTACAGCAGCAGAGAAAGTGAGGACGGAACCAGGTTCATACTGTTGAACCAAATCCTCGAACGAAGAGCGCAACTGGAAGTTACCGATCGCATCGATTTTTTCTTGTTCAATGGCTTGACGGACACCATTCTGAACCAACTCCTCTAGCGCCGCAGCTTTCACTCGAGTAGAACCGAAGCGCTGAAGCAATACTTGACGGGGAACTTTGCCTTTCCGAAACCCAGGGATATTAGCCGAGCGAGTAAACTCTTGCAGGACTTGCTCGTAGGCTTTCTTAGACATGTCTGGTGGAATTTCGATTTCCAAACCAATCTGGCTGGCGGGAAGTTTTTCCTGGGTAACTTTCATTGGCTCTGCAGTTTTTAGACAACTAAACTTTCTGGTTCAACAGGGATTGAGGTTTGTGATACAGTGCCCTAAAGCACGGGTTTCCTTGAGCAATCCCTGATATTGAGGTCAACCCCTGGCCCAGCAACAACTTGATTACTATAGGCATTAAGTACTCAGGGCATACTCAGGGCAATCGGTATGACTTAGCTTTTACAGGGCTAATTACCTGCTCTATCACTTAACCAAAGGTCAGGGTGACAAAGCTCAGTTCAGCAATTTGGGGAAATTTCGCTTAACTGCAATTAGCTATCCTAACCGATCCTAGCCAGCCATGAACGCGATGAATTAAAATTTGATCTAAGTTCATCTAGGCTGTTCTTTGGCAGAGTAGCACTCAAACGTACCCAATGACTTTAGTGCCCAATGACTTTAGTGCTCTTGCCCCTTCGTCTAGTCCCAGGCTAGTCTCAGGGCTGCTACAGCTAGCTTAATCAGCCGCGACGCACCCCAAACCACAAAGCTAAGCGGACGAAACCCAGTCTTGTGCGAAGATCCTAATTCCTAATTAAGGAGCGCTAAGACTCCCAACTACTGAGACAATGCGAGCTGTTTTTCAGTACGAACAAAATCCGTTAAGATGTTGAAATCTCAGTTTTTGAGACTTGCAAGCCAAAAAAACACCCAGATTAGGGTTCAATCTTAATTCGATGAAATTCTATAGGAATCAAAAGTAACCAGAGAAAATCCTATAAATGCCTTGTCATCTAGAGAAAACAGCTAAAAAGTCACCTGTAAAGTCACAGTTCTAGATAATGCTTATCCAGCTCTAACCTTATATTTCTTGCAGATATTTTAATTCGATCGCAAAATTATCGATACCAGGGAGGCAATCAATTTGGGTCAGTCTTATCGAGTTGCCATTTTGGGAGCAACGGGCGCAGTTGGCACAGAACTCATTGAGCTATTGCAAAGTCGCCAGTTTCCAGTTTCTGAGCTGAAGCTACTGGCTTCTCCACGCTCCGCTGGGCGCACTCTTACCTTTCAAGGGGAAGAGTTACCTATTGAAGCCGTCGGCGAAAACTCATTTGCCAATGTCGATTTAGTTTTGGCCTCAGCTGGAGGTTCGATTTCCAAAGCTTGGGCACCCAAGGCAGTGGCAGCAGGGGCAGTAGTCATTGATAACTCCAGTGCTTTTCGCATGGATCCTCAAGTACCTTTGGTCGTTCCAGAGGTCAACCCAGACGCTGCCGCTAAACACCAAGGCATTATTGCTAACCCCAATTGCACTACAATTTTGATGTCGGTTGCAGTTTGGCCCTTACACCAAATTCAACCCATCAAGCGGATTGTGGCAGCTACATACCAATCTGCCAGTGGTGCGGGTGCAAGAGCCATGGAGGAAGTCAAGGCTCAAGCTCAAGCTATCCTTAACGGTGAAACTCCCACTACTGAGGTTTTTCCCTATCCGCTCGCTTTTAACTTGTTCCCGCATAACTCTAAGCTGACCGACCAAGGGTACTGCGAAGAAGAGTTGAAGATGGTGAATGAAACTCGCAAAATCTTTGGAGCCCCCGAGCTTAGAATTACGGCAACTTGCGTACGGGTTCCCGTACTCCGAGCTCATTCAGAAGCAATTAACCTAGAGTTTGATGCGCCTTTTGATGTGGCCGAAGCCAGAGAATTGTTGAGCCAAGCGCCTGGGGTTGAGCTGGTTGAAGATTGGCAAGCTAACTACTTCCCGATGCCGATTGAGGCGAGTGGCCGTGACGAAGTTTTAGTAGGCCGTATTCGTCAAGACTTATCTCATCCTTGTGGTTTAGAACTTTGGTTGAGTGGTGACCAGATTCGCAAGGGCGCAGCTCTCAACGCAGTACAGATTGCCGAATTACTGGTTGCGAAAAACCTGCTGAAATCGGCAACTGTGGCGCTGACAACTTGACGAAAGTGACTGCTAACTCACAGCTAAAAATCCGTGGCCTATTCATCATGAGGAGAAGTTGAAAGAGCGTGGTAGATTTTGGACGCGTTCTCACTGCGATGCTCACGCCGTTTAAAGCAGATGGCACTGTCAATTATTCTGTCGCTGAGCAACTAGCCGCTTATCTAGCTGATAATGGAACAGACACGCTGGTTGTCTGTGGCACTACAGGCGAATCTCCTACGCTCAGTTGGGATGAGGAGTATGAGCTGTTTCAGGTGGTGCAAAAAGCCGTCGCAGGCAAAGCCAAGGTAATGGCAGGCACTGGGTCCAATTCTTCCCAAGAAGCGATCGCTGCCACTCAAAAGGCCGAGAAGCTAGGCTTAGATGGGTCTTTACAGGTTGTGCCTTACTATAATAAGCCTCCCCAGGAAGGGCTATATCAGCATTTTAAGGCGATCGCACAAGCGAGTCCTGATCTACCTTTGATGCTCTATAACGTGCCAGGTCGGACGGGCCAAAACCTACAACCCGAAACCGTCTCTCGGTTAGCCGAAATTCCTAATATTGTGGCGATTAAGGAAGCTAGTGGTAACGTAGATCAAGCCAGTCAAATTCGACGATCGACCCCTCCCGAATTTACAATCTATGCAGGGGACGATTCCTTAACATTACCTTTGCTAGCAGTAGGAGCCAAAGGTGTGGTCAGTGTTGCCAGCCATATCGTTGGCCCAGAGCTGCAACAAATGATCCAAGCGTTCGAACAAGGACAAGTCCAAGCAGCTACCCAAATTCACCTGCGCCTCTTCCCTTTATTCAAGGCTTTGTTTTTGACGACAAACCCAATTCCGGTCAAGGCGGCGATGAAACTTCGAGGTTGGGATGTCGGCCCTTCTCGGCTTCCCCTCTGTGACCCACCTGCCGATGTTGTTGCTGCTCTGGAAGCCGTCTTCACTGAGTTAGCCTTGTTCTAGCATCGCGATGCCAGGTTGCTCAGGCGATCGCTCAAGCTTTCCAGACAACTAAATATTTCAGCTATGTCCCTTTCTAGACAATTTTCTTTTTGGATAGACCGTTGTAGTTCTAGCAAGCGCCTAATATCCTGACATTTCTTGATTCTCCTTGAGCCAAGTCTCCGTCTGATAAACATCTAACTTCTAGAAAGGTTTTTGACCCGCCGCAAGACTGACGTGCCATGAGCCATCTCTTACTTGTGCACCGCTTTCCTGGCTTATCCATTAACTTTATTTGCCTTCCCTGCATACTCGTAAAAAATTGTAACTAAGGATACACATGACTCAAAATCAATCTACTCCTGCTCTCAAAGTTATTCCTTTAGGTGGCCTCCACGAAATTGGTAAAAACACCTGTGTTTTTGAAATCAATGATGAGATTCTGCTGCTAGATGCTGGACTGGCATTCCCTACCGATGGGATGCACGGTGTCAACATCGTTCTGCCTGACACTACTTACCTGCGAGAAAATCGCCACAAAATCAAAGGCATGATCGTGACTCACGGTCACGAAGACCATATTGGCGGTATTGCGTTTCACCTTAAGCAGTTTGACATTCCCGTCATTTATGGCCCCCGCCTAGCTATGGCTCTCTTAGAAGGCAAGCTAGAGGAAGCAGGAGTTGCCGATAGAACTGAATTGCGTACCGTTCGCCCTAGAGATATGGTGCGGATCGGTACGTCGTTCTTCGTAGAATTTATTCGCAATACTCACTCAATTGCAGACAGTTACACTATTGCCCTGCATACACCTGTCGGCGTAGTGATTCACACAGGTGACTTTAAGTTTGACCACACGCCTGTAGACGGTGAGCATTTTGATATCCAGAAGCTGGCTGAGCATGGCGAGAAAGGTGTTCTTTGTCTGATCAGCGACTCTACCAACTCCGAGGTGCCCGGATTCACTCCCTCTGAGCGCTCTGTCTTCCCAAATTTAGATCGCGTCATCAGCCAAGCAGAAGGACGATTACTCGTTACCACCTTTGCTTCGTCTGTGCATCGCATCAACATGATTTTGGAGCTAGCCAAGAAACACAACCGCTTTGTTTCTGTAATTGGCCGTTCCATGCTGAACGTGATTGCTCATGCAAGGAATTTGGGCTACATCAAATGCGAAGACAGCTTGTTTAAGCCACTGCAAGAAATTCGACATTTGCCTCCAGAGCAAGTGCTGATCTTGACAACCGGATCCCAAGGCGAACCCATGTCTGCCATGACCCGGATTGCTAACGGCGAGCATAACCAAATCAAGGTACGCCCTGGCGACACGATCGTATTCTCTGCTAACCCCATCCCTGGTAACACGATCGCCGTAGTTAACACGATTGATAAGTTGATGATCCAGGGTGCCAAAGTGATCTATGGCCGTGAGCAAGGGATTCACGTCTCTGGTCACGGTTGCCAAGAAGACCAGAAATTAATGATTGCCCTGACTCGGCCTAAGTTTTTCTTGCCCGTCCACGGTGAGCACCGCATGCTAGTCAAGCACTCCCAAACGGCTCAAAGCATGGGCATCCCTGCCGAAAACATGGTTCTCATCAACAACGGCGACGTAGTTGAAGTATCTCTGGAGAGCATTCAAGTTGCAGGCAAGGTACCCTCTGGCATTGAGCTAGTGGATCGGGCTGGGGTCGTCAACGCGAACGTCCTCCAAGAGCGTCAGCACCTCGCTGAAGATGGTGTAATCACCGTGGCTGCTACTGTCGGTTGGGATGGCAAGTTGTTAACTCAGCCAGAGGTACATCTGCGTGGCGTGGTCACCACCCTAGAGCGATCGCTGCTGCAAAAGCTAATCAACCGGGCAGTTGAGAGCGTCTTGAGCGATCGCTGGCGTGAGTTTGTGCAGTCGCCCGAAGACGATCAAATTGAAGTTGATTGGACTGGATTACAGGCACAGATTGAGTCGGCAGTACAACGTCTGCTGCGACGTGAACTGCAAAGCAAGCCCCTCTTGGTCTTCTTGATGCAAAATCCTGAGAAGCCACCCGCTAAAGTCAGTACCACTCGTCGGCGCTCTACTGCCAAAGTAGCTTCTTAGACATCATCTATTGTCCAGTTGTTCTTTATTGCCAGCTTGACTAAGCCTACGTAACACTAGAATTGCAAACCTAATTAGAGATAAGTGCGGAGTATTTCTGCCCTTATCTCTTTTTTTATGGGTTTTGCGCGTATAGCACTCACACAGCAACACTCATGGGCAAGAACGAGCGCAAAAGCTTCAAACCCTGGTGAGCAACACTATACGGCGGCAGAGGAGTGACGACCATCATAGCTCATCACTACGGATGTCACTGAACTACAGAGAGAGGATTCACAAAACTTCCGTGAAATCGCTCACTCAAGATCGTCCGGATTTTAGACACAATGACAGTGTTGAAATAGATGAAGACCCAACTTCAGTTAAGCGCTTCCCAACTTTTCTCAAAGTCCACTCAACCATTCCTCCGCTCCATCCGATATTTCCCGTTGAGGGGCTGTAGCTGCAAGCAGGGTTCCATACCATCTACTAATTCACAGGAAAGGCATTATGAATACGTCTGAATGCACATCCGAAAATTTGGCCCTAGTTAGCTGGACTTGGCTCTCCCCAAATCAAGAGTCCGAAGGAACTGTTAGTTCTCTACGCCCCCCTGCAAAAGCTAAATTTGACCCTTGGCAACCCATGCGGCAATGGCTAGAGCAAGTTGAAATTGCTAACCCAGATCTAGCTCATTGGCTTTGCCAACTCATTCCCGCTCAGTGCCCCTTTGAGCGTGACGTTAAGCTATTTGGTCGCACTTTATTTCACATTCCTCCCATGTGCAAACTAAATCCTTTGTACGAAGAAGTCGTGGGTCTACGCTTCCGGGCTCTTTGCTATCTAGCAGACCAATGTGGAGAGGATGTCACACGCTATTGCTAATACTTTCAATGACTTTCAAGTGAGTATTAGGGCTAGATAGCCGCTAAAAATTTCTCAGCTACCTAGAATTAGTATTTTCAGCATAGGTTTATTAGTTGATTAGAATCATGGCTTAGTAACGGTTTCAAAGCGATTCTAAATTGATAACATTTACGCCTCATCCAACCTATGTAGTTCATTTACTAATTCCTTAGATGGATGCACTAATATTATTATCTATATTGGCAGTCAAGCCACTCGTTTTAATAACAATTTTGATTGTTAAATAACGACTCTAAAACTTAGTTTAACCATTAGTTGAGCAATGCCTCAAAACTCCACAGGGCAATCAACTAAAGCTTTTTAACATTTTAGATCATGACATACTTTTAGGTCAGTAAACTTTGGTTGCACTACCTTGATCCTATAATTGAGAGCGCTATATTAATAGTTGAAGCGACTCAGCTTCCCTGGCAGATTTAACAGCCAAGTGTCCATTGAGCAAGTGAGCAAGAGGTAAAAAGAGCTGTTTTCACTAAATCTGTCTCGCATCATCGCAATAGCTCTCAAGCGTGATACTGATACTTCCTCATCAATTAGCTCATTGGGAGCTCTGTAGTTGATTGTTGATTCAATCAAAGCAACTCTGCGCATGATCGATGAACCAGAGGAAGGATTCAGCAAAGGCTTGGGTGTTGTTGTCATTTAAACTTTCTGTTATTGTCATTATCTTTATAGAAATTCAGCCAATAGGTAATCGCGTATCATGGCCATTATTGCCCTGAAAGCCTGGTACCTCCAGCAGTATGAGCCAATTAGAGAACTGGAGAAACGTCCCCATGATTTGCGCCTCAGTAAAAACAGTCTGCTGAAATCTGGGTTGCGGGCTGACTTTTTAGAAGACTCCGAGGATGTAAAGCGCTCTGAGTGGTTTCAACGCTACCTAGAAGGGGAAAGCATTGAGTTTTACATTGAGGGGAGTGGGGGCTACGCCATCTCGAATATTGACCTAATCAGTCATGAAATTTATTTCACTAAGCAAGAAGTGATGGCTCATCTAGAGCCAACCATCTTTCTCTGCTACCAAACTGAGTACAACGAATCCAGTGATGTTTTGCGAGACGCACTTCAAAACTTGGTTGAAAAGCTAAATCGGCGATCGCGCTTGCCTCTGACCTTAGAAGAATCCCATCGCCTTACTGAAGGCCCTGTACGGCTCAACAGCACTCTGATGCGGAAAATTCGTCAGAGTTTGCTCTTTATTGCTGACAGTACTCCCATCACCCAAATTAGTGCTGAACCTCCTCAGTTAATCCCTAGCCCCAAAGTCTGTGTTGAAGTTGGCTATGCCCTCCAAAGCAAGCGGACGGAGCAGATTCTCTTGGCCCAAATGGAGCGATCGGATTTTCCGGGGCAATTTCCCTTTAACCTACCTAGCCAGAATCGCCTGCTCTTTAAGGATGCCAAAGAGCTGGGTAAAGCCTTGCCTGCTCTGGTAGAAAGTCAACTACAGCGTTTTAGCTTGCTGCCGTAAATTCAGCAAATTCAGCTTTTTTAGAACTCTCTCGCAAAAATTGTCGATTTTCGTCAGTTCACAGCCCATAATAATGTCGGTGTATTCAGGATAGTTGCGACAGTATGCCTAGAACCCCGAATGAGTTTATTGTTCACCTCCTCTTTGATGGAGGTCATCGGGAAGAAGTCCGTTTCCCCACCATCCAGGAATTCCAAAAGTGGTACAGTGGCGAGCTAGTCCCCAAGTCTTCCTCGGATGACTTCATTAGCGTCCCCATCAAGAACATCCAAGGCGAGTATATGGTGGCCCGCCCGTCCCGGATTATGGCAATTCGAGTGGAACCCGTCTTCAGTTCTAGCGTCGAGCGATACTAGCCCGTTCGATTCTTTATCCCACTCAATTTAGAGTATGTTTGGCTTTGCTAAAGCTCAGGGAATGCTGGCTGCTGTTGCCTTCGGTTTCGGAGTAACGCTCATAGCAGCCCCCCCATCTGTTAGTGCAGCTCCACCGCTGCAATCTGTTAGTGCATCTGTTTCGCTACCGACTTCCCTCGGAGTTGATGACAAACTCTGGCCTCAGCTAGGCCAACCGGGGGATCGGGCAGCTTTATTGACTGCGATTGATCACAGCTTGGCGTACTTGCAAACTGCCAAAGCAACGACAGATTATCAAAAGTATGCTGTACCAGGAATTACACGCGATCGCGTCCGTCGCAGTTTAATCCGATTTCGCCAGCTAGTCACAAAATCTCGATCTGCGGCAGAGCTACAGGCAGCGGTGCAACAAGAATTTGTGTTTTATCAATCTGTTGGTAAAGACAACCAAGGCACTGTTGCCTTTACGGGTTACTTTGAGCCGACCTATGCGGCTAGCCGCGTCCGTACGGCTGAATATCGCTACCCCCTGTTTCGGGTGCCACCTGGTTTAGCTCAGTGGCCCAAACCTCAACCCACCCGCGATCGCTTAGAAGGCAATGATGGCTTGCAGTTTGACAAAGGGCCATTGAAGGGGCTGGAGCTGGTTTGGTTGCGCGATCGCCTAGAAGCTTTTCTGATTCAGGTGCAAGGGTCTGCTCGTCTGCAAATGACCGATGGCAAGACCATGAGTGTTGGTTTTGCTGGCAAGACTGAGCATCCTTACACCGGAATTGGCCGCGAGTTGGTGAAAGATGGCAAGATGCGGTTGGAAGACCTCACATTGCCTAATTTGCTGGACTACTTTCGCCAACATCCAGCAGATCTGAATCTTTACTTACCGCGCAATCGCAGTTTTGTGTTCTTTCGAGAAACCTATGGAGCTGCTGCAACGGGCAGTTTAAACGTACCCGTGACCGCCGATCGCTCGATCGCAACGGATAAATCTCTCATGCCCCCCGGCGCTTTGGCCTTGATTCACACCCAACTTCCAAAGCAGAGCGCGGCTGGAAAGTTAGAACAACGTCCTGTGAGCCGTTTCGTCTTGGATCAAGATACCGGAAGTGCTATTAAAGGCCCAGGACGAGTCGATGTTTTTATGGGTACAGGGATCAAGGCAGGCGATCGCGCGGGCCTCACCAATTCTACAGGTCAACTTTACTACCTATTACTCAAGCGTTGACCTACTTAAGCGCTCACCCAATTTCTGCTGACTACGGTTGAGGTTGTACCCTGTCTATAGAAGCGTGTCATTTTAATGGAAGGCCAATCAACCCCCTAAATTCTGAACTGCCATTGCTGAATGACCATCCCTTTTAACCAATAGGGCGTCTAGACAGAGACCTCCAGCCTGCAAAGTAGCGCCTATGGAAGCATCCTTTGAAATTACCCTGCTGATGATCATTACAGTCATCGCAGGCATTAGTGCTCAAGTCATTGCCGAGTTCTGCAAAGTGCCAAGCATTGTTTTTTTATTGCTTTTTGGCATTTTGCTAGGCTCGGATGGCTTAAACATTCTTCACCCACATTTGCTAGGCATTGGTTTAGAGGTAATTGTCTCCCTGTTCGTGGCTCTAATTTTATTTGAGGGAGGATTAAACCTAGAACTGGGAGAACTGGGCCGAGTTTCGGGCAGCCTCAGAAACTTGGTGACGATTGGCACTTTAATTACCTTGGTGGGCGGAGGTGTGGCGGCTTACTGGCTCAGTGAATTCCCTTGGCCGATCGCGTTTCTTTATGCATCTCTCGTAGTTGTGACTGGCCCCACTGTCGTGGGTCCTCTCTTAAAGCAGGTGCAAGTCGATCGTCAGGTGGCAGCTCTGCTAGAAGGTGAGGGAGTACTGATCGATCCAGTCGGAGCCATTTTGGCCGTTGTCGTGCTCAACATTATTCTCAGCGGTGATGCCGATCCACTTGTGGTGTTGAGTGGTTTAATGCTCCGACTAGGCATCGGCGGTGGGATTGGTCTAGTGGGGGGTCTCTCACTCGGCTTTGTGATTAAACGAGCCCGATTTCTATCGGATGATCTCAAAAACTTAGTCGTTTTAGCGAGTCTATGGGGCTTGTTTGGATTGGCTCAAATGCTCCGCAGTGAGTCAGGTCTGCTGACCACAGTGGTTGCTGGCATGATGTTGCAGGCATCCTCACTACCAGAAGAGCGATTAATTCGACGTTTCAAAGGCCAATTAACCACACTAGCCGTCTCAGTTCTGTTTATTCTGCTCTCAGCTGACCTTTCGATCGCTAGTATTTTTGCGTTGGGTTCAGGCGGAGTGCTGACGGTATTAGTTTTAATGTTTATCGTCCGTCCTCTCAACATCTGGCTCTGCACCTCTTGGAGCAGCACGATGAACTGGCGACAAAAGCTGTTTCTATGCTGGGTGGGTCCGAGAGGCATTGTCTCGGCTTCAGTGGCTTCTCTATTTTCCATCCTGCTTACCGAGCGGGGGATCAACGGAGGAGATGCTATCAAAGCTTTAGTCTTCCTGACCATCCTGATGACCGTCTTTGTGCAAGGGCTGTCTGCGGGTTGGGTGGCTCGTTGGCTGGGCATTACTTCCACCCAAGCCACAGGCGCAGTCATTATCGGTTGTAGCCCTCTTAGTCGGCTCTTGGCACGTTTGTTTGAGGAGCGGGGGGAAATGGTGGTTTTAATTGACACAGACGCAGAGGCTTGTCGTTTGGCGGCGGAGGAAGGTCTGCGGGTGTTTGTCAGCAGTGGTCTGGATGCCAGAGTGCTAGAAGAGGCAGGTCTAGGCTCAGTGGGTACTTTCTTAGCCATGACCAACAATGGCGAGGTGAATGTGGTGTTAGCGCAACGAGCCGCCGAGGAATTTCAGCCACCTCGTGTCTTGGCCGTTTTTCCACGCGATCCTCAAGCGAGTACTGCCCCAAACAGCCATAAAGTGACTCAAGCCTTTATGCCAGCACTGCCAATTAAAACTTGGAACGAGTACTTGAGCAGCGGTGCGGTGAAGCTGGGAGAAACGGTACTGCGAGAGGAGGGGTTTGCTTTCCAAGAAGCTCACTTGCAAGCTTTAATTCGCTCTGGTGAACTCATTCCCTTGCTGCTAGAACGAGATCAACATTTGCAGATTATGCCTGCCCAAGCAGAGTGGGAAGTGGGCGATCGCATCATTTATCTGCTTCATGACCCTCGCCCTAAGTTGCTGAAGTTGCTCTCTGGGGCTATTCAACCCCGCCTCACTATTGAGAAGCTGGCCGAAGTGGAAGAAGTACCAATTCCTACTCCTGTCTTAGAAACAGAGCCTGCCCTGCTCGAAACTCAGGTGATGCCCAGAGAGGCAGAAGTTGCAAAACCACCCACGGCTAGTTGAGCCAGCTCCTTGAACGTCAGGACAATTCCGCATCCAGATTGGCAGCACTATCGGCACTGGTATCGGCGGGAATTTCTGCTTGGCGAACTTCTTTTTCTTGCAACAGCAGGCTGGCGAGATGAATCACTGCGAGCAATACCGCTCCGATCGCCAGTAAATAGCTATGGAGTGTATAGAGATGCTCTACTGTGACTGTGTTCACTCCTCCCCCACCCGTTAAAATCTCTCGTAAGGAAGGGCCAATTAGCGGAATGGCTTGGATGGTTTCTAGTTCAATTTTGAAGCGCCAGTAACCGAGTTGGCTCCAGCTCAAGATCATCGCGGTCCAACCTAAAGCGATCGCCGTCAGAGTCAGCAAAATACCACTAATCCAAGCAGTTAACCAAGCAGGACGCAGCCGCTCCCCCAGAAACATCACCACGATTTGGACCAGGGACAGAGCAATGATGCCGTTGCCTGCGATGCTATGCAGATTTTGAATTAGCCAACCGTTAGAGACTTGAGTGGTAATGACTCGCAATGACTCATAGGCCCCACCTGCTGTCGGTTCGTAATAAAACGCGAGCAAAATTCCTGTTACCGCTGCTATCAGACTCAAAGTCAAAACAGCTACAGCCAAAACCGTAGCGAGTCGCTGCCAAACCAGGGCGTACTGCACGTTTTTCATGGCTCGTTAATGTATAGTTTTGTAACCTTTACACTAACAAAGGAACTAAGCAACGGCCACTCTATCGAAAGGCGCAGAATTTGCACGCTGCTCCTTGCCACCCATAAGTCACCGGAACCAGAAGCTACCCGTAAGTAACTCGCAACGAATATGTCAGACTCAGAAAGGAATATTGCCCAGGATGGATTGGGGACTGCTGCATCTACACAATCAACTAAGCTCGCGATCGCCAAAACCGGAACGTTGTATGGGATCGGGGTAGGCACAGGTGATCCCGAACTTCTCACCCTTAAAGGACTCCGTTTACTCAAGCAAGCACCTGTCGTTGCCTTTCCAGCAGGGATTCAAGACAGATCTGGAATGGCTGAACAAATTGTGGCTGAGTGGTTACAGCCCCAGCAAGTTCGCTTAGCTCTTAATTTTCCCTACGTTCAAGAGGCAGACGTACTGAACCGAGCATGGCGACAAGCAGCAGATTCAGTTTGGTCATACTTACAGCAAGGCCAAGACGTAGCCTTCGTTTCAGAAGGAGATATCAGCTTTTTTAGCACCTTTACTTACTTGGCCCAAGCGCTCCAGCAACAACATCCTCAGGCTCAAGTTCAAGCCGTTCCTGGGATTTGCTCCCCTCTCGCTGCCGCCGCTGCCTTAGGCATTCCCCTAACCATGCAGGCTCAGCGGCTCGTGGTGCTACCAGCGCTATACCATGTGTCAGAATTAGAAACGGCCCTACAATGGGCAGATGTTGTTGTTTTAATGAAAGTTAGTTCTGTCTATAAGCAGGTGTGGAGCATTTTGCAGCAGCATCAACTCTTAAGCCGTAGTTATGTCGTTGAACGAGCCACGCTACCAGAACAGGTAGTTTATGAAGATTTGAGCGATCGCCCTGACCTAAAGCTGTCCTATTTTTCGCTGCTGATCGTGCAAGTTACAGAGCCTAACATTGTAGCAAGTTAACTTTGACAATATCGGCAACTTTTAGCCACAGGAGACTGTCTTCGGTATACAGCTTATCGACGTGCTAAATCAGTCTTGAGAAGCTAGATTCTTACAGATACATTACTTGCAATACATTAGTTGAGTGATTGTGTCGTTGAGTGGTTGATATAAAAGTGCGAAATGAGAGATCGGTTGTTGATGCCTGAGCGGAGCAGATTGTAACGGTTATGTCTTACGGGTCTTTCATTAAGTCGCTGTCCCAAGCGTTGCGTCAGCCTACTGGAATTGCCAGTATTGCTTCCGTAGGGCTTCACGGCTTGCTTTGGATCGTTTTACCTATTTTGCCTCTGGCTTCAAAAACCACAGAATCCGAGGCTCAGCGATCGGTACAAGTAGTTGAGCTGACGCCAGCCGAACAAAGCCGCTTGCCCAGTTTCGCCACACCCCAGTTATCTTTGCCGCCACTGCCCCAGACAACTAACCTGTTCCCCTCTCTACCTTCCTTACAGTCATCCAACTCGCTACCTTCTTCCAATTCGTCGCCCTATAGCTTGCCGCTATTTCCCCCACCCCCCACAGGTTTCTCATTTTCACCGCCAATGCCGCTGCCAGGGCCGTTGGGATTGCCTACGACCCAAATTCCGATTCCAGATCCGCCACCTAGACCTCCTCAGTCAACCCAGCGTCCTCCGCTATCTGGTGAATTTCAAGAGCGGCCCGGTCTTGATGCAATCCAACAAAATTCTCAAGCCTTGCAATCCCAAACCTTACCTCAACTGCCACAGCTAGAAGCCAGTGCCCCTGAGTCAATCAATTTCCCTCCCACAGACCCTAATCTCTCTGAGTCAGAAACTCCACCGTCCCAGCCTCCTAGCAACTCACCGGAGGCAACCAGCCCCCCAGCCACAACTCAACCTTCACCTTCTGAAACGGAGCAGGCTGCTGCACCAACTGCACCACCATCTGCCCCTGGCCCCCGACCAGACAAAATCCCAGCAGCGGCGATCGCACGGCTCCGAGAAGCCCAAGAGCGCCAACAAGAATTTTATGCTCGTGATTCTGAAGGTACGACTAGAGAAGGCATCACAGGCAATCTAGAAGTCTGGGCTAGGCAAGCCTTAGAAAAAACGGGTAAGGATTGGAAGCCGCTAGAAGTAACACCAAGCTACCCACCAGAGGTTTGCTCCAGAAAGCCAGAAGGTTCAGCAAGTCTTGGCGTTGTGGTAGACGCTGATGGCAAACTTACGGATGACCCAGTTTTAATCCAAGGGACAGGTTTCAGCTTCCTCAACCAAAGAGCTGAGGAAGTGCTGAACGCTTACGAGTTTGAGCAAACTGGAGAATCTCAAGCTTATTTAGTTACCCTGCCCTTTACCTATGACAGTGAGACTTGTAATGCTGCTCCTGCTGAGGAAGCACCTCCTAGCTAAGTTCTGGCTTTTGCTTGAATTTGTATAAAAAACTTTATAGTTGTGTTGGTATCACCTTGGGCCTGCTTGAGCAGATATGGCTTTAGACCCTACGTTTGCAGAGCAATTAACCACTGCGGCTGACCAGCTGTTTCATTACTTAGATCGCTTTAGCCAAGCGAAAGTTCTTGTGGTCGGGGATTTAACCTTAGACGAATTTCTCACAGGTCAAGTAGAGCGGATTTCTCGCGAAGCTCCAGTGCTAATTATTCGGCACGAAGAAACCAGACAAGTTCCGGGAGGCGGCGCGAATGCGGTCTACAACTTTGCTTGCTTAGGCGCTCAAGTCAAAGCGGTGGGGCTGATTGGCAAGGATGGGCAAGGACGTGTCATTCACGAGATTTTTGCCAATGCTGGGATTGATACTGCCGGAGTCTTAGTCGAGGCCCAGCGTCCGACTGTGACCAAAACGCGCATTTCGGGTCACGCTCGTCAGTCGGTGACGCAGCAGATTGTGCGGGTCGATCGCAAATCCGATGAGCCACCAGAGCTAGAGTTACAGCTCCAACTAGCTCAGTATATTCAGCAACATCAAGATACCGTAGATGCCGTTGTTTGCTCGGATTATGGAGATGGCACTCTCACCGAACCTGTGATTGCCGCAGCTTTGCAGCATCCTTGCACAATTGTGGACACTCAGAGGGAGCTGAGCCGCTATCAAGGTGCCCTGTTGTTTACGCCTAACTTGCCGGAGGCAGAGCAAGCCGTTGGTTATGCGATCGCCACTCCCCAAGATTTGAGTCGAGCGGGACGTGATCTTTTAGACTTAACTGAGGCCCAAAATATTCTGATCACCCGTGGAGAAGCAGGCATGACCCTGTTTGAGCAGACAGGTGAAGAATTTCATATCCCAGCCTTTAACCGCACTGATGTATTTGATGTGACTGGTGCGGGTGACACCGTCGTGGCCGCCTTAACGTTAGGGCTAAGTGTCGGCGCATCCGTGTGGGAAGCTGCTGTTTTGGGTAACTTAGCAGCAAGCATTGTAGTGCGGCAGTTTGGGACTGCTACCACTACTGCCCCTGCGATTAAAGTAGCCCTGCAAAATTTACTGAACTAAGTAACTTGGAGACAACGAGCGACATGACAGAGACAGGCAAGGGCACAGAGGCAGATCAAAAATCTCAGTCCCGTCATCCCCGTCGCATTATTATCACAGGGGGAGCAGGGTTTATTGGCTCTAATTTTGTGCATTACTGGTGCGATCGCTATCCAGAAGATCGCGTGATTGTGCTGGATGCTCTGACCTACGCTGGTAATCTGCAGAACCTAGAAGCTCTAGAAGAGCAACCCAATTTTCGCTTTATTCAAGGAGACATCTGCGATCGCTTGCTACTGGATGCCCTGCTGAAGCAAGAAAAAGTAGACACGATCGCTCACCTTGCCGCTGAATCCCACGTCGATCGCTCGATTTTGTCGCCCGGAGCCTTTGTTCGCACTAATGTCGTCGGTACCTTCACGCTCTTAGAGGCGTTTCGTCAACATTGGGAAGCCCATAAGCAACCAGAACACTATCGCTTCTTGCACGTCTCCACCGATGAAGTGTATGGCAGCTTAGGCTCTGACGATCCAGCCTTTAGCGAAACCACGCCCTACGCCCCGAACAGCCCTTACTCAGCCTCCAAAGCAGGGAGCGATCACTTCGCCCGCGCCTACTACCACACCTACAACCTACCGACGCTGATTACCAACTGCTCCAACAATTACGGCCCTTACCACTTCCCAGAAAAGTTGATTCCTTTGATGTGTATCAACATTCTGCTGGGCAAGTCCCTGCCTGTGTACGGAGATGGTCAAAACGTCCGCGACTGGCTTTATGTAGAAGACCATTGTCGCGCCTTAGATACCGTGATCCACCAGGGTCAGGCTGGCGAAACTTACAACATCGGCGGCAACAACGAAGTCAAAAATATTGACCTAGTTCACATGCTCTGCGACTTGATGGACGAACTGGCTCCCGACTTACCCGTGCGCTCTTGCAAAAAGCTGATTACGTATGTCAAAGACCGTCCAGGACACGACCGCCGTTACGCCATTAATGCCGACAAAATTAAGACGGAGCTAGGTTGGGCTCCGCAAGAGACGGTCGCAGCAGGCTTACGCAAAACTGTGCAGTGGTATCTAGAACATCCCAGTTGGTGGAAACCTCTCCTTTCTGAGGAATATCAAGCGTACTATCGCAAAGTTTACGCCTAACTGCTGGATGAGTGATTAGGCACCACAATGCCTGGTTCTGCCATAGGGTGTTCTGGCGTTGGGGCAACTCGTGTGGGCGCTTTCAATGCAAGTGACACGGATAGTGAAGTTAAGCACCTGCCCCTAGGGGCCAAGTGGTCACCAGGAAAACAATCACCGCTCCCAACGCCAGCAAGCCTTGAATTAAGTTGCCAACCAACGAACCGACGACAATACCAATGCCAGCTTTAACGGCGATCGCAAAATCTTTGCGGTAAATCAATTCACCCACGATCGCGCCGAGTAAGGGGCCAATCAGAATCCCCAATAATGGCCCACCAAAGGGCAGTGCAGGCAACAAGCCAAAGAAGCCGAGGAACAACCCCACCACGGCTCCAATTTGGCCCCACTTACTAGCTCCGAAGCGTTTGGCTCCCCAGAAGCTCGCTAAAAAATCCACGCCTATGCTCACGAGTAGCACCCCGATCGCTACCGCTAAAGGTACTGTCACTGTGCCAAACCCGTGGGCAACTCCCCAAATGACAATAGCAACCACAATCAAGCTGGTTCCGGGAATGGCTGGCACCACGGCACCAATCACCCCGACTACCATTACAGCCACAAGCAGCCAATAGAGTACGGTCATAGTTTAAGCGTGAGGTTGAGAAACTTCTAAAACTTCTAAATCGTGACGGATAAATGGTGACTGAGGGTGTTGTCCAGTTTTTCGGCGATCGCTTCCACCCAGTTTTCATCCTGCTTAGTATAGCTGCGCGGAGCATTGGCCCCTAGAATTACAGCGCCTTGATTACCAATCGGTTGGCAAATGATTCCCTGGGTATTTTCGGGCAAATAGTCAAACTCGATGCGTCCAGGATAAGCTTTTACATCGACTAAATAAATGGTTTTTTGCTTCTCTAGCACCCGTTGCAAAATTGGCCCTGGTTTCACCTCTGCATTAGTCGCCAAAATTCCTCGCCGCAGCAAGACGCGCCCCTGATACCACACCACCAGCGATCGCGTCACAGTGTTAGTGAGCAAAATCTGGGAAGCCCAAGCTAGTTCTAGCCTCACGGCCTCTGGCAAATCTGGTGCTAACTCTAGTCCTTCTTCACCCATTAAATTAACGGCATCAGGCGATCGCGGTTGAATCCGTTGCCACAGCAACCCCGTTAGAATCAGTAGGGCACTTAAAATCACGCCTAAGGCATCAGAACGGGCTTGGGCATCGGTTAAATTAGGCGTTAGCAAACGATTGATGAATAACAAAGTCCCTGCTAACGCACCCACAACAATGGGTAAACGACGTAAAACTTGATTTTGATCTGGTTTTGCCATGCCTGAGGGCCTGATTCTATCTATTCATCATCGTAATAGATAGAATGTTTCCGTCTTGGTTTTAGCTTCAGCCGTGTGGAGGCAAATCAGTCGTGCTGGAATTAGTCAGCTCTGGGTTAGTGTCACTGTGGTTCAAAATAGCCCAGGTGCCCCAACCCATCAATCCCGACAGCTTGTTTGCATCTTGGAATACGCCCGGTCTAGTTTTTTCTAGTCAGCCTGACCCAGCGGGCGAAGCCAGGGTTAGCCAGTATTTGCAAGGTCTAAGCGCCACAGGGCTCACTGAAACCAACCAAGGGGTTTGGGTACAAGTGGGTTACAATCTTTTGGGCAACCACCAGGGAACGCAACCCCTCCCTGCCGCTTCTTTGACCAAGGTTGCAACTTCTTTGGCAGCACTAGAGACTTGGGGGCCTGAGCACCAATTTGACACGTTGATCGGAGCCACTGGACCGATTCAGAACGGAGTGTTACAGGGAGATTTGGTGATTCAGGGCAATAACGACCCCTTCTTTGTCTGGGAAGAAGCGATCGCCCTCGGCAATACCCTCAATCGCATGGGCATCCGCCAAGTCACAGGCAGCTTAGTGATTATGGGCAACTTCGCTATGAACTATGAGTCCGATCCGCAAGTAGCAGGAGCGCTGCTAAAGCAAGGACTCAATGCTCAGCTTTGGTCGGACGAAGCTAAGGCACAATACCTCAACTTGCCCAAAGGCACTCCTCAGCCGCAAGTGGCGATCGCCGGGGATGTTCAGGTAGCCACTTTACCAATTCCCAAGCAGATTGCTTTGTTAAGGCACCAATCCCTGCCATTGGCGCAAATCCTCAAGCAAATGAACATCTACAGTAACAATGCGATGGCTGAGATGTTAGCCGATTCCGTAGGAGGAGCCTCTGTAGTGGCCGCGCGAGCCGCTAGAGCTGCGGGAGTCCCTCAGGCAGAAATTCAACTGATCAACGGTTCTGGTCTTGGCCCAGAAAATCAAATTTCTCCCCGTGCTGTTTGTGCCATGTTTATGGCGATTGAAAATTACTTAAAACCTCAGAAAATGACTGTAGCTGACTTGTTTCCGGTATCGGGTCGGGACGGTGGCACCCTAGAAGACCGCAGTATTCCCGTAGCTTCTGTAGTCAAAACTGGAACGCTCTGGAATGTGAGCACTCTAGCGGGAGCCTTGCCAACGCGCGATCGCGGCTTAATTTGGTTTGCCATTCTGAACCGAGGTGAAGACTTAGACGGGCTGCGAGATCGACAAGACCAACTGCTGCAAAACTTACTAGAGCAGTGGGGAGCCGATCAATCGGTAGCGACTGAGATTGATCCCAGCAGCTCCCCAAGCCCTAAGGCACCCCTCAACTTCTCGGCTCAAACATCCGGTAGTGAAACCACTCCTACTCAGTTCATGGGAGCTACCACCGCTTCTCCTAGCCAGCCAGCACCAACAGCACCTACCAGCGACCAAAAGTTTCACCTAGGCGATGATAGACGCAATCAAATTTTGTTTAAAGTTCAGGTTTAAGACTTTAGCTTAAGGAATGATTTCTGTGACTACTCGCCCACCGCTCACCACAATATTTTGGTCTTGCAAAGTTCCTGATGCTTTAGGCCCCTTGAGGTTAAAAGGTGGATCTGCTTGAGTGTAAACTACGTTCCCAGTCGCTTCAATTTGCTGAGTGGGAATATACCAGGTGAGTTGGTCTGCTGCTAGCTGGGATTGATTGCGCTGGCCCTGACCTTGCACACCTCCTGTTAGGTAAAAAATTCTTGGTTCCAGCTCACCCCGTCCTTGGTTGGCGGATAGAGCGACTTGCTGTTCCCGGTGCAACACATCAACCCGCTGGTCAGAAACCACCGTTTGGTCGTTGAGGTTCCAAACTAGGGAATTGCTGGCAATTTCTAGCGGTGGATCAGCGACAGACAATTTAGCATTTTGTTTCAGCGTGGCGATTTTGGCTTTTAGCTGCACTTCGGCTTGATCTGCCACGGCGCGATCGCTGACGACAGTCCCCACATAGCGATCAATCTGGACTGGCTTATCAACCACTACTAACTGCTTGGCAATTTCCCAGATCAAATGCTCGCTCTTAAAGCCCAAAGCGGGATCTTTAGAAGTGGCCGCTACCTGGCCGAAAAATTCCATGCGGCGGGCGCGACTATATACCTTGGCCTCTTTGGCTGTGGCTTGGAACTGAGGGTGAGTGCCAGTAATGTTATTGCGAACCCATAAAAGATCGACTTTGGGTTGCCATTCCAACTCATTCCCCTTGACGATCGCCCCGCTTTGAATATCCGTGGCGACAATTTGCCCTTTGAGCAAAATCGTTTGGCCATCTTTTTGAACTTCACCAGTCTGAGCTTGGATCTTGTAGACCGCTTTGCCATCCTGAAACAGCTCTCCAGAAGGGCTTTGTACATTAGCAACTTTTTGGTCTTTGCTGTAGCGTGCCTGTTTGGCTTTAACTTTCCACAGCAACTGACCTTTTTCATCCACCTGCTCTAAGGTGACATCATTAAACGTCAAGTTGTTATCAAAATTCTGCGCCGCAGAGCTATCTTGAGCCAATTTGTCTGCCGTTTGGCTTTTCTTGGGGCCTCCACAGCCACTCAGCCCCAATAGCAAGAGAAGCAGTCCCAATTGCAAGGGAGCGATCGCGTGTCTGCGCAAGGTAGACAGTTTCAAGGGCAGCAGCGGTGGCATCAGCATTCTCAAAGTGTTCAATACCAAAATTGACTATACAGCAAGCTTCTGGTTCCACTTTAGACGTTGGTGCATGCTTCTAGCCGCTCTCAAAACAATAAGGGCGCAGGAGATACGCCCTTATCTACGACTTTGTATATCAGCTCTATAAGTTTGAGTTGCTATGAATCGCTAACACTGTTTTTTCGCTGAGCTATTTAACTTTTTTGGCAGCTTTAAGACGATTGAGTAACTTGTGAGTCACTTGATAGGTGGGCCTGCCAGCAGTTAACTCTAGCGCTGAATTGGTAGGTAGAGGGTTACCGTTCTTCTGGTTCCTCAACGACTCCAATGCCAGAGAGAGGGCGGTAGGTGTAGCTTTGTCGAGGTGTTTTTTGAATGTCTTCCTTAATGTTGTCGAGATCAATATAGCGATCGGCCACATTGATCAAGCTATCACTGGTCATGGAGCGCAGGCTCACCACCTCAACCCGTACCCCTCGGTAGCTGACTGAATTAACGGCGTACGCTAAGTCGCCATCGCCACTGACCAAAACCGCTGTGTCGTAGGAAGAAACTAAAGCCATCATGTCTACAGCGATTTCAACATCCAAGTTGGCTTTTTTAGAACCATCGGGTAGCTGCACCAAGTCTTTCGAGATCACGCGATAGCCGTTACGCCGCATCCAAAGCAAAAAACCTTGCTGTTTTTCGTTTGTGCGATCGACTCCTGTATAGAAGAAGGAGCGAAGTAAGCGCGAACCCGCTGTCAGACGGCAAAGCAGCTTGGTGTAATCAATTTCAATCCCTAACTGCAATGCGGCATAAAACAAGTTCGAGCCATCAATAAAAATAGCAACACGGCCCCGATTTTCTAAAACCTGCTCTGGCGTGAATACAGTACTAGTTTCTAAATTATTCAACATGGTTGTTATACCTCTTTTTTATGAAAAAATTGATGTTTCATTGAGCTACCTACTAATGACCGTAGCACTGATAGACTAAACTCCGCCTAGGTAACTGCTTCCGGAGCCTCTAAACGTTGAAATACAGGTTTAGGATCGCCTAGCGATTGACTACCAGGTAGTATTCCCCATGTAGCATGAGTTACAAACGGAACTGAAACATCTATTAAACTTTGGTGATTGAAATCTACAGTAAATCCAAGCTGCTGATAGATCGCACCGCTAACATTTGGAATAATTGGGGATAACAGATAGGCGGCGAGCCTAACCGATTCCAAGACCGCATAGAGTACTTGCTCGACTGCTTGCTGTTCGCCTCGCTTGTACAGAGTCCAAGGTGCTTGCTCATCAATAAATTTGTTACCCATTCGGACTAGGGCCAAAATGGCTTCACAAGCTTCACTAAAAGCTAGGGCTTCGTAGGATTGAGCCACGCGATCGCCCAAGGTAGAGCCAACCGCCTTTAAGGGATGATCCGCAGCGATGTCTGCTCCCACGACCGTAGGCACTTGGCCATCGCAGTACTTGTAGGCCATCTTCAGCGTCCGGTTGAGCAAGTTCCCTAGATCATTGGCTAAGTCGGCGTTCAAGATGTTGATAAAGCGCGTTTCATTGAAGTCGCCATCTCGGCCAAATTCAATTTCCTTCAGGAAGTAGTAACGCACGGCATCGGAGCCATACCGATCAACCAAGGCTACCGGATCAATAGTGTTGCCTAAACTCTTACCCATCTTCTGACCATCTTTGGTCAAGAAACCGTGCCCGAATAAGCGTCCTGGCAAAGGCAGTTCAGCAGACATCAGCATGGCAGGCCAATAAACTGCATGAAAGCGCAGAATATCTTTGCCGATGAGGTGCAAGTTTATAGGCCACCAACGAGCCAATGCGTTCTCTAAAGTGGGTTCACTTTCGGGTTCCAGTAGCGCCGTCACGTAGCCCAGTAGCGCATCGAACCAAACATAGAGGGTGTGTCCAGAATCAACAGGAACGGGAAATCCCCAGTCCAAATTGACACGAGAAATAGAAAAATCCTTCAGTCCCTGGCTAACAAAGCTGAGCACTTCATTGCGGCGGATTTCTGGTTGAATAAAATCCGCTTGTTGTCGGTAAAATTCTTCTAATTTTGTTTGATAGTTGGAGAGCCGGAAGAAATAATTTTGCTCGTCGCGCCACTCCGTTTCACGTTGGTGAATATTACAACGATGGCCTTCCAGTAAATCTCGTTCTTCCTTGAATTCTTCGCAAGCCACACAATACCAGCCTTTTTGTTGGCCTAGGTAAATATCGCCACGCTCCCAAACTCGTTGAAAAAACTCTTTAACGATGGCTGCATGACGGAGATCAGTGGTGCGAATAAAGCGATCGCTTTGGACGTTTAGCTGCTGCCAAAGCTGAGAAAATCCAGCGGAAATTTCGTCGCAATGGGCTTGAGGCGATCGCCCCAGAGCTTCGGCTGTGCGCTGGATTTTTTGTCCATGCTCATCAGTCCCTGTAATCAGTAAAACTGATTTACCCCGCAGTCTTTGAAAGCGCGCAATTACATCTGCGGCGATCGTGGTGTAAGCACTCCCAATATGAGGTAAATCATTTACATAATAAAGAGGTGTTGTAAGAGCAAATTTTTCTTTATTCGTATCAGAGTTCATGGAAAAGAAAAATACAATACACTAAGCCGTTTTTAATCATACATGAGTGCCTGCAAATAAGTTCTTTATTTGCTCTTTGATCTAGGCTAATTAACCTCAATTAATAAGTCTAGAAGCCAACAAAAATATAGCTAAGGTGACAAAGCTGAAACTAACTACTATCTTAACCGTAAACTTTGCTTAAAACAGTTTGCAAAACCTTAAATCAATCAAGACAAATATTATTCTTGCAACCTACAGCCACAAGAATGTGCAGTCGCTATTCCTATTGGACTTGAGCCTAGACTTAGGCGCTTGACTTTGCTTCGCTGGGTAGAAACGTTTCTGAGGCTAGCGACAATTCTTTACTTAGCTAGACCTACAGTTTCTACTTTAAGACATGTGTTGTACCCAGTAAAGTAATGTTAACACTGTCATTAGAAGAGTTGAGGCTTTTGTTGTCTGCTGATGTCTTCCGATAGCCCTCTGCAAATTTCTCGCTGCCTCCTGGCTGCCTTGGGAACTCGCATGTTTCTCTACAATGAGAATTTAGTGCCTCAAGACAGTGCGGTTTTGTTAGTCAGCAATCATCGTAGTTTTATGGATGCTCCTGTCCTAATGGCGGCAATTAACCGTCCGATCCGGTTTGCTTGCCATCACTATATGGATCAAGTGCCAGTGATGCGGGACATTGTAAAGCTGCTAGGTTGCTTTCCTCTAGATTCATTGGAACATCGCCAACAAAGCTTCTTCCGGCAGGCTAGCGAACTGCTACAGTCGCCTCAGGTGATTGGGGTGTTTCCCGAAGGGGGGGAGCCGATGGTGGAAGCAACTCATCCTCAAAAAATGCGGGAGTTTCATCGCGGCTTTGCTCACTTGGCCTTGCGGGCTCCGATTCAGAATCTGGCGGTTTTGCCTGTGGCGATCGCCTCTTGTGAAGAGAGCAATAGGGCAGGCGTTCCCTTGAAATTATTGAGCCTGATTGACCCGTCAGAACCCCTTTTTGATCAAAATGGCTGGCATCCTTTGGTGATTTACCATCGCGTCAATGTCCTAATCGGTCGGCCTCACTGGGTGAAGACCTCAGAGCGACAGCATTACCGAGGCAAAGATGCCAAAACGGTTGTGGCTGATCTGACTAACTACTGCCACACCGAAATTGACCAATTACTCGCTCAAGGTTGCTATTAAAGCAGCTAAATTGAGTGGCTAACACTTCCAATCCCAATCGAATTATTGATTTCAACCTCCTTGAGAACATGCAGGAAGTCAAGAGCCAGATCTGTTTTCTGACCCCCAAACGCCTGAATCCTCACCATTCCCTGTTTGTGTTCCTCCCAGGTATGGATGGTACAGGCCAACTTTTGCGATCGCAGACCTCAAGTCTAGAAACCAGCTTTGATATTCGCTGCTTAGCTATTCCCCCCACTGACTTAACCAACTGGGAAAGTTTGGCCGCAAAGGTGATTGATTTAATTCAAGAGGAAATCGCCAAGCAGAAGCAGTCACGCCCCGTTTATCTTTGCGGTGAATCTTTTGGGGGTTGTTTAGCCCTTCAGGTCGCCACTCAAGCACCCAAGCTTTTCGATCGCCTGATTCTTGTCAATCCAGCCTCATCCTTTAAGCGGCGACCTTGGATTCAATGGGGTTCCTCTCTGGCCCGTTGGTTCCCAGAACCTTGGTATCAAGTATCCTCAGTCGGGTTGCTACCATTTCTAGCTTCCTTTGGACGTATCTTGCCGGAAGATCGCCATGCTCTACTCGAAGCTGTTCAGTCAGTCCCACAAAAAACCTCTATCTGGCGTCTTTCTCTCCTGAATGAGTTTGAGATCGAGGACAAGCGGCTGCGTTGCCTTACCCAACCTGTTTTGCTCTTGGGTAGTGCCGCCGATCGCCTTTTACCTTCCTTAGCAGAAGTCGAGCGGCTAGCTAGGATCTTCCCCAACGTCACCAGCGTTGTTTTACCAAATAGTGGTCATGCTTGCCTGTTAGAAGCGGATATCAATCTCTATGAAATTATGCGTCAACACGATTTTCTGGCGCATCCAGATCAACTGCCTTTACCGACCGCTACTTAGCCTTGACCTCAGCGAACTTAAGTTCAAGTAATGGCAGTCATTTAGGGATCAGCCACATCACCGATTAAAAATCTGGATCTTAGCGGCGATCGCTTGAAGTTCATATGAAGTTCATAGTATGGGAGGATTGAGACAGATTAGACTGCGCCCTCTTCTAAATGCATTGCTAAATGCTCTAGGTGCATTGATAGACGCAAGGCGAATCAGGAGTCCATCACCGCGATCGCGCCAATTCAAGACCTAGTTTCAAGCATTGGTGTGACACTCAAACCCACGTCATCCTGAAGGGAAAATAGAACTATGATGCCAACCCGCTTTTATCTAAAGTGCGATTTTTTGGTAAATCCCTTCTGGAACGCGCAAACTCTGGCCAACAGTCGCTAGAATGATGGAAACTCGGTGATCCAGAACACTGATATGGAGTTACGTTTGCCACTTAGAAGCGTTGACAGGTAAGACTCTCCGGTTAGGATGGGGCTTCCTTCAAACTTCCGCTAGTTTGTCGTCTTCACACTCATGACCCTAGTCCATGATGTCTTTAAGCGACTCCTCCACACTTTGGCAAACGACTTCATTCACACTGCTGAATTATTCCTTTCACCACCTTGGATAATGACTGTAACAGGTACCATCCATCTCCAAGAACGTTTTGATACAACTCTCCTCCGTTTAATTCAGGCCCAAGTTGCTAAATTTTTCCATTCCATTAATCAAGTGCTTCCTGCTATTAACCGCACCTTACGAGCAGGCAGGCAATAACTTAGTAATGCTCACCCTCACCACTTCATTAGACACCCCTAAAGTCACCTGCAACAACGGTTGAGGTTTCTGCTCTCACAGTTGAGAGCCACAGCATTGCTAGGGGTAAGGCTACGGCAATTGATTAAGCATTAGAAGAGTTAGGTGCTCAGGAGAAACCAAACATGCTACACCGCAAGATCTATCAACTCTGTTCAGATGGTCGTGAAGTCTGGATTTTCTTGCGGGACCAGCAACGCTGGATTGAACGCGCGCGCATCCTTGACATTGAAGGAGACTTAGTGACGCTGCGTTACGAAACCGAAGAAGAAGATGAAATGTGTTCTTGGGAAGAGATGGTGCGGCTCGAAAGCATTGGCGCAGTAACTCAGAAACTAGCTACAGTTCCCAGAGGCGATGTGGAACCCCTAGTTTCCGATGACTGCCCCGAAGCAGAACAAATTCGCAAACACCCCGAATCTAATCCAGACTAAGGCTCAGTCCCCAAAACTTTCCACTAAAGGCAGACAGTCAGTTGTCTGTCTTTTTGCTTTTTTTGTAGCGTGACTGTGGGACAATAGTCTCTTTGCAGGGATTTTATGACTGCTGCGTATATTCAAGACGAAACTGAGTTCAATACACTCTTAGAAAGTGAGCCGCTGTTGGTCGTAGACTGTACAGCTTCTTGGTGTGGTCCTTGTAAACTGATTGCTCCCTTAATAGACCGACTAGCAGAAGAGTACAGTGATCGCGCGAAGGTTCTCAAATTAGATCTCGATTCCAACAAAGAGGTGGCTAAACGATTTAGCGTCCGCAGTATTCCTGCCATCATGATCTTTAAGCAAGGTGAGTTGGCAGAAACGATGGTAGGCGCTAAACCCTATGAGGAATTTAGCTCCACGCTCGACAAATACCTGGCTTAAGTTCAAAGGGCGATCGCGTTCCGCTACATCAACGCGATCGCTCACGACCTCAACTTGAGGTGGCGTCAAAACTCAACTGTAAATGCCATCAGTTAAAAACTGGCTAGACGGGCAGCGATCGCCGCAACGCTTGTACCAAAAGGCTTGGGGTCAGTGAAGATTTATCTGCTTTGCTAAACATATGATGCTTCATATTCAGACTTCTGAACAATCTATGTTGCTGCGGCAATGACTCCGAATTCCCTAAGAATAGAATTCCTGTACTTCTAAGGCTGAAATAGAAGCGAACCAGGGCTTTATTTTGGCCCACACAATTGAAATAAATTAAGGCGTTTCGGCACACCAGCAAATCAATCTTAGACATTGGAGGGTCTTCCAGCAGGTTATGGCGAAAGAAGAGTAACGGCTTTCGCAGTTCTGAGCGAACGCGGTAGTGGCTCCCGTCTAGTTCGAAGTAGCGTTCTTGCAGAGCTAAAGGTACATGAGCAATCCGATTAGCAGCATAGCGACCTTGGCGAGCTTGCTCTAGAGCTTCTGCATCTATATCAGAGGCAAAAATACGCACCCGCTCCTGATATTGCTCTATTCCTAATTCTTCAGCGAAGGTTATAGCGAGAGAGTAAGCTTCCTCTCCAGAGGCACATCCAGCACTCCAAAGCCTGATGGGTTCATCAGCCCTTTTATGGGCCTGAATCCAAGGGATTATTTCAGTCACTAGATACTTCCAAGCGGATGGGTCTCTAAAGAAATCAGTGACGTTAATCTCAATCACATTAAACAAAAACCCAAACTCATCTGGATTTGCTTGCAGATAAGTTGTGTAATCGCTATAAGCGTCGAATCCAACTTGCTCCATTCGCAGCTGGATTCGACGCATCAAGGTAGAGAGCTTATATTCTGTGAAGCTAAACCCATGACTCTGCTTAAGATAGTTTAATAATTTCTCAAAAGCAGGATCGCTTTGTAGAGCTTGGTCTGATTGGATTTGAGGTGAGTGCACATCCTTGGGGTGAGAAGAATTTTTTGCCATCTTTCACCGCTCCAAGGAAATGGGATATCTAACCCTAACACTCAAGCTTGCAGAATGCTATTAATTCTTGCAGCTAGTTCCTACAGCCTGAACTGTGTGCAGCGCTTGTTCGGCAGCTTAATTCGAGTAACACTGGCAAATCAGCGTTGCTTCAACTTATCTAATCTGTATTAAGGGCGAACGACGGGAATTGAACCCGCGAATGGTGGAACCACAATCCACTGCCTTAACCTCTTGGCCACGCTCGCCATCGCGTTTCTAAGTATAGCACTCCTTTGAGAAAATTCTCTAGATCCGGGAGCAAAAAAACTAAATTTACAATCAGATAATCTGTAATGGGTTAATTCAGCGATTAACTCAGCACAGATCACGGCAGAGCAACTTGCAAAGGTTTATATGAAAGGTGTCAAGACAGCCGCATTGTTAACAGGGTTAACGGCTCTGCTCGGTATGGGAATTGCTTCGGCCCTCACCAACCCCAATGAAGCGGCCTACAACAAATACGCGGCTGAGCAGCTAGGGACATACTTAAAGGACAGTATCTGCTCCCAAGCCCCTACCGCCTTCGGCTTACAGAAACGCTGTCTCTCCCTCGCAGAAAATAATCGCGGCGAGATGGAGCAACTGGTGGCAGAAAACACTCAGCGCCAAGACTACATCTTCTTTAGTACTTATCAAACTGACCTATCCGTGAATGCGCTTTTGCCGCCCTATCTCTCTCTAGGTGGCTCTTTTTTGCCCGCTTACCACTTTGAGACTGTGGGAGCTTTCAACACTTTCTATATCTATAAAGCTCAAAGACGATAAGGCTCAAAGACGATAGCGCGATCGCATTTAACAACAGCCGAAATTCATTGCATGTCAGAACTCCAATATTCAAGAATTGTGAGAAATTGTTCGGGTAGCTTCAAAATCCTTTAGGTATAGAACATCACCTAAATCCGCGATCGCGCATGAGCTACTGTCTGAATCCGGATTGCCAACGCCCCAATAACCCCACCGTTGCTCAGTTTTGTCAGCATTGTGGTGGTCGTCTGCTACTCAGAGAGCGCTATCGTCCCCTGCAACCACTTGGACGTGGCGGGTTCGGCAGAACTTTCTTGGCAGTAGACGAAGATTTACCTTTCAAGCCTTTTTGTGTGGTTAAGCAACTGCATGTGCCCAAACACACGGGTAGCCATTTCACCAAAGCTGTCGAGCTGTTTCATCAGGAAGCTGTCCGCCTGCAAGAGTTAGGAACCTATCCACAAATTCCTAGGCTCCTAGCTCACTTCGAGCAAGAGCAGCGGCTGTACTTGGTTCAAGCTTGGATTAAAGGCCAAACCCTAGCTCAAGAGTTGCAAGAACAGGGTAGGTTTAGCGAGAGCAAGATTTGGGAATTGCTGCAAGATTTGCTGCCTGTGTTGAAGTTTATTCACCAGCACCAAGTCATTCATCGCGACATTAAACCCGCTAATATCATGCGCTACCGCCCTAACCTGCCGATGACGGTAGGATTGCAGCCACCAGAGGCGGAAACAGAGGCAGGAGCGCGATCGCTAGTGGAGTCCTTGAGCGATCGCAAGTTAGTGTTGATTGACTTCGGCGTGGCGAAATCTTTAGCTGGGAACAACCTCACCTGTACTGGCACCATCATTGGCAGTCCAGAGTATATGCCCCCAGAGCAGACCAAAGGCAAGGTTATGCCTGCCAGCGATCTCTACAGCTTAGGTGTCACCTGCATTCATCTGCTGACCCAAGTGCCTGCCTTAAACATGTTTGACATTGCAGAAAACAGTTGGGCTTGGCGGGATTTTTTGCCCAAAGGAAAAAGAGTCAGCGATCGCTTGGGGCAAGTTCTCGACAAACTGCTCCAAGAAGCGATCAACCAGCGGTATCAGTCGGCTGATGAAGTCTTACAAGCGATCAATACCAATCAACTCATTGCCACTTCTGCTCGCTCTCCAATCCAACAGGCTCGACTGATTTCCTCTCAAGTGCGATCGCCCGCTGTGGCTCCTGTTCAGTTACTTCGTCAAGGTTTGTTTACGGCTGGGGTGGACTACACCAAATTGCGAGATTTGCTAGCAGCGGCTCACTGGCAGGCAGCCGATCAAGAAACTTGGGCCGTACTCTGCCAAGCGCTGGGTAAACCACTGGGGCGGTATTTGCTACCGGGTGACATCAGCAAGTTACCCTGCGAAGATATCCAAATTATTGATGGTCTGTGGACAAAACACAGCCAAAAGCGCTTTGGTTGGACGGTGCAAACCCAAATTTATCAGAGCGTTGAATCAGATTATGGCAGCTTCTGCCAACGCATCGGTTGGCCTCTACACAACTCTGCTCCTATCCATAGCAACCTGAAATTTAATCGTTCTGCGCCAGTGGGCCATTTACCATCGCGGGTTTGGGTAGGAGGCTCTTATTGGTGGCGTCATGCCGAAGCGATCGCGACCAAAATAGCTGAATGCAGCATCCACCCTGTTAAGAAAAGTGGAATAAATCGATTCTAATCTCTACTCCTGAAGAGATAAAAATCAAGCAATCAGAAAAATTATTTCTGTGAATTAATCTCACTTGATCTTAGCTCAAACCTTTTAGGAGTGAGGGCGATCGCAATACGAACTAAATTTTTGCAAGCCAAATTGGCAAATATATTGACAATCATTCCTAATAGAAATTTAGCCCCTGGTTGACTCTAAAAATCAGCGTGGTAGATTGAGGTTATTCACAGTCTTGAAGACAGTGACACGGGAGGGGAAACGATGTCTGAAACTCAAAACTTATTACGTTCTGTTGACCAAGTTTACGATAATCCAATTTTGTTGGAGCGCAGTGTAACTGTTCCTGTATGTGAAGGGCTAAACATTGCACTTGCAAGTTTCCAAGCGCTCTATTTGCAGTATCAAAAGCACCATTTTGTGGTTGAAGGTGCAGAATTCTATTCTCTACACGAATTCTTTTCGGAAGGCTACGAAGCTGTGCAAGGCCATGCTCACGACGTGGGCGAACGCTTAGATGGTTTAGGTGGCGTGCCAGTAGCGAGCTTTACGAAGCTCGCAGAACTTTGCTGCTTTACTCCAGAGCCTGATGGTGTTTTCTCTTGCCGCCAAATGGTAGAAAACGACCTACAAGCTGAGCAAGCTCTAATTAAGTTGGTACGCCGCCAAGCAGGACAAGCTGAAAGCCTGGGCGATCGCGCCACTCGCTATCTCTATGAGCAAATTCTACTGAAGACAGAAGATCGAGCGTTCCACTTGGCTCACTTCTTGACTCACGACAGTTTAACGCTGGCCTTTGTTCAAGCAGCAAGTTCTAGTAACTAGCCTTCTAGCAAGTAGCCAGGTTTAAGTACTTAGGAGTTTTGCTGAAAGAACGCAGACCCAAGTGAACTTTTCACAAATTCTTTTGAGGTGCCACTAGGCACCTTTCTTTTTGGGTGTGACACTTAGATTGATCGTGAGTTAATTGGGAGTTGCAAGTACGAATTTGCTGTCAAATAGCACCTATTTATACTAATTCTCTGGGATTGTAAAAATACAATTTACAATGAAGATCTGAATTTTTTGGCGCACTCTTGAACTTATCTTCTGCCTACTTGTTGGTGTTTCATGGTAGCCGTGATCCTCGACCCGCGATCGCGGTGGAACAATTGGCCCAGTTAGTGAACCAAGAAATCCAGCAGCGCTATCACCTAGGAAACAAAAGCGGGGACAAAGGCCAGGATGTGGCACCTCACTTGAGTTATGCGGATAGTCCTCAGTCACCGAGGCATTTGCTGAAACCCACTGCCGCGCCCGCACCAGCCACGATTTGCCACCCGCACTTGCCATTAGTCGGAACTGCTTGCCTAGAACTAGGGCCGCAACCCCTACACCAGCAGATTCAACAATTTGGCGATCGCCTTTTAGCCCTAAGCCATCTAAAAAATCAGCAAATGCTGCAAGTTGAATCGCCAGTGATGCAGCTAGTGCCCCTCTTTTTGCTGCCAGGGGTGCATGTGATGGAAGACATTCCTGCTGAGGTGGAGCTAGCCCAAACTGCTTTAGGGGCAAATCTCAACTTGCAAGTCTCTCCCTACTTAGGCACTCACTCCAACTTAAGTCAGCTTCTGGCAACTCCAATGTCAACCACTGCCGTAGATGCTTGGATTCTGCTGTCGCATGGGAGCCGACGACCTGAGGCGAATGCCCCCATTGAGGCGATCGCGGCTGAACTGAATGCGGTGCCTGCTTACTGGTCGGTGCCCCCCAGCTTGGAGTCAACGGTGGCTGACTTGGTGCAAATGGGTCATCGCCGAGTGGGTATCCTGCCCTACTTCTTGTTTGCAGGGGGCATTACAGATGCGATCGCCCAGTTAGTGACGCAACTGTCTCGGCAATTTCCAGACGTAGAACTCATCCTGGCTGAACCTCTAGGAACTAGCCCCGCTCTGGCTTCTCTGGTTTTAGATCTTCCCCTGAATTTTGCTCCTAGTTACTCGGCGCAAAGCTCGGCCCAAAGGTAGCGATCGCCTGTCCGCTGGCTTGTAAGTAGTTAGGGGCAGTTAGGTAATTTTTGTATCAAATATTTCAGTTTTGTTAAACCAACTCTCTTAGGCTGAAGCATTGCCCCAGCTTGTCGGGTGTTAAATTTTCGACTTCTACTCCTCCTCATTGCCTTGCAACTTCTATGACTGCTGACGCTAACCTCACAACCATTGGTTCTCCAACTTGCCTCGGTAAGGTGTATCTAGTGGGCGCAGGGCCGGGAGACCCAGGTTTGCTGACGGTGAAAGGCAAAACCCTACTGGAGTGCGCTGATATCGTCATTTACGACGCGCTGGTTAGCCCCCAAATTTTGGCCTTAATTAATCCTCGTGCTGAAAAAATCGATGCAGGTAAGCGCCGGGGTCGTCACTCTTTAGTGCAAGAAGAAACGACTCAACTCCTGATTGAAAAAGCTCAAACTCAAGCAGTGATCGTGCGTCTCAAAGGCGGTGACCCGTTTGTATTTGGTCGCGGTGGCGAGGAGATGGAAGATTTGATGCGAGCAGGGGTGTCTGTGGAGGTTGTGCCGGGAGTGACTTCTGGAATTGCTGCTCCCGCCTATGCCGGAATTCCCCTCACCCATCGCTTGCATAGTTCTTCTGTCACCTTTGTCACAGGTCATGAATCCGCAGGCAAATACCGTCCAGAGGTCAATTGGTCAGCGATCGCCTACGGCTCGGAGACGATTGTGGTTTATATGGGGATTCACAACTTGCCCCACATCTTGAGCGAGCTACAAGCGGCTGGGCTGGGAGCAGAAACCCCCATTGCCTTAATTCGGTGGGGCACTCGTCCCGACCAAGAAGAACTCATCGGCACCTTCAACACTATCGTGGCCCAGATGGAAGCCGCTGAATTTAGCGCCCCGGCGATCGCGGTGATTGGCTCGGTAGTTAATTTACATGCAGTGCTCTCTAGTTCTCGGCCTTCAGAATTAGGGGTGAGGAATGAGGGGTGAGAAGTCAGGGGCAAAACTTATTTTTCGTTTCAGCAAATAACAGCTGCAAATAGCTTTAGAGCCGCTGCACAACCGACAATGGAAGAGGCGCATTCCATGACTCGGTTTTGAGGGCTAGTTACTTTGGCTTCAGAAGTTAATTTACAGGTTGAACAGGCTGGGGAGCGGCTCGATCGCTGGCTATCAGAACAATTACCTGATTTATCTCGCTCTCGGTTGCAAAAACTGATTGAGCAAGGACAGGTGCAGGTAAATGGTCAAGTTTGCACCTCCAAGAAAGTCACAGTGCAAACAGGCGATCGCATACAGGTCGAGATTCCTGATGCCCAGCCACTAGAGTTACAACCGGAAAAAATTCCCCTCGATATCCTCTACGAAGACGAGCATTTGCTGATTCTGAACAAGCCTGCGGGGTTGGTTGTGCATCCCGCCCCAGGGCACGAATCAGGCACACTGGTTCACGCGCTGTTGGCCCACTGCCAAACCCTGTCGGGGCTAAATGCGCTCCCTGGCATTGGGGGGGTGCAGCGACCGGGGATTGTCCATCGTCTGGATAAAGACACCAGTGGGGCGATCGCGATCGCCAAAACAGACCAAGCCCATCAGCACTTGCAAGCCCAACTGAAAGCCAAAACCGCTCGTCGAGACTATCTGGCCGTGGTTTACGGTTCGCCTGCGGCTGAGAGTGGCACCATTGACCTACCGATCGGCCGTCATCCTGTAGATCGCAAAAAGATGGCGATCGTCCCAGAAGAAAAGGGAGGCCGTCGAGCCGTGACCCATTGGCGAGTGCTAGAGCGGTTGGGCAACTACACGCTGATGCATTTTCAGCTAGAAACTGGCCGCACTCATCAGATTCGAGTTCACAGCACTCAAACGGGTCATCCGATTGTGGGAGACCCAGTTTACAGTTCTCAACGTTCCCTAGGGGTCAACCTGCCAGGGCAAATGTTGCATGCTTGGAAACTTCGACTACAGCACCCGGTCTCAGAGACTTGGATCGAAGTCACAGCAACGCCTCCGCCCATTTTCAAAACCCTTTTGGAGGTTCTTAAGAAGCGAATTACTTTACCAAACTTAAACATTCAGTCGAAATTTTAAGTTACACATATCTACACAACAGCTAAATTGGCTTTAAAAACTTCAGAATCCAAACCCATTGCTATATCTACTTTTGCCGCTCTATTAAGAAACTATAAATTTATCTCCTGACAGAAACTGAGTATAAATACTCCACAATAATGTAACGAAATGTTGTGATATTTCTACCTATTTATCGGCTAAAGCCTTTGATTGATAAGCATTTGAATTAATCGTTCGCATAGATTCGTTGGTTTTAATAACTTGTAATAAACAAAGCCTCTGTCGCGGTGTATAAAAATAACCTGAAGGGTATAAACGACAGGCAAAAGTTAACCAAAGCGCCGATTTATTGAGTTTTGAGTTCTCTCATACAAAAATGAAATTTTCTCAGATTTCTTAACCTACCTTTACTCTTTACCGTTGGTGACGGGTTATAAGGATGAGAGACCTTAAAAGTTTTGGTTGATGTCCGTCGCACCTTTCCAGGTTGCCTAAGCAGCTTGAAATGGCTGAACTAACATCCCAGCTCTGAAATCAGATTCAAACTCAAGTCAAAATTAGGAGAAAAAGTCCATGTTAGATGCATTCGCCAAGGTTGTTTCTCAGGCTGATGCTAAGGGCGAATTCCTGAGCGGTTCTCAGCTCGACGCCCTAAGCAACATGGTTAAGGAAGGCAACAAGCGCCTTGATGTTGTTAACCGCATCACTGGCAACGCTTCCACCATCGTTGCTAATGCAGCTCGTGCTTTGTTCGAAGAGCAGCCTCAACTGATCCAACCCGGCGGTAACGCATACACCAACCGTCGGATGGCTGCTTGCCTCCGCGACATGGAAATCATCTTGCGTTATGTAACCTACGCAACCATCGCTGGTGATTCCAGTGTTCTCGACGATCGCTGCTTGAACGGCCTTCGCGAGACCTACCAAGCTCTAGGTGTACCCGGTGGTTCTGTTGCTGCTGGCGTTCAAAAAATGAAGGATGCTGCGATCGCAGTTGCTAACGACCCCAACGGTATCACCAAGGGTGATTGCAATGCGTTGATGTCTGAACTCGCTAGCTACTTCGACCGTGCTGCTGCTGCAGTTGGCTAATCTAGCCCCCGTTTTAACTCAGTAACGGATCACGTTTCTACAAAAACTTTGCAGAACAGGATATTTAGGGAGATACCACAACTATGAAGACCCCCATTACCGAAGCGATCGCAGCAGCAGATACTCAGGGCCGTTTCCTCAGCAACGCTGAAATGCACCAAGTTTATGGTCGCTATGAGCGCGCCGCAGCCGCAATGGAAGCAGCTCGCACTCTCACCAGCAATGCTCAAAGATTGGTTGATGGCGCAGCTAACGCTGTTTACCAAAAGTTCCCATACACCACCCAGCAAGCAGGCAACAACATGGCCTCTGATGCTCGTGGTAAGTCCAAGTGTGCTCGTGACATCGGCTACTACCTGCGCATCATCACCTACAGCTTGGTAGCTGGTGGCACAGGTCCTTTGGATGAGTACCTCCTCGCTGGTCTAGATGAAATGCACCGGACCTTCGACCTCTCCAACAGCTGGTACGTTGAAGCTCTGAAGCACATCAAAGCTAACCACGGTATCACCGGACAAGCTGCTGTAGAAGCTAACGCTTACATCGACTACGCGATCAACGCTCTAAGCTAACTGAACGCATGGCCCGGAAAGATATGCAAGTGCTGGCGAGGGTTAGCAGTTGTTTATCTTCCCGGGCATTGTTTTTCTCAATTTGAATATTAAGAATCTTCAAAAATCTTTTGTGTTGGGAGGGCATGCATGAGCGGTTTAGCAGCGTCTAATTTGGCGACAGCAGGGAAGCTCGGCGTTTCTGCGTTTGATGCAACTAGAGTAGAATTGCGTCCAGACTGGTCAGAAGATGATCTTCGCTCCGTAATCCGGGTTGCTTATCGCCAAGTTTTAGGCAACGACTACGTGATGAAGTCTGAGCGCCTCAATAATAGCGAGTCTCAACTCCGCCAAGGCAACATCACAGTGCGGGAGTTTGTCCGGGCGATCGCGAAGTCCGATCTTTATAAAAACAAATTTCTTTTTCCTAATTCCAATACCCGCTTTATTGAACTGAATTACAAGCACTTGCTCGGTCGTGCTCCCTATTCAGAAGACGAAATTAATTTTCACCTCAACCTTTACAACGAAAAAGGTTACGACGCTGAAATCGACTCTTACATCGACAGCGCTGAATACGAAGATAATTTTGGCAACAACGTGGTGCCTTACTACCGGGGCTTCTCAGTCGATCCAGGGGTAAGAACCACAGGCTTTACTCGCATGTTCAAGCTCTATCGTGGTTATGCCAACAGCGATCGCGCTCAAGTTGCAGGTAAAGCTCCTCACGTATTCCGCGAATTGGCTCAAAACCGCGCTTCTACCATTGTCAAGCCTACGGGTGAAGGTAGCCGTGGCTTCCATAGCAGCGTTGGCGATGACACTCCTAACAAGGCATTGGGTGGCTCTTGGGGTGAAAGCGGACGGATCTATCGTCTAGAAGTAAGCGGAATTCGCAACCCTGGATATCCCAAAGTTCGCCGCAGCAGTGTTGCGTATCTCATTCCCTACGAGCAGATGCTACCCAAGATGCAACAGATTCATCGTATGGGCGGCACTATCGTTAGTGTTACCCCTGCTTAGGACTGGCTGATTGCTAACGTCTTACTGAATTGAGTCTTCAAGAAAAGACCGTAATGGCAGGCATCAATCAAATGAGCTTGCCATTACTGCCTGAAATCATCTAGTTCAACTTCATAGGAGCTATTGTAACGATGTTTGGTCAAACTGCTCTAGGAAAATCTTCATTGAGCGATTCGGCTAGCCGGATGTTCCGCTTCGAAGTTCAAGGTCTCCGCCAAAACGAAGAAGCTGACAAACTAAACTATTCCATTCGTCGCAGCGGCAGCACCTTTGTGACTGTGCCCTACAACCGCATGAACGAAGAGATGCAGCGGATTAGCCGTTTGGGCGGCAAAATTGTCAACATTACCTCTATCTCTGCTTAGCCAGCTTTTAGCCTCAAGGGAATAAAACTTTTATATTCCCGGTTATTCATCTTGAGATGAAACCAGCACCGAGTTAAATGTCTAAATTTTGATGAGGTTGTTGCAATATGTTTGGTCAAGCGTCCCTAGGAAGCAATACGACGTTGGATGACTCAGCGAGTCGGATGTTCCGTGTTGAGGTGAGAGGTCTCCGTCAGACTTACCGCTCCAACAAGCTGAGCTATCCCATTCGCCTTAGCGGTAGCACTTTTGTAACTGTGCCCTACAATCGCATGAGCGAAGAAATGCAGCGAATTAACCGTTTGGGCGGCAAAATCGTTAGCATTCAACCCTTGACTTCTGATCAGCCCCAAGCAAAATCAGAAGCGACGGCAGCTCACAAAAACATTGGGACGACCGCAGAAGATAATGTGGAAGCCGATGTAAAAGCTGATAAGGCATCTGCTGCGCCAGCTTCGAAGAGCTAATTCCGGCGTGATTGCCTCTGCCAACTTCCTGTGTTAGACCTGTTAGATTCATGTCGGAAACCAGTCTACAGCAGTCATCTGAATCTGAGTTACAACCCACTGAGTCTTCTGGCGGCGAGGCTTTAACCGTTGAGCAAGCGATCGCTAACTTAACCCATGCAGACTTAAGCCTCCGTTATTATGCGGCTTGGTGGCTAGGAAAGTTTGCCAAGGGTGAACCTAGAGTGGTGAATGCCCTGATTGCAGCCCTGGATGATGAAGCCGATCGCACTGAGCTAGGGGGCTATCCGCTACGGCGAAATGCTGTCCGGGCCTTAGGCAAATTGGCGGATGATCGGGCTGTACCAGGGTTGCTGCGTTGTCTGGATTGCTCTGACTATTATGTGCGCGAAGCTGCCGCTCAGTCTTTGGGTATGTTGGGCGATCGCACCTGCGTTCCAGTACTCATGTCTTGGCTCGAAGGCGGGGTGGCAGCGGTGCAGCTATTTCCAGGGCGACCTCACCTGACACAACCCGCTGAGGCGGCCATGGAAACCTTAGAAGCCTTAAAGGTGACAGAGGCCGTTCCCCTGATCGAACCCTTCTTAGCTCATTCGTTGGATCGGGTACGGCATGGAGCAGCACGGGCTTTATATGTGCTAACTCAAGATCCGGTTTATGGAGAACGGTTAGTTCAGGAGTTAGCCAACAGCGACCTAAAAATGCGGCGCATGATTTTGCTAGACATCGGTGCTAGCGGTTATTTATCAGGAGCCGAGGCGATCGCCCAAGCCTCTGTGGAAAATAGCTTTAAAGTAATGGCCCTCAAAAGCTTGCTAGAAAACCACCTTAAGCAGCAACCAGAGGTTGTCTTGGTTTCACCGTCTACCGAGCGAGTCATGAATCTAATGGACTCATTGCTGTAGACGGTCATGGATTCTGGGATCATCAAGCACTCAAGTCATCAAGCACTTAATTTATTGATCTCCCTCAAAATCCATTGCCCATCTTCTTGAACCTGATACAGCCATGACCCATTCTGCTTGTGCTTCTGATCTGATTCGTGCTGTTGAACAAGCGGCTGCTCCCGCTAGTTTAGTGGCTGCGGTTCAAGCTTTAGCAGAAGCACGCTTAGAGACAGGTATTCCGACGCTAATCTCAGCCTTGGGCTACAACAACCCAGAAGCGGCAGTGATCGCGGTGCAAGGGTTGGTTGAGTTAGGAGAAGCGGCGGTTCAACCGCTGATTGAGCAACTAGATGATTACAACTATGGAGCCAGGGCTTACTCATTTCGAGCCTTAGCTGCGATCGCTGATCCGCGAGCTTTAGACGTTCTCCTGAACGCGGCAGAAACCGACTTTGCTCCCAGTGTGCGTCGAGCTGCCATCAAGGGGATTGGTCAGTTGCGTTGGTCACAACTTCCAACCGAGCAACGCCAAGCAGCTCAAGATCGGGCGCTACAGACATTGCTGGGGCTAGTCCAGCATCCAGATTGGGATATTCGTTATGCAGCGGTAGTGGGCCTCCAAGCTTTAGCCTCCTCCGGAGAGGCAACTGAGATGGAGTTGGCTGCACGAATCTTAGCCCAGTTCAATCACATTGCTCAAACCGATGCTGACTTAGCTGTGCGGGCCAGAGCTGAAATGGCTCAACAGCAGCTAAACGCATTGAGCAATCAGTTGGCAGCGATCGGCAATTAGCGATCGGCTGTCATTTTTGTTACTCGATAAAGTGGTAAACGTTACCTATGTCTATTCCACTCCTTGAAGTTGTACCCAAAACCCAGAATCAACGGGTTCCTGGTTTTGAGGTACCCAATGAAGATGCTCCTCAGCTCTATCGTTTTACAGAAACTACTTCTGACTCGGATGTTCAAGGGTTGATTTGGGCAGCTTATCGCCAAATCTTTAGTGAGCACCTAATTCTAGAAGAGTACCGCCAACTTCCCTTAGAGTCGCAACTACGCAACCGTCAGCTTTCTGTACGGGAATTTGTGCGAGCTTTGGGTAAATCTGATGTTTATCGCCGCGAAGTTGCAGATACTAACTCTAACTATCGCTTGGTTGATATCACCTTCAAGCGCTTCCTAGGGCGGGCCAGTTATGGCAAAGATGAGCAAATCGCTTGGTCAATTGTCATTGCCACACGAGGTTTGCACGGCTTCATTGATGCTGTCGTAGATAGCGACGAGTACCGCCAAAACTTTGGAGACTCCATCGTGCCCTACCAACGGCGGCGGATGGAGGGCAGACCCTTCAACTTAGTGACCCCTCGTTACAGTGACTACTGGCGGATTCAGAAGGCTACTTCAGGTAGCGGCAGTGCGTTTGCTCAGGGTCGGCAGTACCAAGCGGGCGATCGCGATCTGCAAGTCATTCGCAAAGGAATTCCAGCAAACTTCCTGAATATGGTTCAAGGCATGTTGGTGCCTCAAGTGAGCTACCAACGCACCACAGACCAAGCACGGGCAGTCGCAGCCAGCTATAAAGCAGGTCAGACTGATTCTACTCATGACGCGCCAACGCCCCCAAGCGTGAAGCGGACTAATGTAGCACTGCCCTATCGTTACATTCCGACGCAACCCAAGGTCTAAATCAGCCCACTTTCAGGCTGACGAATCGGGGCGATCGACTGCAGGACTATTTAGGAGTTTACCGATGTCAATTCCTCTACTAGAGTACAAACCCTCTTCACAAAATCAGCGAGTTGCTGGTTATGAAGTGCCAAATGAAGATAATTCCGATATCTACAAGCTAGAAAGCGGTAGTTCTACGGGTGATATCCAAGAAATTATCTGGGCTGCTTACCGCCAGGTGTTTAGCGAACATGAAACCCTACGCAACCACCGCCAAACGGCTTTAGAATCTCAACTCAAAAATCGGGCGATTACAGTTCGGGATTTTATCCGGGGCTTGGCAAAGTCTGATGTTTATTGGCGGTTGGTCGTAGAGACCAATTCCAACTATCGCGTGGTGGAGTTAACCCTCAAGCGCTTATTGGGGCGTGCTCCTTATAGCAAAGACGAAGAAATCGCTTGGTCGATTAAAATCGCGACCCAAGGTTTTAGCGGCTTTGTGGATGCTTTGCTAGATGGCGAAGAGTACAGCCAAAACTTTGGCGACAACACGGTGCCCTATCAGCGGCGTCGCTATAAAGACCGTCCGTTCAATTTGGTAACACCCCGTTACAACAGCTATTGGCGCGACAAAGAAGAAGGCGATCGCTACAAGTGGGGCGATGTCAACAACTTCTTAGCGATGGCGCGATCGCTCAAGTTGCCTCAAGCCAAGTTTGTGACGGTCAAAACCGATAATATCCAAATCCCGGATACCACTCGCGACGTACAACCCGCAGGCACCCTGGCTTCGATCAATACATCTGCTGGTTTTCCGATCCGCTAAAAGCGTACAATCCAAGGGAGGCGTGGAATTGAGAAGTTCCTTTGGTAACATTGTTTACCCGCTCTAGGCATTGTAAGTTTTTAACTATTTTTATTAAGGGAGATTCTGGCATGGCATTGCCGTTACTTGAATACAAACCGACTGCTCCAAATCACCGGGTTCGCAGCTTTGGTATTTCCGACCAAAACGAAGACACCCCTTACATCTATCGGACGGAGAACGTAAGCTCTCCCGAAGAATTGCGTCAACTGATTTGGGCGGCTTATCGCCAAGTGTTCAATGAACAGTTGGTTCTGAAGTTTAACCGTCAAGTGACTCTAGAAACTCGCTTGGCTAACGGCTCCATTACGGTGCGTGACTTCATCCGTGAATTGGCGAAATCAGAGCGCTTTTACACCTTAGTCGTAGGCGTAAACGATAACTACCGTTTGGTAGAAGTTTGCTTAAAGCGTTTGTTGGGTCGTGAACCCTACAACCAAGATGAAAAAATCGCTTGGTCGATTAAGATTGGCACTCTAGGCTTCCACGGTTTTGTGGATGCGCTGGTAGACAGTGAAGAGTACACTCAAAACTTTGGCGATAGCACCGTCCCTTACCAACGTAAGCGGATGCAGAATCGGCCCTTTACCTTCCTGCCTCGCTACGGCGAAGATTATCAGGAAGTGGCTGGTACCGCTACCACTGACTGGCGCATCACCTTGGAGAAATTCTACAGCCGCAAGTTCCAAGATCGGCAGTTGCCTGAGGGTGATCCTCGTCGCTTCCGGGAAGTGGCCGCTTCGATCGCACCCAAAGTGAATTATGCACAGCGCCTTTCTGCTTTTGACATCGACTACCTGAACAAGGTACCTGTGCGCGGTAGACGCTAAACTTTACAGCCAGCCAATTAGGGTGGCTAATGGGTCATTTTAACTGGGTCTAGTTACTGTTGACTAAAAACTTGGCGAAGCGCGATCGCGGTTCTGTGAGTTCTTAGATACAACAGTGGGTAGACCCAGTAGTTTTAAAGGAGCAATATGGGAGGAGCCTATGTCTCGCCTGATTAAGGTTTTAGCAATTGATGGTGGTGGCATTCGAGGAGTCATCCCAGCGATGCTATTGGCTGAAATTGAAAAACGCACAGGCCGAGCGATCGCCGAGTTATTTGATGTGATCGCTGGAACCTCAACAGGCGGAATTTTAGCTTTAGGTTTAAACAAGCCCAACCCTAACGGCAAACCTGCCTATTCGGCAGTTGATCTCGTGCATTTATACGAGGCTGAGGGACAACGGATTTTCCCTAAATCTTCGTTGAGTAAACTACGCAGCTTAGTTAGCCAAAAGTATCCAGCGATCGGCATCGAAACCGTGCTCAGGCAGTACTTTGGCGATACCCTATTGAGCCAATCGTTAAAAACGGTCTTGATTCCTAGCTACGATACCGAGTTACGCTGTCCTTACTTCTTCAAAAGCCGAAAAGCCAAGGCAGATCGCGATCGCGACTTTCCAATGGCGACTGTCGCTCGCGCCACATCCGCTGCTCCAACCTACTTTGAACCGTTACAAGCCAAACCGAAGCAAGGTTTAGTCCCCTCTACCTTCATTGATGGTGGCGTGTTTGCCAACAATCCGGCCATGTGTGCTTACGTAGAAGCTAGAAGAAATCATCCCGAAGCTCACGATTTTCTGGTCGTTTCCCTCGGTACAGGCGAACTGAGCACTAGCCTCAATTATGCTCAGATCAAGGATTGGGGCTTACTGGAGTGGGCTCGCCCTATTTTCAATATTGTGTCCGATGGTGTCAGTGACACCGTAGACTATCAATTGCAAGAGTTACTATCTACCGAGGCTACCGAGGTCAACTCAAAGCGCTACTACCGCTTTCAAGCTTCACTCCATGCTCTGGGTAGACTCGATCGCGGCAATCACATTGATGATGCCAGCTTAGAAAATATTACTTTCCTCAAGCGAATCGCCCAAAACACCATTAACAGCAACGAGCGAGAGCTAAAATCACTCTGTCAGCAACTCGTGGCTGAAGTAGTTGCTAGTTAGCCTGTGCAGTTAATCAGGCCAACTCAGCTTTTGTGAGATCTCTTCCTCAGCTTGCTTCTATCTAAGCGGAGGGAGCTTCGTCTTTAGGCGCATCGGAAGGGATCGCGGTTTCGCTCTTTGCCTGCGCCCGTTGCTCCCGCTGTTTGCGATCAGCGATGAGGATATCTTCCATCGCGGCTTGAGCTTGAGCCATTTTTTCTAGATTGCTGCGATAGAGTTCCAAATCTTTTTGGACTTTATCTTCTGGTAGGTGTAACTGGGTACCCGCTTGCTTTAAGAACTCAGTTCGCTGTTTTTCATCTTTAACCAGTTCTGGATCAGCGGTTTCCAGGAAGGTAAATAAACCGATCGCAAATAAGCGGCTGTATTTGAAGTTGGGCTGGGTGGCGATCGCTTGTAGGGTTTCCTGAAGCATCTGGCCGCCTGGTAGACTAGAGAGTTCTCCAGTGGGCGAAATTAGTTGTTGCGGAGACACTTGAGTCGCCAATGCTTGTAACTGCTCAGCATCTTGACGATACTTTTGAGGATCAGATCCTAAAGCCTGACAAATGGCATTAAAAATTGAGGCTCTATCTTGCTCTGGGCGATAGCCTTGCATAAAACGGTCAAAAGAGGACACAACTCCTAGCGCGTAGATAGGGTCGTAATGAAAGTCAACATTGACCGAAAGCAAGTGCATTTCTACCATCAACTCTTCCACCACCCGTCGGTAAATGGAGTTGATGGGACGGGTGTGAACCGTATAGAAGCTGCGCTTAGTATCTGAAACAGTGCGAACGTTATTCACAGGAAGCATTGAGGGGATCAGTAACTTCATTCTCTCGCTTGACGGGAAGTTTGCCAAGGCAACAGCACGCCAATCAAGGATGACTGTCTCTGTATTCTACAATTTTAGATTACGGAGTCTCAGCCACCATGCAATTTTCACCTGAATTAGTTGCTCTAGCCCACTGCCTTTGTGGTGAATTTGATAATCAGAAACAAGCGATCGCCGAGCCTGCTCGATTTGTACATTTGCGGCTGTGGCAGCGCCCCATCTCTTTGTTTAGCGAAGACAGCATTACCTTATTTGCAGAACAAGCAAACATCGTTAATCTAGACCAACCTTACCGTCAGCGAGTCATGCGTTTGCAGCAAGTTCAACATACAGACTTGCAAGTGCAATACTACATACCGCGATCGCCTGGAGCTGTAAGAGGCTTTGGGGCTAATCCAGCTTTGCTCCAAACACTGACTTCTGAGCAAATTGAACTTCTACCCGGATGTACGCTGCAAATTAAGATCAAAACGTTGGAGCCTCAGGGCTATCACTTTTCAGCGTCGCTCTTACCCAGTGCCCGTTGTTGCTTTACCTACCAAAATGAAACTCGGCAGGTGTCACTCGGTTTTGAAGCCACCCCAGAAATGTTTTTAAGCTATGACAAAGGAATAGACCCAACCACAGGTCAAGTACTGTGGGGGGCCGTTTGGGGACCTTATGAATTTACGAAGCGCCAAGACTTTGCCAGCGAACTGGCGCTTTAAGTAAAGAGCAATGTGAGCCGACTAAATCAAGATATTTAGCTAGCAATTCCTCTCGGTACGCCTTCTAAAGCCTCATCCTCAGTTTCGAAGATTTCAAATACTGAGTCCATCATGGTGACTTCGAAGACAAGTTTGGCTTCTGGATGCACGTTACAAATGCGGAAGCTACCTTTGACCTTTTCTGCGTCACGCATCCCTGCCACTAGAGAGGTGAGGCCAGAACTGTCAATAAAGTTGACCTGGCCCAAGTTCACTACCACATGGCGGCTCAACTTAGAGATACATTCCTGTAACTTGAGACGGAATTGCCAAGCGGTTGTAATGTCTAAGCGTCCGGTAGGGGTTAAGACAATGACAGTTGTGCCGTCTTGGGTTGTGTAAGTTCTCTGCTCCATTGGGATCGCCGATCCTCCCCTAGCAATAATGGGTCGTTGGGTTAATGGGCTGATGTTTACAACCAACCGTCAGAAAATCAGTAGCAGCGGCAACTCAAAAGCTTGAGCTACTGATAGGTCAGTTGATTGGCAGCCAGCCATCGTTAAGTCTGTAGACTCCCCGAATAAGACACGAGTTGCGCCTTATCTATAGTTGGCAGGTGGCAGAAGTTTATAACACATCGGACAGAAAAGTTTCTGGCGATCGCGGCACCTACCTCCCGTAGTTTACCTTAGCTCTGAGAGGCGGAAGAAAACCAGTTAACCCAGTCTTGCGGCTTGAGGAAGGTTTGATACAGTTCAGCTTCAGGAGTATTGGGTTCTGGCTGATAGCCGTACTCCCAACGCACCAGAGGCGGCAAAGACATCAAAATCGATTCGGTGCGACCATTGGTTTGCAGACCAAAAATAGTGCCTCGGTCATAAACCAGGTTGAATTCGACGTAACGACCCCGACGATAGAGTTGAAAATTACGTTCGCGATCGCCATACTCTGTATTCTGTCTGCGTTCGGCAATGGGTACGTAAGCAGGTAAGAAAGCTTGACCACAAGACTGAATAAAACTAAAGATTTCCTCCCAGCTACGGCTGCCGATCTGGCCTACTTGATTGCTATGGAGTGCGGCTGGGCCTTCTGCGTCCGGACCGCGATACAAGTGATTAGTGAGTCCATCTTGGTAGTCAAAGAAGATGCCGCCTACCCCTCGCGTTTCTTGGCGATGCTTCAAGTAGAAATATTCATCGCACCACAGCTTAAAGGTGGGGTAGTACTCAGGATCGTGAGCATCGCAAGCTTGCTTCAGAGTTTGGTGAAAATGCACCACATCTTCGGCGAAAGGATAGTAAGGGGTGAGGTCAATTCCACCGCCAAACCACCAAACGGGGCCAGCCTCAAAATAGCGGTAGTTTAAATGCACCGTTGGGATGTAGGGGTTCCGGGGGTGCAGCACCATTGAAGTGCCCGTGGCATAAAACTGGTGGCCTGCTGCTTCTGGGCGTTGAACCAGAACGGAGGGGGGTAGATGAGAACCCCAGACTTCAGAGAAGTTCACACCGCCCTGCTCAAAGACTCTGCCTTCCCGCATGACTCGCGATCGCCCACCACCCCCTTCAGGCCGATCCCAAGAATCTTCTTGAAAGGTCGCTTGCCCGTCTAGCTGTTCCAAACCCTGGCAAATTTGATCTTGCAGGTCTTTTAAGAATTGGCTAACTCGTTGCCGTGAGTTAGTAGGAAGAGTCAGTTTAGATGCAGTTGCCTCAGGAGTGGAGGAAGTAGTCATGACCTTCAGTACAATACCGTTAATAAAGTTTGGCTGACGCGTTGAAATCTCAACAGAAGTTAAAAATGCTGACAAGCCTAAAGATTAGCTGGGGATTAGCTTGGATAGTTTAGGTAGGCTGAGTGAAATGACTCAAGACCAGGCTTCAGGTTTTTTCGCTGAGTAAACTTCTATAGAGTTTTATCGAGAGAATCGCAAAAAGCTTAACAGATAGCAGAACAAAATTGGCAGAGTTGATACGTTTTGACAACATTCCTTGAGAAGCTGCACCCTAAGCACGAGTTCTGATTGTCAGCAAATCCTTGATCTATCTTTAGCTTGATCGCACTCCCTCAGTCCAGTAGTTATGATGTCTAATCCTAGGTAGGCGATCGAGATTGTTAGGATTGAGCGAAGCAGTGATCGGCGCTATCCCAACCTATTGAATTAACTCGATGCGGGGATAAAAATGGCAAAATTCTGGACGAAACGGCGGCTTCAGCGGCATCGAATCAAGTTTCAATATTCTTTGGTGAGAACTTACCAAGCGCTCAGTACAGCTTCTGTGGAAGACTTATGGTGCAAGATTGGTGACCTCACCGACGTGTCTTGGCACCCTCTACTGGCTAGCACTGATGTTCCTCATGGCTTGGTAGTAAAACCAGGACTAATTTATCGAGCTATGACCCGCTTGGGTCCGATTCCAATTCGAATTTTTGTAGAGCGCGTCAATCCGGGCGAATTACTCAGCGTCCGAATTTTGGCTATTCCTGGGGTAGAAGAACGAGTCACGTACCAGGTCGAATCCACTGTTTGTGGCACTCGTGTTTCTTACTCGGTCACCTTGCGAGGCTGGCTCTCGCCTTTAGTTTGGTCTCTAACTCAACCCTACGCTGCCAGAGTGGCAACCAAGTTAGCGCAGGCGGCAGAGCAGGCGGCAATGTCAACCGTACCCATGAATGCAAGAACGCGATCGCCAGGGAATAGTTGTTTTGATTTTTAGTTCTAATTTTTTAATCCTAATTTGATGCAGCTTTGAGGCAAGATTAACGACTTGGAGCGATCGCATCCCACACGCATCCACCCTAGGTAACGGTAAGATTGCACTAGAGGAAAAGCTAAGTCAGCTTGTATCCTCCCGTCGCAGTTAGGGTGGAGAATTGATCATCCCGTATGCTTAATGCTGATTCAGTTTTAGAAGTTCTACGCCCCGTTCAAGACCCTGAGCTTCGCAAGAGTTTAGTGGAATTGAATATGATCCGTAACGTCGCGATCGCAGATGGAACCGTTAGTTTTACGTTGGTGCTAACCACTCCTGCCTGCCCACTGCGTGAATTTATTGTTGAAGATTGTCAGAGAGCCGTCAAAACTCTGCCTGGAGTCCAAGAAGTCAAGGTAGAGGTCACTGCCGAAACGCCTCACCAGAAGCCGCTACCCGATCGCACTGGCATTGAGGGTGTAAAAAATATTATTGCCATCTCTAGTGGAAAGGGTGGCGTTGGCAAAAGTACAGTCGCTGTGAACGTGGCAGTCGCCTTGGCCCAAGCGGGAGCCAAAGTGGGCTTGATCGATGCAGATATTTATGGCCCCAACGCTCCAACGATGCTGGGTCTGACAGATGCCCAAGTGATGGTGTCCAAAGGCCCACAAGGAGACATTCTAGAGCCAGCCTTTAACCACGGCGTCAAGCTCGTTTCAATGGGCTTCCTGATTGATCCTGACCAGCCCGTAATCTGGCGTGGCCCCATGCTGAATGGAATTATTCGGCAGTTCCTCTATCAGACCCAGTGGGGCGACCTAGACTATCTGATTGTGGATATGCCCCCTGGTACCGGAGATGCTCAGTTGACTTTGGCTCAAGCAGTACCGATGGCTGGCGCTGTCATTGTCACCACTCCCCAAACGGTTGCCCTGTTAGACTCGCGCCGGGGATTAAAAATGTTCCAGCAAATGGGTGTACCTGTGTTGGGCATTGTAGAGAACATGAGCTACTTTATTCCCCCTGACATGCCCGATCGCCAATACGACATTTTTGGTTCAGAGGGAGGAGCAAAAGCGGCTCAGGAGTTGGGTGTACCTTTGCTGGGCTGTGTCCCTTTAGAAATTCCGTTACGTCAAGGTGGCGATCGCGGTGTACCCATTACAGTCTCTGATCCAGATTCAGCCTCGGCCAAAGCTTTAAAGGCAATTGCGCAACAAATTGCGGCAAAAGTTTCTGTGGCCGCGCTGACATCGGCGTAATAGATGTTTATGGTGACTGGGCAATCCCCAACATCGCACTCACAGCCTTCGACTTAAACTTGACCTTTTGCTAGAACATGTTGCAGAAATCGCTAGCCCGAATTCGCTGGAAATCTTTAATTCAACCGTGGCAAGAAACCGATGGCTGGTTGTTTTTCCTCCCCATTGGTCTGACCTTCATGGGCGGGGTAATGATTTACAGTACCGAGTTAAATCAAGGATGGACAGACTGGTGGCAACACTGGCTAATCGGCGGCATTGGGCTAGTGCTGGCCTTGGCAATCTCAAGGTGCCGCTATGAAAACCTATTGCAGTGGCGTTGGGTGATCTACGGCATCACCAATGCATCGCTATTGGCGGTTATGTTTATCGGCACCACTGCACTCGGAGCCCAACGGTGGATTACGATTGGGGGCTTTAACATTCAGCCTTCTGAGTTCGCCAAACTCGGCATGATTATCACTCTGGCAGCCATGTTGCAAGGACGCACGGCCTCAACCCTAAGCGCTGCGGTTCAAACCCTAGCCGTGACAGCAGTGCCTTGGGGTTTAGTATTTTTGCAGCCAGACCTGGGAACGTCGTTGGTGTTTGGGGCCATTACGATTGGGATGCTCTATTGGGGTAACGCCAACCCCGGTTGGCTCGTGCTGCTGATTTCCCCCATTGTTTCAGCCATTTTGTTTAATGTCTTCTTCTCCAGTTGGTTGATTGGCCTGGAAGTTATTTGGGTATTGCTCATGGCAGCGATCGCCTGGATGACTTTACCTTGGCCTAGGCTCGGCGCGTTAGTGGCAGTAGCAGTTAACTTGATCTCTGGCGCTCTAGGGCACCTCCTCTGGGGATTGCTCAAGGATTACCAAAAAGATCGACTGATTTTGTTCTTAGACCCAGACAAAGACCCCCTAGGCGGTGGCTATCACTTGATTCAATCTCGAATTGCGATCGGCGCGGGTGAGTTGTGGGGCCGAGGATTCATGAAAGGCACTCAAACCCAACTCAACTTTATTCCAGAGCAACATACTGACTTTATTTTTTCTGCCATTGGTGAAGAACTAGGCTTTATTGGTTGCTTTCTCGTCTTGATGGCTTTTTGGTTGATCTGTCTTCGGCTAGTCATTATCGCCCAGAACGCTAAAGATAACTTCGGCTCGTTATTGGCCGCTGGTGTCTTTTCCATGCTGGTTTTTCAAGTTGTGGTGAATGTAGGTATGACCATTGGTTTGGCCCCTGTAACTGGAATTCCGCTGCCTTGGATGAGTTACGGGCGATCGGCGCTACTAACCAATTTCGTGGCGATCGGCTTAGTGCAATCGGTGGCAAATTACCGCCAACGGTTAAAATTTTAGGGCTAAGCTAGTTAGAAAAGCAGTAAACTTCACTCCATTCTACTTACTGAATACTATGATTTTTCCTGGTTCAGCAGTTCGGGTGATCAGCCCCAATGATACCTATTACGGCTTCCAAGGTCTGGTGCAGCGCGTGACCGATGGTAAGGTCGCTGTCTTGTTTGAAGGAGGTAACTGGGACAAGTTAGTTACGTTCCGCTTATCGCAGTTGGAGCTAGTAGATGCCACTGCGGGTCGTAAGAAAGCGAAGTAGCATCCATGCGGTTGCCCCTCCCTCAATTCGCCCATCAAAATCGTCCGCCCAATCACATTGCCGAAGTGATTGAGACAGCGACCACGGAGTTTTTGGCACAGTGCTTAGAACCGGAAGACTTAAGTTTTCCGGTTATGCCAGCTTTTGGAAGTTGGGTGCGCTCCATTGATGAGGAATCGGGAAATCAAGTTTATGCGGTGGTGTATCACGCCACGACTAGCCCGATTGATTCAGTGCATCGAGCGCGAGCTTTAGGGTTATCGCTGCAAGATTTGCGCGAACAGCAACCCCAAATTTTTGCCATGCTGAAGACAGAGTTTCGGGCCGCGATCGTTGGGTTTCGACCTTGTCAACCGGGAGTGAGTGGCGCGCAACAACTCAGTGAAACCATTTATCAGCACCTACCCCCTCGTCCACCTCAGATCCACCAAGCAGTTTACACCTGCGAACCACAGGAAGTGCTGCATTTTAGCGAAAAGCTAGATTTTTTAAGGGTTTTGCTGCAAGTGAATGGGGCGCCCGTGGACGCTTTAACCGCAGCGGCGATTCGAGAGATTTATCAACTGCGCCAAGCCGATCGCACCTGGCTGGTGAACGCAGGACGCACTTTGAGCGTGTTACTCAAGGATGATTACGATCGCCTCCGAGTAATTCTCAGTCAGATCCATCTATAGGTATTTTCTTCTTCTTCCCTTAGAGCCTTAAGGTTTTGAATGATGCAGACAAGTCAGTATGTGAGCAGGGTTTTCTGCCACCCTGTCTGAGAGTTGCTGACACTCATTCACTAATGGACGCTCTATGGAATCGATTCTGAAATTTTTTGAGGAACCCATTGTTTCGTTTGCGGTTCTTTTAACAGTTATTTTGACTGTACCCATCCTTGTAGAGCGGTTCCGCATACCAGGATTGGTGGGGTTATTGGCAGCAGGAGTGATTTTAGGGCCAAATGGCTTGCACTTGCTGCAAAAAGACTCAGAAACTATAAGCCTGTTAGCCGAGATTGGGCTGCTGTATTTGATGTTTGCGTCCGGTCTGGAAGTTGATATTGAGGAGTTCCGGCGCAAGAAATACCGCTCGATTGGCTTTGGTAGCCTCACCTTTGCCATACCCCTAATCGTTGGCACGATGGTAGGCCGCTTCTTTGGATTTGACTGGAACGCTGCGGTCTTAATTGGTTCGCTGTTTGCTTCCCACACTCTGCTGGCCTACCCAATGGTGAGCCGCTTAGGTGTCGTGTCCAATGAAGCAGTCACGGTCACTATTGGAGCGACTATTTTTACCGATGTTGGCTCACTGTTAGTTCTGGCAATTTGTATTGGGATTAATGCGGGTAACTTTACTGCTACCAAGCTAGCCATCTTGCTCGGTTCCCTAGCAATTTACTCAGTGGTGGTGCTCTTTGGGTTTGATTGGGCAGGTCGCCAATTTTTCAAACGTACCGGAGATGACGAAGGCAACCAGTTTTTATTCGTCTTATTAGCGATTTTTCTGGCTTCTTTAGGCGCAGAACTAATTGGAGTTGAAAAAATTGTCGGTGCCTTCCTCGCAGGTTTGGCAGTAAATGACGCTGTAGGTCAAGGCCCAGTCAAGGAGAAAGTAGTATTTGTCGGCAGTGTTTTATTTATTCCAATCTTCTTTGTCAATTTGGGTCTGCTCATTGACATTCCTGCTTTTATCGCCAGCATCTCTTCGATTTGGCTCACGTTGGCGATCGTCACTGGCTTAATCATCAGTAAGTTCCTGGCAGCGTACGGGGCTAAATTGATGTACCGCTACAACAATGACGAACTGCTAACGATGTGGTCGATGTCAATGCCTCAAGTGGGGGCAACATTGGCGGCTGCACTGGTAGGATACCAGGCTAAGATGTTGAGTGAAGGCGTGCTCAACAGTGTCATTGTGTTGATGCTAGTGACCGCTACTTTGGGTCCATTAATTACGAGTCGATATGCTCCTAGGCTGATTACATCAGACCCTACCTTGGAGTCTGATGCTACACCCGTGAATTGGGGGGCTGGCACAACAGATCATCCTTTTACGGTAGTAGTACCTGTTTATAACCCTAAAACAGAGCAGTACTTGATTGAAATGGCAGCGTTGCTAGCTCGGCATGAGTCGGGGCGGATTGTGCCCTTAGCGATCGCCACAGCTCATGCCCATATGGATGCCCCGACGCTCAGTTCGGCAATGGAGCGTAGCGATAGTTTGCTAGCGAATGCGACAGCCGTCAGTCAAGAACTGGGGGTAGAGGCAGAACCGTTGCTCCGCATTGACGATGGCATTGCTCAAGGGATTAGTCGAGCCAGCCGAGAGCAAGATGCCAGCTTAATTGTCATGGGTTGGGGTCGGCGGACTGGGTTCCGGGCTCGTCTATTTGGGAATGTGCTCGACAGCGTGCTTTGGTCGTCCCACTGTCCCGTAGCGATTACCCGCTTGTTAAACTCTCCCACTACCATGCAGCGCATTTTGGTGCCTATCGATAACTTGGGAGCCGCATCAGCCAAAACAGTACAGTTTGCTCAAATGTTAGCTTCTGCCAATCAAGCCACTGTGACTCTGCTCCACGTGAGCAATCGCTACACATCGGCGGGCAAAAGAGCTTGGACTGAATCACAATTAGCGATGTCAGTAGCCAAATGGGCACCGCAGCTTAAGCCTGAAATCCAACTAGTAGCCAGTGATAATGTCGTAACGGCCATTGTGCAAGCTTCTAGAGGCTGCGATTTGGTAATACTGCGATCGCTCCGTCGTCGAACTACCGCTGGACTCGCTATTAGTGATGTCACTACCCAGATTGTCCAACAGCTCACTTGTTCAATCGTGATGTTAGGCGAACCACAGCGATCGCAACCTGGTGTAGTCGTGAATCAAACTCAGACTCCATTAGTTACCAAGGCTTAGATCAGCACCAGACAACAAGGGCTTAACACAGTCTTGGCTCGCTCGTTCAGGAGTAATTGACCGTTCTCTGTGACACTAATATCTCTACCGGGCAAGAACCCTTTGCCAATGAGACGTTGGTAGATGGCAGGAGAAGTGATTCTGCGAATTTCTGCCATCACGTCGGCGGGAACTAAATGCTCGACCGCCCAAAAAAAGGCATCAGTGTCAAAACCAATTAAACGCTCAAAACTAACGAGCAATACTCCTGCTACTTCGATAAGAGTCAGTTGGCTTTTTAAATTGGCTATGAGATCTCGGCCTACCTGGGTGTTGCGGATCATCATAGCCAAAGCCATTCTTTCGATTTCTTGCTCTAACTTTAAGTCGCTCATGTTTGGCACTAAGTCAATTCTTAAGGAATTGTGATTTTGCCAAGTATACCTGAAGACAGAGGTGAAATAGCCCCTGAGGTAGAGGCGAGTTCTAAGATTTCTCAACTCATCTTCTTATTTTATAAAAGAAGAATTTTTAGAGAGCGCAACAACATCTTCGACACAATTGCTGAGACTGCTTCCTACGGAAAGCAACCAAATATGTAAAGAAATAAGAACTAAAAAATTTCATGGGGAGAAATTGAGAAATTGCAGTCCCAGATACAGAGCTGCGATCGTTCCAGACACACAAATTTCTCCTTTCAAGATTTTTTCTAACACCTTTTCTGCCGGAATTAAAACAACTTCAATGGCTTCAGTCACATCAAGTTCTTGCTCACCAGAAATGAAAGCATTCTGAGCCACAAATAAATGAATTCGATTCGTATCTTTTACAGGGTTGTCATACAGTGTTGCCAATTTCAGCAAATGAGGGGCACTGTAGCCTGTTTCCTCTTGTAGCTCCCTCTGGGCAGCAACCTCTGGGCTTTCAGTATTGGGATCAAAGGTACCCGCTGGGAGTTCTAGTAAGATTTCCCCGATACCGTGGCGATATTGCCGCACAAACACAATTTCTCGGTTAGGGGTCAGGGCAAGGACTAGGGCCACATCAGGCCGAACCACGACAAAATAGTCATCAATCACTTCCTGGCTCGGCAACAGCACCGTGTCTTGCCGCACTCGGCACCATTGATGATCCAAAACCAGGCGAGAACGCAAGGTTTGCCACTTACGAGGCGATCGCATAATTTCAAAAACTCCTCAGCCTTTTACTCAGACTCCGAAACTTAAGGCATTACCCTGTAGTCAAGTTTAAGCAGTTGCTTGAAGCAGTTATTTACGTGGTATTTGCCAAGCTGCTCAGGATGGCTTGATACCTGCTAAACACTGCCGAAATCACTCGCTCGAATTATTAACCCCCTCATGCCCCCCTACAGTTTTCTCATGATGCAACGTCGCCGCCTTTCTGCTATAGGCACAGTTTTGATGGGTGCCACCCTCGCCGTAGAATTTTTAACTCCGGCTGCGATCGCGGCACCACCCCGAACGCCAGACCAGACAGTTTCCTGTGAAGTGTTAGTAGCAGGCGGTGGCCTCGCAGGTGTGGGCACAGCTTACGAAGCTTTATTGGCAGGGCGTACTGTCTGCATGACTGAGATCACAGACTGGGTCGGAGGACAAATTTCGGCTCAAGGTACCTCGGCACTAGATGAGCGGCAGACCCAGCGATCGCTGCTGTTTTACTCCCGTGGCTACCTAGAACTACGACAGCGAATTCAGCGTCATTACAAAGGAGATCTCAACCCTGGTGATTGCTGGGTGAGTGAATCTTGCTTCTTGCCCCAGGATGGGCACCGAATCTTATTGGACATGCTGCAACAGGCAGCTAAGCGCGGAAGAGGGACGTTGAAGTGGTTCCCTGCCACGGTGATTAAAGAGTTAGACACAACCACTGTGGGATCTGGTGTGGGATCTGGGCAACAGATTCAAGGGGCGATCGCGATCCAGCACCGTCCTACCTCTAAAGCTACCCCGCTCAACTTGCTGCCACTTTCCCAAACCATTGAGGATGCCTACCGCTACGAAAACTCAGCCCAATTTCAAAAAGCGATCGTGCGGTTTGTGCCAGCTCAGCCGAAACCATCTAAATCTCGAACCAATCAGGCTCAAACTAACACGCCTCAGTGGTATGTAGTTGATGCCACTGAAACCGGAGAACTGGTGGGGCTGGCTGATGTGCCTTATCGCCTAGGCATCGATCCTCGTTCTTACCTGGAGCCGTCTTCCTCTAGTGCCACAGGTGACCCTTATTGCACCCAAGGCTTTACCTATACTTTTGCCATGCAGGCAACCGAGCAACCCCAACAGCATGCTCAGCCTCCGTTCTACCCCAACTACGCTGGGTACTATAGTTATGAATTGACTCGGCTCGCCAGTTTCCCTCTGGTCTTTACCTATCGGCGGATTTGGAATCAGAATCCAGCTTCCCAAGAAGCAAAAACCCAATTAAACACCGGAGTCATTACCCCTGGCGATATTTCCATGCAGAACTGGACTTGGGGAAATGATTATCGGCCTGGTACTGCCACGGATAACTTTATTTACACCCGTGAGCAACTGGCGAGCACTGGGCAACTCCAGCCAGGTGGGTGGATGGGGGGTCTTCGGGCGCAAAGCCTCCAAAAGGCTGAGGAACTGTCCCAGGGTTACTTTCATTGGCTCGTCGCAGGTACAACTGATTCTCAACTCGGAGCAGGAGTTAAACAGCCGCAGCCCAATCACCGTTACCTGGCGGGATTTGATTCGCCAATGGGAACCGCGCATGGTTTATCCAAGTATCCCTACATCCGCGAAGGCCGCCGCATTATTGGTCGTCCGTCTTGGGGGCAGTCGCAAGGCTTTACAGTTTGGGAGGTAGATATCTCTCGACTGGATTACTTCAAAGATGAGTACTACCGCCAAACGCTACCCTCTCAGATGTACCGTGGTTTGCAAGCAACCTTAGCAGGCTTAGAGGCTACGTCATTTGTAGGGGGCAAATTGCCTGCGGACAAAATCACTCGCCGCACGCGATCGACTATTTATCCAGATGCGGTCGGGATTGGGCACTATGCGATCGACTTTCACCCCTGTATGACCCAGAGTTCTCCTGAGCGCCCCGGAAATACCGAACGGGAAGGAGAGCGACGTGGAGCTGGTAGTGCCTATCCCTTCCAAGTCCCCCTGCGAGCCATGATTCCCCAGAAAATTGACAACATGCTAGTGGCGGGTAAGAGTATTGCGACCAGTCACATTGCTGCTGCTGCTTATCGAGTGCATTCGTTTGAGTGGTCTTCGGGAGCGGCTGCGGGTACCACGGCAGCTTTTGCCTTAGAGCAAGGCATTGCGCCTTACCAGTTGGTTGATCAGCTACCAAGCCCAGAGCCGCAGCTAGAACGCCTACAACAACGGCTAATCCAGAACAATAACCCGATCGCGTTCCCCGATACTTCAATCTTCAATGAAAAGTGGGAGGAGTGGAAATAGAAAGACGCTTGGAGGCCGTACCGTTTTTAAGCCGCTAGAATTGCACTAGGATTAAATACGTAGTTTTGTTAAAAGTGTTTCCGGTAACGGCCTATGAATCTGGTACTTGCGGCAGCTTCTCATTTTGCAGCCGCCGCGCCTACGGTAGCGCCTGAAAAGGCTGGTCAAGTTACCCGTCAAACTTACCCAAATTACAAGATCATTGTGCTGAATGACGACTTCAACACGTTTCAGCACGTGACTGAGTGTTTGCTAAAGTACATTCCGTTTATGACGAGCGATCGCGCTTGGGAACTGACCAATCAAATTCACTTTGAAGGTCAAGCAATCGTTTGGGTAGGGCCACAAGAGCAGGCGGAACTTTACCACACCCAGCTTAGCCGCGCAGGTTTAACGATGGCTCCCTTGGAAGCAGGTTAACCTAAACGGCTTGAGCAAAACTTTTGGGATGCTGCGATTTCCTCTATGCTGAGGGATGCTCTCTCAGCGATCGCAGCACACTTCAAACTGGCAAAACAATGGCTAACCCCTCTCGCGGCAGGCTTGTTCTCAACCACTCCACCCATATTCCGGGCTTAATTCGATTGTTGGAACGACTGCTTCAGCAAGAGGGGATTCAAACGATTACCCCTGGTGTGATTGGCGCTGTACGAGCGCACTCCCCAAAACTTAAGCTCAAGATTTCTGTCCCCATTCGCGGCGGTTTTAAGGTGATCGCCCGACAAGGCAAGACAGTACAGGAAGTGTTTATTTTAACGAGCTTGAGTCAAGAAGTCTTGGAAAGCGCGATCGCCACAGTCCTAGCAAAGTAGCAGCCTCAGCAAAGTAATAGTCTTAGCAAAGTAATTGGCACAGGACTTATTTTGCGGGGCTGGCACTACTCAACCTGACGCAGCACAACCGCCAAACGATTGAGCGGCAAACTGATCGTGCAAGCAAAAGTGAGTAGGTAAGAAAGAATGGCTGTGAACTTCAGGCTCAGAAGCAACACGTCCCAGTCAGGCAAAGCAAACTTCTGCACGCCCAAAGCAACGCAATGCACAGTCCAATAGGTAAAGATCATCAGCATCAACATGCTTTCAGCCTGTTCAAAATCTTCGTCTTGATCTTGAGGCATGCCAACTAGTAGGCCGAGACCAGCCAGACAAGCAAAAAACGACAGCAAAATCAACCAGTCATGCCAGAGAAGCGTTGGCATCATTGTGTCCTTGATTACGCATTGAATCGAAAATTAGTCTAAAAGATTTGAGCTTTCAACTCACAAAAATATTACAAACTGCAATGAATTTATGAAAGAAAAAGCCTATTTCGCATTTTTAGAATTCCCGCCAAATGTCAAAAACCAAAGTGGATTAAAGGTTTAACCACTACTTTCTAGTTTGGGATCAATTTTTTAGTTAATTAAAGTTAATCAAGAAAAATGAATCGAGATTTCCATTGGCAGCAGGAGGGTAAAGTCCACTTTCAAATCGGCAATACTTTTTATCGGTCTCAAAGCCAAGTCGGCAGAGATTTAGGGCTACTGGCCGCTGCAATTTACAAAGCTGACACCGGAAGACTGCGAGTTCTTGATGCGATGACCGCTGGCGGAGTGCGGCCTCTACGCTATGTGCTGGAGAGTCAAGCAGATTGGGTTTGGGCTAATGATGCGAATCCTGAAATCAATTTGACCTTAAGCCGCAACTTATCAGCTTCCTTAGAACCAAGCTGTTATCAAATTACTTACCAAGATGCTAATCGGGTCTTTTTTGATTGCTATCAACGGCAAGATTATTACGACTTAGTGGATGTTGATAGTTTTGGTAGTCCTGCCCCTTACCTCAGCACCAGTCTCTGGGCCACAAAAATTGGTGGATTGCTCTATTTAACTAGCACTGATGGGCGCACCAGTTCAGGACATGAACCCGAAAAAAGTTTGCAAGTGTATGGTGCTTATGCTCGTTGGCATCCTGCGTTGCATGAACAGGGATTGCGGCTGTTAATTGGTAGTGCTCTGCAACAAGCTAATAGTAAAGGGTTGAGTATTCAACCAATTTTTTCGTTGTTTAATGGTCAGGTTTATCGGGTGATGGTGAGAGTTTTAGCTCATCCCGGTTCTGAGCTAAAACTCTATGGATTTTTGGGCTACTGCCATCATTGCGGTCACTATGAAACGGTATCTTGGCGTCAACTCAGCCGTGCCGTTTGCCATCACCACTCTCCACTAGAGCCTCTGACGCTTAGCGGCCCCATGTGGTTGGGGTCATTGCACGATCGCTCGATGTTGCAACGAATGGAGCAGTTAGCTCACCAGTGGACTTGGCCAGAACGAGCGCAGCTCTTACAAGTCATGCAAGTTGAGGCTAATTTACCTCCCTACTTTTTCGGCTTAGGTGAAATCGGGCGGCGCGGCAAAATCGACCCGCCCCCACGCGATCGCCTGATCCAACTCCTACAAGCTGAGGGTTACCAAGCTAGTCCCACCCACATCAATACTCAAGCGATTAAAACCAATGCTGCGATCGCCACTTGTATCGTACTGGCCCGTCAATGCAATTCTGGGACTAGTTCTAGCTCTTAGAATGAAAGCAAAATAGACGCGATCGCACCCCATTCCTCAACGTCATGATCTCAACTAAACCCAGATTTGAGAGCTTTGAAGAGTACCTAGCTTATGACGACGGTACAGAGAACCTGTATGAACTGTTCAATGGAGAGCTAATCGAGGTGCCACCAGAATCAGGAGAAAATGTAGCGATCGCAGTCTTTCTACTATTGCAGTTAGCAGCGTCGAGGTGAGGATCAGATGCGATCGCCATAGTTTGGAGAATTGAACCTAACGGTTGCTCAACTGTTTGCAGCAGGGCAGTAAGTTAAGTGAGAGGCGATCGCTATACAGCGATCATTCACAGGTGAGTAGTAATCGAGCGCTACAAATAATTTAGGAATTAAGGGTTGTTGATTTCATGCACGCAATGTCCAGCAGCAATAGCACAGCTACGTAGAGGACTCATTCCTTGAGATTCAGCAATTTGCTCCAGCTTGTTCAGAAGTACCAATACTCACCAAGCTGCTGGAACCATCGGCCCAATTCTCTTTTGTCCAAATCAGTGAGAGAACGTGTGTCCACCACTAGGGTTTGAGCACCTTAGCTAAAAAGTATGATAACTGTCAGATATACGGTTATTGACTCCTAACAGTATGGATTTGATCGATGACGCTATGGCAAATTTAGAGCCAACTGTGACCTACAACTGATTGAGAAATCTGACTGGACAATTACTTGCAAATCAGCCTTAGCAAATCTTGTCAGGCTCTCCTTACGAACAATTCAAGATCTTCTTAATCACTTGACTTTATCTATCTAAAAAAAGGGGATTTAGGCCTATACACACCCTCGTTTTCTATTTTATGTAATGCTTTGACCAAAGCATTAATTCCAAAAGACCATATGTCAATGACTTGATAGTATTATCACTAATGAAGTATATCCTATTAGGATCTTCATGGATATATTCTCCACATGACCAATATATAGTATTGGCGATTTGAGCGATAGTTTGGTTTTGGTAAGCATGAGAAGTTGTTTTATAACTTTGATCAGGGTTGCCAGACAAATGTTTCATTAAGTTGTTGAATTTAATCATTCCATTGGGCTTAAACATTCCGTCTGGTACAACCAACTTGTTTTTAGTATTAATAGTTTTGTAGATTCGTTCTTGCATACTACGTATATCAGCAAGAATTCCTTTGAATTGAGTTCTCTTTCTCTTAGTCAAACCTGTCTTTATGATTTCCAGGATCTGTTGTTCGCTCTGATTATCCATCCATCCATTCTCAAAGATTTCGAAAATAGATAAATACTCCCTCTTAATTCTTAATTCTTCCGAATTTTCAATACAAAATTGAATATCGGCGAATAGCTTATCCAAATCCTGAGGAGTTTTCAAGAATAACTTCTCACTGGAGTAATACTTACTCAAACCTTCAAATTCAGTATCATCACCAGTAAGAATAAATCGCGGAAATCTTGGTACAGTCTGATCAAGATAGGTCATTGCGGCACCGATAAAATCCGCCTTCTCAATCTCTTGTTCATCATGTAGTAAACACTTTATATCAAGAATAACAGCAGCATATTTATACTCATACACAGGTAAAAGTTCTTTTAAACCATCGAGACTTTTCCGATGGGTAATATTGATATCTTTAGACCTTGCTTCACGAACAAACTGGTTAGCAAACTTTTCCTGATCTTCGATAAGTATGATGTTATTCATCTTGACTATATATATACAAAGGAATTTCAATAACCATCCGGAATCCAGAGGAAAATTTTTCATCGATTCTTAAAGCTCCTCCATGAGCTTTAACTATCCGATTTACATAATTTCCTCCTATTCCTGATCCTTGACTGTTCTGGCTTTTTGTAAATGCTTCTATATAATCCTTTTGAGTAAGCTTAAAAGGATTACCATTATTTCGGCACTCAATGATTGCAACTGGTCGATCTCTATCTTGCTTAATATCAAAAATGATTTTATTCAATTTTTGAGATTCTTTCGCACGTGAAAACCCATGTTTTTCAGCATTTATTATTAGTTGCTCAAGTAATTCTCTAAATGAAGGGTGATGGATCAGCAAAGTTACTTGTTCCCCCTTTACTTCTATTGAATATACTTTTGCTTCTTTTTGCTGATGCTGGACAGCAAAGTCTTGAATGAACTTTAATATATTAGTTGGCGTTTTATCACTAGAATTCAAATTGAAATTCATCACCTTATTGACTGAAGTCAGTACATTATTTAAATGCAGTGTATCTGCTTCAAATCTTTCAATCAGTTCCTCAAGAGTATTATTTTCAGGTTTTTCAATTAGTCCTTCCAAATCTGGGTCTATTTGGGAAAAATTCTCATCAAATTCTCTCTTTTTAGTTAAATTATATTTATATACAATGCGTTTAAACGTCCTCACTTGCAGATCTATACTTAGTAAAGTAGGACGTAACTGATGAACTAAAGTTTTTACTATATGGCTTTCTTTTTGCTCTATTTCCTCTTTGTAATTTAATGTCTTTATCCGTTCTTCAGTCTTTGCTCTCTCCATCGCAATAATGCTTGCTTTCTGCGATGCAACAAAATCCTTTTGGGCAGCTATTTCCACATATGGAATTATTACTTCTTTGAGGCGAGTAATACTGATGGAAGGCATTACAGCCCCTGTTCTACTCCTTTGAATTTGGTCAAGGAAAAATTGCTCATGCAACTGGTAATAGAGGTATTCTAGATCAATTTCTTTGCCTTTTTTAATAGGTATCAGCGCAAATAAACCACTGTGAATTAAAATCTTTGGTGTTTTTTTATTGGGTTTAAAGTAAGTTGGTTTTAATTGTTCGCCAATCCTAGCAATTAAGATACATTCCTGTGATATTACTGACCTTTTATGCTGGGTATAGCCTTCTACTTTATGACCGATCTCTTCTGAATTTAAATAAACATCGAGAATATCTTTGGAAAGATTCTCAATTTTGACAACTAGTATTCCAGTATCTAGATCAAAGTCTTCCTTCCTGGGATTCGCTCCAGAGTGAATCTCTACCAACTCTCCTAACCTTATTGCTTTTCCAGAAGCAAGCATTTCCTCAGTCAAGACTGATTCAGCGTTGTAAGTACTTACAGATAGGTTTAAATCTTTAGTAAGCTTGTCTCTCTGAATAAGTTTGTAAGTAGAAGTTACCTCTTGAGACTTACTTTGGTAAAAAGTTATAATTTCACTGGCATCTACATCTATTGACTTAGAATTACTGTAAGTTAGTGTACTTTCTATGAATTTAATTTTATTTTTAAGCTCTAGTGGCTTTCTATTGTTAAGTACTAATATTGAACATTTAGCATCAGTATAAGGTTTTAATGCCCCCTGAGGTAAACTGATTACACACTCCAGTATGTCTTGCTGGACTAATAATTCTCTAGTCTCTTTTTCCTTACCTCCTTTGAACAATAAATTTTCAGAAACTGTAATAACAGCCCTGCCATCTTCTGCCATTTTAGATAGCACAAAAAGTACAGGGGCACTATATCCTTTTCCGGATTTTGGGGATTGCATTCCCCATTTATAAAACAAGTCATAATATCTATCTGGCTTGTAGGCACTGTTTAAAGGTAAATCTCCTATGATATAGTCGTATGTTCTTTTACTATGTAGTTCCTCCAAAAAGTCTGTGGTCCTTAAATCTACATTAAAAAAACCGTTCATGACCAGATTCATATAGCCAAACTGGACCATTCTGTGATTTATTTCAGTTCCTTTTGCATCTAGTTTACCCTCAACAGCTCTTAGCGCCTCAATCAATAGACCGCCTGAACCACATGTAGGATCATAAAGTCTTTTACCCGCCTCAGGAGCTAAAATAGCCACCATAAGGTTTTGTAAATACTTAGGTGTGTAAGGTGTCGTTGAATTTGAAAATTCTATAGATATTTGGTGTAAAAAATAATCAAATATGGGTCCAAAATCTTCTTCGCTATACTTAGATGTATCGAATCTCTCAAGAACACTAAGAATTGTTTTTCTTGCTTCTTGATTAAGCCGTTTCAGTAGTTGAGCACAATCAGAAAAAATACTAGGAGAATTATTAGGTCTATCAAGATCCTCTAATTCTTGAACTAATCTCTCAGCATATGCAGTGTGTTGATCAGAAAATAGATTCGGAACATTGTGTATTGGATATGTTGATTCAAAGCTATTCATGTCGTAAGCTCGCTTCAAAAATAGCAAAGAAGCGAGCGTAAATTGTAGGTCAGACTGGCTGAAATAGTTTCGAAGAACATCAAAAAGTTGCCAATAGGCAGTTAACAGGCTTTTCCAACCCGTGTCAGAAGTTAGAACAACTTTTCCGTTAAGATTATCAAATATATCAGAGCGTTTTATTACGTGAAGTCGAATATGCTCTTTGTCAACAGGGGTTCCATCTTCCCTAGTATACAGACCCGTTCGGTTGAGATAATCTGCTATTTCACGTGTAGACAAAGGTCTTTCTGTCTCACGCAAAACTTGCAATATAGCATCATGTAATATCACAGTAATTTCTTCGAGGTAGTTGTTGTCAAAAAATTATTTGCCACATTCAATTCATTGATGTTTTTGTGGAGGATGCATGAAGTATTTCGCTTTGTCATCTCAGAAGATGGTGCTTAGATTAGGATACGTAATGGCTGCTTGGAGCTAGATAGACAGCAAATCTCCATTTATCTTTTGCCTTCCAACCTGTCAATTGTATAAGACGATTTCTCAGTGCAAATGCATCAAATCCATAATATAATGTTTGGCAAAATACAAGCAAAGATGACTGAAATCTCCAGTAGATTCTAGCCTTAATTCAGAGTTATCCCACTTGAAAGTTATTCTTAGCTAACAGATAAGACTAAGCAGAATTTTCTGTCTGTTCGCATGATGCAGGGTTGCATAAGCAATAATTTCAGGGATCTTATCAATTCCCTTCAGACTGTTCACAAGCACCAATACTGACCCAACTGCTAGAACCATCGGCCCAATGCTCCTTTTTCCAGATGGGGGCGTTGTGTTTCAAGGTGTCGATCGCGTACTGGCAAGCAGCAAAAGCTTCTGAGCGGTGGGGGCAACCGACTGCCACTAGTACACTAATCTCCCCGATCGCTAAACGTCCGGTGCGGTGATGAATTACGACTCGTTGTACGTCGGGCCATTGTTGGCGAATTTCTGCCGCAATTTGCTGAAAAACCCGCAGCGCCATTGGTTCATAGGCTTGGTACTCTAGGGCCACCACAGGCTTGCCATCAGTTTGGTTCCGCACCGTGCCACTCATGACCACGATCGCTCCATTGGCGGCATCGTTCGCTAACCGATACACCTCATCCAGCGATAACGGCGCGAACGTCATGGCGAAACTGTCCCGTGTGTCCACGGAAGTTGGGGTAGAGATAGCTAAGGTGGCAGCGGCATCCATGCGGGTGATTTTAGGGGTGAGCTTTATAGAACGTCCTGCCTCTATTGTGCGGATCTTTGGGTTAAACAGAGATAATCTTGAATTGAAATTGCAGAATCTCTCTTCAAGCTCTCAAATTGAGACTCTTTAAGCTTTGCCACTGCCCATTAGATACAGTAAAGCCATGCGAACCGCAACGCCACTGGTGACTTGCTGCGAAATCAAGCTGAACTCTGGGTCGTCCATGAGGTCAGAACTAATCTCTACACCCCGGTTCACCGGGCCAGGATGGAGCACCTTGACATTTGGCTTGCAGAGTTTGAGGCGATCGCGGGTGATACCAAATTGTTGATGGTACTCGCGCAAGCTGGGCAATAAATGCTGGGTCATGCGTTCTTTTTGCAACCGCAGCGTCATAACAAAATCTGCATCTTGCAAGGCTGGCTCTAAGTTCCAGTGCAAAAATAGCTTACCCGCTCGATCTTTACCACAGTCAGCAAACAGTTGGGGCAAAAGCGTGGGAGGCCCAGCCAAATGCACTTCTGCACCACTAGCGGTCAAGCTCCAAATATTCGATCGCGCCACCCGTGAATGCAAAATATCTCCGACGATCGCGATTTTCTTGCCAACGAGTAAATCTAATCGGGGTCGTTCTGGATCAAGCAGCGTACAAATTGTAAATAGATCAAGCAAGGCTTGGGAGGGATGTTCGTGTTGTCCATCTCCCGCATTCAGCACGCCGACCAGAGAAGCTAAACGATCCATCTCATCCGCGATCGCTTGGGGTACTCCTGCCTGCTGATGACGAATCACCATTAAATCGGTACCCATTGCCAAGTAGGTTTTGGCCGTATCGAGAATCGTCTCTCCTTTTGTTAAAGAAGAATTTCCCGGAGTAAAATTAAGAGTATCAGCAGATAAACGTTTGGCAGCCAGCTCAAAACTGCTACGAGTGCGGGTGGAAGGCTCAAAAAATAGATTTGCAACCACCTGTCCCTGAAGCGTGGGGACTTTCTTAGTTCGCCGAGATAAGACCTCTCGAAAACTGGCAGCAGTTTGTAAGACTGTGTCGTACTCTGCGGGAACAAAATCCATTAAAGAAATGACGTGACGGCGAGTCCAAGCTGTAGTAGCCATGCTGGTAGTTAGCCCGATAGTCTCAGGTTCCAACTTTAAAACTTTGCGGAACCAATGGATCAGTAGGATTTTAACGCAGTAGGTTCCGCCATCTAGCTAAGGTAACTCTGCCACTAAATGGGCATTATAAACATAGCCGACAGAAACCCGCCTAGTTAGCAGTATGCAATCAATCCAGCCCTGATTGATCTGCGTTAGCCAACCCACTCGTTATTCATCAAAAAGCTTTAGAGATCGGTTCAAAATTTGCCTGTATTGGCCCTTTTCGCCGCTTTAGCCAAGCACTACTTATTCAGGAACAACGAAAATCAATGAAAGCTGCCTGTCCTGAGCATGAGACAGCGAGACTTCAGTCTCTACAGCAATACCAGATTCTAGATACAGAATCTGACCCTGCTTTCGATGAGCTAACTCGTTTGGCAGCTCATATTTGTAGTACCCCAATCGCCCTCGTCAGTTTGATTGATCGCGATCGCCAGTGGTTCAAGTCCAAGATAGGACTAACAGTTACTCAAACTCCTCGTGATCTGGCCTTCTGTGCCTATGCGATTTTACAAAATGACATTCTAGTAGTGCCCAATGCTTTGGCAGATGAGCGATTTGCGCGCAATCCTCTTGTCATTACCGAGCCTTATATCCGCTTTTATGCAGGAGTGCCCCTCACCACGTCAGAAGGCTTTAGCTTAGGCACGCTTTGTGTAATTGATCATGTTCCCAGGGAGATCAGTGCAGAGCAAGTTGAAGCATTGCGCGTTCTTGCCCGCCAGGTTGTGGCTCAGCTAGAACTACGACGGCAGCGCCTTAGCCTCATTTCTGCAACCACCCCTCCAGTGCCAAACCCATTCAGCCAAAAGGCACTGCGGACGAGTGAGGAAATCCAAGCTCATATTCTCTCGCAACTGGGGTTTGTGCCGCCTTTTTTCAGCCCAGCCGAGACCCACCCTCAAGTCATCGAAAACTTGTGGCATCAAACTCAGTTGGCTTATTTAAGTAATCCTTTATCAGCAATATTTAAAGAAAAACTATCTGCCTATCTTTCTCGTTATTGCGCCATTCCTTACTGCATGATCTGCCACAGTTGCTCTTTGCGTCCTTTAGGAGTGCAGGCGCAAGAGATCCTGACCTTGCTGGAAGCGCCGCCCCCAACTGAGCTAGAAGTAGACAAGCACATCAGCCTGTTGTCTACCCATCCGGAACTGCTCTCAGCGATGTCTAGAGGGGATGTCGAGGTGGAAACGGCTCTCCTGTACTGCTCCATCTTTATTTTTCTGAATTCTGAGGCAGCAGAATTTTGTCGGCAAGAGCTACGCCGATTGTTAGGGCCAGAAACCTATCAGCACTTAATTACTTTTATTGCCTATGTCAAAACTTGCCATTTTTGGATGGAAGCCCATCCAGAGGTCACTTACACCACAGATGAGCGGGTTTTAGGGCATTTTCAGGCACTTTTAGAAGAAGCACCTAACTTAGCAGATTTCTTTGCGGACTACCGAGAGCGGGTGCAGAACGAACAGCAAAATTGGGTGGAACAGCAAGCCGCGATCGCCGCTCAAAAACAGCAAGAACAAGCCTTAAAACAGGCGGCAATAGAGAACCTACGGCTGGCACGAGCGATCGCGGCTGTGTCGGATGGCGTTCTGATCACCGACCCGCACCAACTCGACAATCCAATCACGTATGTCAATTCGGCCTTCTGTCGGATGACTGGCTACGAACCAGAGGAAGTGATGGGGCAGAATTGTCGGTTCCTACAAGGACCAGATACAGACCCCAAAGAAGTCACAAAAATGCGTCAGGCGATCGCCGAACAACGTGAAGTCCAAACAACAATACTGAATTACCGCAAAGACGGACAACCCTTCTGGAACGAACTCCGGATTTCACCCATTTTTTCGGAAGCAGGCGAGCTACTTTACTTTGTAGGCGTGCAAACTGATATCACTCAGCGCCAACAGGCCGAACAGAAATTTCGGGAACAGGCGGCACTGCTAGAAGTGGCAACAGATGCCATTTGGGTACAAGACCTAAACAGCCAAATTCTGGTTTGGAATCGTGGCGCAGAGACTTTATATGGCTGGACTGTGGCAGAAGCGATCGGTCAAACTGCAAATCAACTTTTGACCAAAGAGTCCACTTCGCAGCTCCAAGTCGCATGGCAACAGACAATTGCCCAGGGTGAGTGGTATGGCGAGTTGCACCAAGTAAAGCGCAACGACGAAGAAGTGATGGTTGCCAGTCGCTGGACTTTGCTACGAGATGAGCAAAATCAGCCGAAATCAGTTTTAGTCGTCAATACAGACATCACTGAGAAAAAACAGATTGAGGCTCAGTTCCTGCGAGCGCAACGGATGGAGAGTATTGGCACGTTGGCAGGCGGCATTGCCCACGACTTAAACAATGTCTTGGCTCCCATTCTCATGTCCACGCAACTACTAGAACGCAAACTTCAAGATGAGCAGAGTCAGCGCTTACTTCATACGGTTGAGCTGAACGCTAAACGAGGGGCGGATTTGGTCAGGCAAGTTCTATCCTTTGCTAGGGGTTTAGAAGGAGAGCGGACTTTACTCCAAACTAGGCACCTGATTCTAGAAATCGCCAAAATCGCCAAAGAAACATTTCCAAAATCAATTGAGATTTACACAGATATTCCTCAAGAATTGTGGACAGTTTCTGGAGATGCAACTCAGTTACATCAAGTCCTGATGAATCTCTCTGTGAATGCGAGAGATGCCATGATTGACGGAGGGACGCTTAGCATCATCGCTGAGAATTTGGTGATTGATGACAACTATGCCCGGATGCACCTGGATGCTCAAGTTGGCCCTTACATTGCGATAACCGTATCCGATACAGGCAAGGGCATTCCGCCAGAAATTCTCGATCGCATCTTTGAACCCTTTTTCACCACCAAAGAGCTAGGTAAAGGCACTGGGCTAGGGCTTTCAACAGTGGTAGGAATTGTCAAGAGCCACGGTGGCTTTATTCATGTCACGAGCAAGCTCCAGCAAGGCACTCGTTTCCGGGTGTTCTTGCCAGCCACAGAAGCAACGTTACCCCAAACTACCGCCGAAAACACTGAGTTACCTTGGGGCAACAATGAGCAGATCTTAGTGGTCGATGATGAAGCCGCAATTCGAGACATTACTAAGACCTCGCTGGAAGCCTTTGGCTATCGGGTGCTCACGGCTCACGACGGCATTGACGCGATCGCCCTCTATGCTCAACACAAGCAGGAAATTAGCGCTGTCTTAGTAGACATGATGATGCCTGCAATGGATGGCTCTACCACCATCCGGACGCTGCAAAAGATTAACCCCCAGCTCAAAACCGTTGCCATGAGTGGTTTAGTCACCAGCGATAAACTAACTGCTGCCGCCAATGCGGGGGTCAAAACCTTCCTCACCAAGCCGTTTACAGCTAAGGAACTGTTGCAGACCTTACAGCAACTGCTACGTAGCTAAACGGTTTAACGTGATGCTTTTCAACCTCCTGGCAAGTGAAGCACCCTCAAGCTGAGTGTGATCAGAGATAGAAACAGGATAAAGCCGATCGTGTCGAGCATGGTGGTGACTAGAGGCCCACTGACCAAGGCAGGGTCTAGCTTCAGGCGCTTTAGTCCCATTGGTAGCAAGGCTCCTAAGGTAACAGCCACGATGGTATTGGTTGCCATGACTAAGCCCGCAACCAGTGACACCCAACGCTCTTGAGGCGGAGTCCAAATTAGGGACAGAATTACCATTGTCGTGCCCAGCGCCAAAGCGGTTCCCAATCCTGCCAAGAGTTCTTTGCGGAGAATCTGCCAGGTGTCTGCGGGTGTCACTTCTCCCACACCCAACGAACGGATGGTGACGGTTAGGGCCTGAATGCCAACGGTGCCACCTGTGTTGGAGAACAGTGGCATGATTACCGCCAGTACGGGGACTAGGGCAATGGTTTCTTGGAAAGGGGCGATCGCACTAGAGGCTCCAATATAGAGCGCCATGATTCCCATCAACCAGGGCAGGCGGTTCCGCAACTTATCGAGCGGGGCTGACAGCGATGACTCCTCGCCACCACTCCCTCCAGCAAGCCGCTGAATATCCTCAGTGGCTTCTTCTTCTAAAATGTCCACCACGTCGTCGATCGTAATGATGCCCACTAGACGGTCTTCTCGATCAACCACAGGCAAGGCCAAGAGGTCGTAGCGCTTCATCAGTTGCGCCACTTCTTCTTGGGGCATTTCGGTGCGAGCTTTGAGGACGCGATCGCTGGCAATATCCTGAATCAGGGCATTAGGGATTGAAAAGAGAAGTTGGCGCAGAGATACAACCTGTACTAGTTTGCGGTTGTTGTCTGTGACATAGGCGTAATAAATGGTTTCCTTGTCTTGGTCAGTTAGGCGGATTTTGCGAATCGCTTCCTCGACCGTTAAACCTTGGCGCAGGCGGACATACTCGGTGGTCATCACCCGTCCGGCGGTGCCTTCGGGGTAGCCTAGAATAGTCGCTGTGGCTTGTCGTTCGACAGGGCTGAGCTGTTGCAACAACCGTTTCACCACCCCAGCGGGCAACTCATCAAACAACTCCGCGCGATCATCCGGTCGCATCGATTCAACAATTTGGCAAACCTGGGTACCATGCATTGAATTAATCAATTCCTCCTGCACTTCGGAGGGGAGATATTCAAACACATCGGTAGCTTGGCCTTTGTTGAGTAAGCGAAAGGCGATCGCCCGCCGCTCAGGAGGGAGTTCCACAATGTAGTCTCCCACATCTATAGCAGGCAACTGGTTCAGCTCAGACTTGAGCTGGTTTAAGTCAGCAATATCGGACAGCAGGGCACGGCCTTCCTGAGTAAGCATAAAACCTCCTACGTCTCCCCCGCGCTGGAAGACTGGCCACCAGGCTAGAGGAGATATCTACTACCAGGGACTGGACTAGAGTCCATGAAAACAACAAAACTCAACATCGATACCGATTAGGGGCATCGCTACGTTCTATGCTAACCCTCTCCCGCTTTCGGTGGTAGAGTCCGGTCGAAGTTTGTTCAATGACAGGCAGAAAAATGATCAACTTTTATAAAATATCTTTAGCGGTTTTAGCGACTGGTAGCGTGCTCTTAGGATTGAGCAGTTGCAGCCCTTCGGATCAAGCGAGCGATCGCACTGACTCCTCCACACCAAATTCGCAGACTAACCGATCCGCTATTCAAGCACCCGCTGCGGTGCCTAGTATCACTCCCACTCCTCAGGCAAAGGCTAGCCCTGCTCCCACTGCCGCGACCCGCAGTCAGTCACTCAATACGTCCAGCAGAAATACACCCAGCAGAAATGTAGCTGCAACGACAACAGCGAATACTCAAAATACTAATGCTCAGAATACAGTGCCCGTCACGATTTACAAGGTGGACAGCAATTGCGAAACTTTAGTGCCACAGCCAGCAACCGTGTCGGCGCAACAGCCCATAGAAGCAGCCATCAGTCAAACGTTAGCGCAATGGGATACCGCCGATTTTAGCTTGACAGGCTATCGCGTCAGTATCAATCCAGATAGCCGAGTTGCTACGGTGGATCTCCGGGTCAGCCCAAACTCTAGGCGGCAACTAGAATCTCTTTCTAGCTGTGAGCAACTCGCACTGCTGGGAGCTGTAAACAAAACTTTGACCGCCAATCCCCAATGGAAAATTGAGTCGGTTCGCTTTACAGAAAAAGGGGAGGAAGTCGCGCTCTAAAGTTTCTAGATTCTAGAGCTTGGACACCGCAGGACATTGTTTGATGTACCAGCGCCAAGGTAGATCGGCACCTTGGGTTAAACCAATGCGAGTGGTTTGGACAAAGGCGATCGCTCCTTGATCGAAATCTTCCTGCCAGTTGGGATGACGATGCTCCAACCATAAGGGCTGGCCTGGTGCGAAGGGCAGAGCCGTCAAGCTCAGATCAATTTGCAGGGCGCGACAAAGTTTTCCGGGTCCCGCTGCCACTCGGTCGGGTTTGCGTTCTTTAATGGGGTCGATCCAAGCAGGGATTGTATGCAATTCCAAGGCTCGAATGAGGACGGCACTGGGCACCTGATCGGCATCAGTGACTACATTGAAACAGTGATACATGCCGTAGATCAGATAAACATAGCTGAGTCCGGCGGGGCCAAACATAACCGAATTCCGAGTCGTGCGGCGGCGATAGGCATGGCAAGCAGGATCACCAGGTGCATAAGCCTCAGTCTCCACAATTAAACCGCGTACAATTGTGCCATCCAGGGTTTGCCTGACTAAAGTGCAGCCCAACAAGTCTGGGGCTACCTCTGTAGAAGGACGAGCTAACCAGGAGGGCTGAATAAACTGAGCAGTGGAAATCGAACTCACGGCAATTGTGTCAAAAATGTTGCGATCGCTAAGATTTTAATCAGTTTGTTCTACAATGCCGTCAAGTTTGCTCTGCTTTGGCCTGCAAAGGTCTTCGCACATTCCATAAGTTAATCCCTTTACTGCTACTGCTGTTTACCCTGTTTATAAATATGGACGTTAAGTTAATTTTGGCTGTTCTAACCGTTGTATTTACAATTTCGTGCTTGTTTTTTGGCACTCGAAACGGTTTCTACGATTCTGACAACTATCACGGCAATGGCTCTGCACACTAATAACTACGGACGTGGTTGAGCTGGAATGTTTGCCCTACGGTGCTGGTCACGCAGACGAAGGAGTTTGCTTGCTGGTACGGATGGGGCCTCATCGGATTTTGTTAGATTGCGGTCTCCAAGATATTTCACCTCTAGTCTTAGATGGCAATGATGGCGATCGCGTTCTGCCTGCCGATTTGGTCTTGTGCACCCATGCCCATCCAGACCATGCCCAAGGGCTGCTAGCCCTACACGAAGCATTTCCTCAACTGCCCATCTATGCTAGCGAAGTTACCACCGAGTTATTGCCGTTTAACTGGCCCGGACTAGACCCAGCCGAGATTCCTCCGTTCTGTCAAGCTTTGCCTTGGCGATCGCCGATTGAGTTTCACGAAGGTTTGACAGCTGAGTTATGGCCTGCGGGTCATTTACCCGGAGCTGCGGCCTTCTTACTCACCTACACTACGCCGCAGCGTAGCTACACCGTTTTTTATACAGGAGATTGCTTTCTTTCCAACTCTCGTTTGGTAGAAGGGTTTCCGCTAGAAGAACTGCGCGGATTGCGCCCCGATGTCTTGATCTTGGAGGGAAGTTATGGCACCTCACGGCATCCCCGGCGGCGGCAACAAGAAAACCAAGTAGCCGAGCGAGTCAGCCAAGCGATCGCCGAAGGTTATTCAGTCTTGCTCCCCACGCCTACTTTGGGTTTAGGGCAAGAGCTATTAATGTTGTTGCGGAGTCACCACCACTTTACTGGACGCGACATCAACATCTGGGTTAGTGGCATGGTTGCAGCCGCTTGCGATGCCTATATCCAGTTGCTACCTCATCTGCCCACAACCGTGCAGAATTTTGCTCAGCATCAGCCTCTGTTCTGGGATGAGCGAGTTCGCCCACGGGTGCGACGGTTACAAGATGCGGTTGCCCTCAACCCCATTGAACTGTTAAGTGCGGCTCATTTGCAGCCTCCCTGTATTATTCTCACGGATGCTACGGCAGATTTAAGTGAGTATTGCCGTCCAGACAATGGGCCTTGGCTACTCCTGCTGCCTCAAAAATTAACCACTGTTAACGCAACAGAATCTGGGCGATCGCCCCGTCGTCAACTGGTTCTATCTCCATCCAAGGCGGTAGAACGAAGATTGCAAGTTGAAATTCGCGCAGGCCGATTGGCGGTAGAAACCTACTTGCTGGCGGATCACTGCGATGGCCCTGGCACCACGCAACTGATCCACAATTTGCGGCCTCAGCATGTGGTGTTTGTGCATAGCTCTCCCACCTATTTGTCTGATCTGACCAGTCTGGATGAGTTGCACAACCGCTATCACTTACATTCTCCTGCCGCAGGAACGGTGGTTGAGCTGCCTGTGGGTGAAACCTTTTTGCAACCCGCAGCCCCTGAAACCAGTTACGAAGGAGAACTGACAGAGCTTGGCACTGTAGTTACGATTACGCTGCCCGATGCGATTACTGTCGATACCCGCTGGCACAATTTTGCAGATACAGGCTTAATCGAAGCGCGTTGGCAAGGGGAAGAATTGGTGTTGCGAGGCTTGCCGCAATGGGAGCTACTGACTCCAACCAGCGATCGCCCTGTCCCAATGGCGCTAGACTGTTGCGGCAACTGTCAGCATTACCGAGGACAGCGCTGCTGGAATCAAATATCGCCTCTGTTTGGTTTCAAAGTAGCCCCAGAAGGGTATTGTCCTGTATTTGAGCCAATCCAATCCGAGGCTTCTAGTGCTTCACCCCTCGGCAATATTTCGCCGCCAGACTCGGAGCAGCCTAAAGATGATGAGGCTCCAGACCTCAATTAGACCTAACGATTAGAACTAACGATGAGCTAACTCAGCCACCGCCATTACAAACTCGTCAAACTCTAAAGGTTTGGAGAAGTACTTCTGAAACCCAGCGGCTAACGCCTTCGTGTTCACCTGTTGGTCTAGCAATTTCGTACTGTAGTTGGTAATCGCGATCGCCGGAACGACCTGCAACCCTTTTTGGTTTTCTAACGCTCTCACCTCGGCGAGAAGGGACCAACCATCCGTATCAGGCAACCGAATATCACTAATAAATACATCGGGGACAAAGCATTCCACCGTTTTGAGGGCTTCGCGACCTGAACCCGCAGTGATCACTCGCGCTCCAGACTGTTCTAATAAAAAAGTGAGCAGCTCAGCAATATCTGGCTCATCCTCTACCAGCAGCAACCATAAATCTGCTAACGGTAAAGGCTGCTCAGTTTGCTCAATTAAGTTTTGGTCTTGCAAGATTGTCATAGCAGAAATGAAAGGCCGCTTGTAGTTGTCAGTCCACAAGGGCGATGAAGGGAACTTCTGCTAAGTTACCCATTCTGCGGGCAGCAATAAAGCTCCCAAGGAGTGGAGTTTTTATGAAGCTGCAAAGTATTTTTTATTACTTTCGAGGTACTCAAGTTTGGCACCATTACGCAAAGGCAGCGGATCGTTCTAGAGGGGTCGTCTTACGAGGGTGGCGATCGCTTGAATCAACTCATCTGGTTCTACAGGTTTAGCCAGATGTTTTTGGAAACCTGCGGAGAGGGCTTGCTTTTGGTCAGACTCAGCCGCGTAAGCCGTCAGCGCGATCGCAGGAATAGGTGCTTCTGCTTGGGCGATCGTTCGCACTTGACGAATCAGCCGATAGCCATCCATCTCAGACATGCCAATGTCACTCACTAACACATCTACCTCTGACTGGCGTAAAACCGCTAGTGCCTCTGCGGCAGAAGCTGCCACCTCAACCTCCGCGCCTACTTGAGCCAAAACCGTACTGGCTAACCTCCGCATATCCGCTTCGTCATCTACGACTAAAACTCTAATGCCAACCAGACTCATTTCTGGCTCGGTTGGAGATTCCTCAGGCTCTAGGACTGGAACCCCTTGAATCATTGGCAACTGCACGGTAAAAGTTGATCCCAAACCTTCCCCTAAACTGTCTACTCGCACTGTACCGCCATGCAGCTCCACCACTTGACGCACAATTGACAGCCCCAGCCCTAAGCCTCCAAATTGTCGGGTGATGGTACTGTCTGCCTGACGAAAATGATCGAACACGTGGGGTAAGAATTCTGGACGAATGCCTTTCCCTGTATCAACCACTTGAATTTGGACATAAGGAGACATGGCCTCTAACTGCACTTCTACACGGCCTCCAGCAGGCGTAAATTTGACTGCATTAGACACCAAGTTCCACATCACCTGTTGGAGACGGTTTGCATCTCCTGCCACCAAACCTACCCGTTGATCTAGCTTGGTGTGGATCTCAATCGACTTGGCTGTTGCCGCTAAACGCACCGTTTCGATCGCAGATTCAATCGTCGTCACTAGATTCACCGGAGCAATATTCAGGCTCAACTTGCCCTGCAAAATCCGAGAAACATCTAGCAGATCTTCTACCAGTTGGGCTTGGAGCTTCGCATTGCGCTCAATGGTTTCCAAAGCTTGATCGGTGGTTTCGGCGTCAAACTGGCGAGTTCGCAACAGCTTAGCCCAACCCAAAATTGGATTCAAAGGCGATCGCAATTCGTGGGACAACACCGCGAGAAATTCATCCTTCAGTTGGTTCGCCGTTTCTGCTTGTTGACGAGCCGCTTTCTCTCGATGAAGGAGTTCTATCCGTTCGGTTTCGGCCCGCTTACGAGATTCAATATCAACCGCCGTTCCTACCCATTTGATAATCTGCCCTTCTTGATTGCGGGCAGGCCCCAGGGAGCCTAAGTACCAGCGGTATTCCCCAGTAGCGGAGCGAATCCGGTATTCAATCTCGAAATGGTTACCTGTCTTAGCAGCTTGCCGCCACTCTCGCTTCATACGAGCTTGGTCATCTGGGTGTAACGCTGCATCCCAGGCATAGCCTAGGGTTTGGGCTTCGCTCAAGCCTGTGTAGTCATACCAATAGTGATTGCAGTATTCGACTTGTCCGGTGGTGTCCAGCAGCCAAACAAATTGCGGTAGCGCTTCTGCTAGTAGTCGGTAGCGTTCTTCACTTTGGTAGGACGCTTCTTGCTGCTCACTCAGCGCAGAAACCAAATAACGTAAGGATTGGGAGAGCTTAGACAGTTCGTCTCGCCCCTGCATCAGCGGAATCACAACTTGCTGATCGCCTTGCCGCATCCGATTGGCGATCGCCGCAATTTCCAGCATCGGATTGACAATAAGGCTAGCACTGAGCCAACTGAGGATAGCAAACCCAATGCCAGAAATTAGCCCTAGCCCTAAGATTTGATTTTGCAGCCGCCGCGCCGGAGCTAAAGCCACATCTGCATCTTGCCGCACTAGCACCAGCCAGTCTAAGCCAGGATAATCGCGATAGCCTTGGGTGCGGGCAAATCCAGTTAAAAACTTTTCCTCACTCGGCCAAGATTCCAATACATAGTGATTTTGGTTAGCTTGAACTGCTTGGACGCTGGGTAGAGTCAAAGTTTTTCCGACCAAAGCATCAGGGCCGAGCAAGACTTGACCCGCCGTATCCAACACAAAAATTTCAACCTGGCTGTGCTGGGCCATCGGTTCCAGCAATGACTTCTTGACCTCGTCCGCCCAAGCCCAACTCAGATGCGCAGCAATCACGCCTTGCAACTGTCCCTGCTCACTGAGCACCGGAGCGGCTAGGTCCAGAAATCGTAAAGGTTCACCCTCGGGCTGGGGTAGCAACTTTGCTAGCAGGACGGCCTCGTGAACATCTCCCACAAAGGGTTTACGGAGTCCCTGCTGAAACACATCCCTAGAAGCAATATTGGCTCCCTCAAGAATACCGCCCGTACTCGCTAGGACTTCTCCCTGAGCATTCAGTAGCCCAATCCAAGCGTAGTCAGGAAAGGTAGACTGCAATTTCTCTAAAAGCGATCGCTGAGCCGCAGATGAGTAACTTGGGTTGCGAATGGGTGGTAGCGCCGCCAAAATTTGAATCTCGCGGTAGCGCTCAAACATGCCGCGATCGAGTTTGTCAGCCATTTGATAAGCCAACTCAGCCAGAGATTGCCCCTGAGTATTCTGCAACTGAATGCTTGTGGTATATCCCACCAGCCAACTCAGCAAGATTGATAGCAACAGCACAATGCCACCCGTTGCCAACCCTAATCGCGCCTGAAGGCTACGAGAGGGATTCAATTGAGCCAATCGGCTAGGGAAAGTCATCTCAAACCACAGCTATCGACAGCAATGCACCTACTAGGCTAGTAAAGATTAGCTAAGTTAGCAGAAATCGCTCTAGATCTCTTTATTTGGAGATTATTTTACAACCGCTGCTCGACCCGAAGTTAGAAATCACACACCATAGCAAAAGCCCCTCTAGCCTGGTCACAAACTGACACCAATCCGGAGGGGGTTCTGAAAGATATGCAGTTGTAATGAGGGTGCGATCGCGGCTTAACACACTGCGTCACGCAATATCGCGGCTCAGCACGCGGCCTAACACAATATTTAGTTAGCCATTAGCCGTCTGCGGGTTCGCACTAATGAACTGCACTACTTGACGGAAACAGCATCCACATCAACCGTGCTAGAACCAGTGGCAGCAACATTATTGGTATAGTCAAAGCCTTCATCCGACTCCGTGGGCTTAGAGGCAGACTTCAAGCGAGAAGTTAACATCTGGGAGACTTCACCAATCAAGAGGGTCAGAATTACGGTATCGTCAATCCAACCAATGACGGGAATAAAGTCGGGCGCAATATCAATTGGGCTGAACAGGTACAGCAACGAACCCAGGATAATCCACCAACGATATTTGGGATTACGGATGGTGTCACGGTACCAGTTGTAAACGCCTTGAATAGAGAAGTTCATAAGCTTGTCCTTAAAGTTATCTTGATCTTGGCAAATTTCCAGCAGAACTTCCGGTGTGGATATCTGGTGTATCAGGTCTGGCAAGCTCTACCTACAAACTCTTTTAATTTTCTAGAAACTATTTCAACAGGCGATCGCTCTCTACTTGGCACCAATTGCAGGTACCCTGTAGAGAAAACGCTGGCTTGAGGAATGCACGGAGGCAAGAAATAACTGTGAATATTGCAGAACTATTTCAAAAGGGCGGAATTTCGATGTGGCCGCTACTGGTCTTGTCGATCATTGCTCTGAGTGCCATTATTGAGCGCTTGTGGTTCTGGTCTCGCATCTTGACCCAGGAGAAAGAAATTGTAGAACGGGTAATGGATGCAGCTCCGCACGACTGGGGGAAGGCCGCCGACATAGCTAGGAGAGCCGATGATCAACCCGTTGGGCATTTTCTCTATGCACCTTTAAAGCTGCAAAACCCAGATCCAGAGCTATTTAAGCTGGCACTAGAAGCCTCGGCTGATGAAGAACTAGCGGCAATGCGTCGCGGTGACAAAGCATTGGAGGCGGTGATTGCACTCTCTCCACTCTTAGGACTTTTAGGAACGGTCGTGGGCTTGATCCAATCCTTGCGATCGATTCGGATTGGCGACATTGGTACCGCTTCTACGGCTGGGGTTACCACTGGTATTGGTGAAGCCCTCATCAGTACGGCGGCTGGTCTAATTGTGGCAATTTTGGCGCTGGTATTTTATCGGGTCTTTCAAGGGCTGCTGTTTAATCAAGTAAAGCTATTTCGTAAGGCTGGCAATGACTTAGAGTTGCTGTACCGTCAGCAATGGCAAGAGAGCCACGGAGTTTCACCTTTAGCAGGCAGAACGGACACCACCTATACTTCGGAAGCAAAGACGGATAAGCCCAATCTGACTGACTATTAATTTTGCTGCCTTTATTTTCACAAAGTCATGAAAATCAACCTGGAGTCCCCCGGCGAAGAAGTTCAAATCCAGATTATTCCGCTGATTGATGTCATCTTCTGTATTCTGACATTCTTTATTTTGGCGGCTTTGCAACTGACACGGCAGCAAGGAATTAATGTGGATTTGCCGAAAGCAGGTACAGCGGCTCCTCAAATGCGAGAAATGCTGGTAGTCAGTATTGATTCCGTAGGGCAAACCTACATCGACCAAAATCCAGTGACGGAGGCTGGACTCTACCAGCAACTCTTGGGCTATCAACAGACCAATCCCAGCGGCATGATTGTGCTGTATGCGCCCAAAACGGCGATTTACGATGATGTGGTGCGGGTGCTGGATTTGTTGCGATCGGTGGGGGGCGATCGCGTGGCCCTAGCTACCTTACCCGGCAGTCCGAATCCTGCAAGCAATCAAACGAATCCTGCCAATCCCACTTTGCCTGGTTTATCTCCTCTGCCTGGAGCAACGCCGTCACCTGGAGCGGCTCCTTATCTGTTCAACCCTTCAGACACTCCAGGGGCGAATCCATCTCCCACGTTTAATCCCAATGTGCCGCTTTTCCCCAGTCCAGGTCAGGAGCCAAATGGTATTGGGCCGAATGGCGCTGGATCGAATGGTACAAGGCCAAACTCAACGGGGACTTTGACTCAACCGCTCGCCCCTGAAGCTGCTCCTCAGTAAGGTTTTTGTGGAGCTTTGTGTGGTTTCTGACTTACTGAAATCAAGTCGCACTTCAACAAAATCAAGAGCTTGGGGGCACCTGCCCCCAAAACCCCGCTGAAGGACGGTTGCGTCCCCCAGACCCCCTCCAAACGAAGCTGAGTGCGAGTATTTCGAGTCTTGATTTTTGGTAGCTTTTAACTATTAACTCCTGGCTCCTTACCCCTCACGCGTCACTCCTCACTCCTCTCTCTGAGGCTCCTACGCAGGAACTTGAATTTTTTGGCTACCGGAGAGGTTGAAAGCGGCGTGGATGGCTTGAAGGGCGATGACGCCTTGGTCTTGGGCTACGACGCAGCTAACCTTGATCTCGGAGGTTGCGATCATCTGGATATTGATTTGGTGCTGAGATAGCGCTTCAAACATCTGAGCAGCGATGCCTGGTTTGCCGACCATGCCAGTGCCAACGATGCTGACTTTAGCGATCGCAGAGTCTACGACGATCTCGCCACAGCCTAGCTCAGGAGCAGCTTTCTCTAGAACAGCGCGAGCAGCTTCAGCATCGATCTGAGCTACGGTGCAGGCAATATCACGGGTGCTAGCTCCATTCACCACTCGGCAGCGCTGAGACTGGATGATCATGTCTACGCTGATATTTTGCTCGGCCAAGATTTGGAAGATTTTTGCGGCCATGCCGGGGCGATCGGGGACGTGACGAATGGCCAGACGCGCTTGGTTCAGGTCTAAGGCTACGCCACGTACTGGGGGTTCGTCGGGGGTGTGAACTTCTACGGCGGGGGTGAGCTTGGCGGAGGAACTGTGGACTTCAAAGGTTTCGCACAGGGCGGCAATAGCGCGATCGCAATCGTCGGCATCAATGACGCAGCTCACCTTTACTTCTGAAGTGGAAATCATCTGAATGTTGATGCTAGCAGCCGCCAAGGTGGAGAACATTTGTGCGGCTACCCCAGGGCGACCAATCATGCCTGCGCCCGCAATGCTAACTTTGGCAATTTGGCGTTGCACCATGACAGCAGCGGCATCTGCGCCAGCGCCGAGTTGAGCACCCAAAGCAGGTACGATCGCGGCGGCAACCGCTTCAGCTTGGTTCAGGGAATTTTTGGTGACGGTGAAGGCGATGTCGTTGGAGTTGCCTTCATGAATGGATTGGATGATCAGGTCTACATCCAAATCCTGAGTGGCAATCTCGCCAAACAAGCGGGCGGCAACGCCAGGGCGATCGGGAATGTGCAGTAAAGCCACCTTGGCTTGGTCGGTGTCAAATTCCACGCCATCGACGGGACGTGCTAGTTCTAGGTTTTCTAGCGGGCGAGGTTGGGGCGTAGGGGAAACCACTCTGGTGCCAGGTTCCTCTGTCCAGCTAGAGCGTACAACTAGGGGCACGCCATAGTTCCGGGCGATCTCTACCGCGCGAGGATGCAGAACTTTGGCTCCCAAACTTGCTAGTTCCAACATTTCGTCGCAAGTGATTTCGGTCATCAGTTGCGCGTCTGGCACCAAGCGCGGATCGGTAGTCAAAATGCCAGGGACATCGGTATAAATTTCGCAGACATCAGCTCGTAGGGCTGCGGCCAAAGCCACGGCTGAAGTGTCAGAACCACCCCGACCCAATGTGGTAATCTCTAGTTCTTCGCGACTGGCAACCCCTTGGAACCCTGCTACGACGACGACTTTGCCTGCTTCTAATTGCCGTTCTACGCGATCGGGCTGAATGTGCAGAATCCGGGCACGGCTATGCTCAGCTTCGGTGACAATGCCCACTTGTGCCCCTGTCATAGAAATGGCAGGTTGACCGAGTTCTTGAATTGCCATACTAAGCAGGGCGATCGAAACTTGCTCCCCAGTCGAGAGCAGCATATCCATCTCGCGTCGGTTGGGATGGGTGGAAATTTCGTGGGCTAACTTGACCAAACCATCAGTGGTTTTGCCCATTGCCGAAACCACCACCACCAAGGAATTGCCCGCTTTAGCCGCCTTCACCACTCGCTGAGCAACTGCTTGAATGCGTTCTACTGAACCGACAGACGTTCCACCGTATTTCTGGACAATCAGCGCCATGACCCTTACCCCACAACCCTCCCACTCTGCTGTGAACAGTTGTAGCGTCAAATCTGTCAGGGAGCAGGCAGGTACTAGTAATTAAATTAACCTAATAAACTTATCAGAATGGACTAGGCGGAAACAGCAAGATTGAGAATAAACCTTACAAGTTTTTCGCCAAAGGTAGCCAATAAGAATCGAAACCAAGCAATTTTTATCCTCAGGAACGAGGTATATTCGACCTCAGAGGTGCTTAGATAGCATTTAACTAGCCAACTTCTAGACCGCACGCAAGGAGATTCATCTTTGAAGTCAGCGTCCTCGCCACAAAAGATCCTCGCTGTACTGAATGGAAAGGGCGGAGTTGGTAAGACGACTACAGCAGTTAATCTGGCAGCAGCGTTCTCGGACAAGTACCGGGTGTTGCTAGTAGACTCAGATCCGCAACATTCTGCCAGTTGGTGGGTGGAGCGAAGTGAAAAGGGCATTGGCTTTGATTTAAGACGCGAGACAGATGCCACGCGCCTAGCAGACCTGCGAAAAGTAAAAGGTTACGAGTTAATTGTGGTCGATACGCCACCTGCTCTCGGTTCGGATGCGTTAGCAGCAGTGGTGCCAGCCGCAGATTATCTTGTACTTCCCAGCCCTCCTGCACCAATGGATTTAACGGTCTTGATTGAAACAGTGAAAACGGCGGTGAAACCCACGGGGGTAATGCATCGAGTGCTCTTGACCAGGGTTGATCCGCGCAGTTTGGCAGAAGCGCTAGAGGCTCAAAACACCTTACTAGAGTTAGGCATCCCTGCTTGCAATGCCTTTATTCGAGCCTATAAAGCTCACGAGCGGGCGGCTCTAGATGGGGCATCCATTATGCAATGGCGGGGCAAAAATGCTCGTGAAGCTGAAGCAGACTACCGTCGAGTTGCAGAAGAAATACAGAGAGACTGGAGGAAGTGATGGCGAAAAAAGGCTTAGGCGATTTGCTACGAGAGGAGGCTCAGAAGTCCCTAGAATCAGAAGTAGTTGGAACTGTTGAAAGGAGTCCGGAGTTGGTGCAAACGTCCCCTAATACCCCCAAGAATGCCGAGCCAGCCTCAGCACAAACTGTAGATGTCAAAGCTCAACCCGTTGCGGCTCCTGATCAGCCTGAAGATGATGCGGTTGCTAAATCTAAGCGTGGCTCTAGTGCAACTAGCAAGTCTACCACTGCTAAAGCTGCGGCTACGAAAACAGCTAGTAGTAAGGCTAGTGCTAGCGAGAGTGATGCTAGTGCTAAGCAAGATACACCTGACACTTCAGGGTTAGAAGCGGCGATCGCGGAGTTACGGCAAAATCTGGAAGCGGCTCGGAAAACTGAAAAGTCCTTACTAGACAAGATCTCGGCGATCCAATCAGATTTAGATGAGCAAAAGTCGCTAGCTCATAAGCTGCAAGCTGAAGTAAAACACACCAAAAAGCTAGAATCTGAACTAGAGGAAGCTAAGAAGGTGATTCTGCAACTGACTGAATCCAACGCAAAGCCAGAACCCGCAGCAAAGCCAGAACCCGCAGCCAAGTCAGCGCTCACAGCAAAGCCAGCCGAAAAGAAGGAACCTGCTAAACCACAAAGCGGACAACTGGCGCGTACAAACCAACGCCCTGCTCCCGATAATAGAGACTACCGATCGCATCGCATTGTGCTACAGGAGCGCATTCCTCAACACTCAATGCACAAGCACTATCCTAGCAAAACCACTTCCGATTCTGACCTGGGTTGGTTTGACTAAAGCTGATTTGCAATTGAGTTACTTACAGGCGATCGCTTCTCGCACAGGGGCGATCGTTTTTTAACCTAAGGTCAAGTTCAGGTCTGTAGTCGAGTTACCCCATGCAGACCTCTCCCTAAATCCCTCTCCTAAGAGGCGAGGGACTTTGAAACTCTGGCTCCCCTTCCCTACAGGGAAGGGGCTGGGGGTTAGGTCTCCAAATGCGATCGCAAGGCTGGCATCAAATATTGGGTTAACGTAAAGGCATCAACCCCCAATTCCGTGCGTTCCTGAGCAGCGAGAAGGCCTGCTTCGGCGTGCCACCAAACTCCCGTTTGCACTGCTGCCTCGACTGGAGCCGACTGCAACACATCTTGCGCCAACAGTCCCCCAATCAAGCCTGTTAGCACATCACCACTACCACCCCGCGCTAAGGCAGGTGTACTGGCTGGGTTGATCCAAACTGTGCCGCTTGGATTTGCGATCGCCACTCGCGCACCTTTCAGCAACACCACCGCTCCAGTTTCTTGAGCCGCTTCTCGAACTGCGATCGCTCGATTGGTTATTCCTTCGGCAATGGCTGGAAACAACCGCCTAAACTCCCCGAAGTGGGGTGTAAGAACTGTAGGAGCTTGACGTTTAGTGAGGGTTGGGATGGTGTCTGCTTGAGCCAACACATTCAAGCCATCGGCATCTAAAACTAAAGGGCGATCGCTAGCGATGACTCGCTCAACTACAGCACTAGCATCCATCGTCAAACCGGGGCCACAAGCGATCGCATTGTAGGAGCTGAGTTCCAAACTTTCGGGGAGCTGGGCGGTCGCACCACTAGCTGTTTCTGGGCAACCAATGATGAGGGCTTCGGGTAACTGAGCGGAAAGCAACGGCTTAATTGACTCTGGCACCGCTACGGAAAGCATCCCTACACCACTACCCCGCGCCCCTAACGCTGTCAGAATGGCTCCCCCTGTATAGCGACGAGAGCCGCAGATAGCCAATAAATGCCCCATTTTGTATTTGTGACTTGTGGCAGGGCGAGGTAGGGGTAGATTGGCGATCGCACTGTGCGGGGTAATTCGATGAATCCGAGAGGAATCTGCCAATACTGCCTCGATATCCGCTAGAGGTAGGCCAAAATCAATCAGCTCCGCAGTGCCGACATACTCTAAGGCGTTGTCTTGCAGTAGCCCTAGTTTCCACAACCCTAAACACAGCGTTTGGGTCGCTCGGACAGCGGTGCCTAAAACGGCTCCTGTATCGGTGTGTAAACCAGAGGGCAAATCAATGCTAACGACGGGCACTGACCACTGATTGATCTGATTTACCGTCTCGGCGATGGAGTCGGAGAGCGATCGCTCTAGCCCAAACCCAAACAGGCCATCAATCAACCAATCACAAGATTGCAGCGCTTCAATCTGCTCTACCGAGGGAATCCCCAAACTTCCGGCGTACTGGGCGTGCTGCTGAGTTAATTCTTTGAGCTTAGAAAATGGGCGATAAAGAAGAACTTCGTATCCCTGTAAGTGCAACTCACGCGCCACTACCAAGGCATCACCACCGTTATGTCCTGGCCCAACCAGCAACCCAACTTTCTGATGAGTCGGAAGTGGATAGAGTGTTTGCACCCGTCGCGTGATCAAGCCAGCCACTTTTTCCATCAGTGCAGCTACAGGCAACCCAGCCGCAAAGGCCCGTCCCTCGATCGCCCGCATTTGCTCGGCAGTCACAACAAACTGCTGAATTTGCTCTAGCCTGTTTTGTCCCTGAGCCACAGTGCTATTCCCTCACCCATATCAACCCCATTCAAGCGATCGCCAGTTTAGGATTAGCGCCCGTAATAGACCCGTGCATTAGTAAGGCCGAAATCGTTGACATAGCGGTTCCAAGAATTGGCAGCATTCCAATTGGTGAAAGGGCCAACGGCAATATGGTTGCCTCGTGGCTGATCGCGCGAGATCACGCTCACCCTTAAATCACCTGCTAGTCGTTTTACTTGGGCTTGAACAGCAGCAAGCGCTCCACTGCCAGCAGGAATCACCACATAGTAACCCTTTGGGTTGTCTGGGGCTGTGCCGCTGCCAGAGCCAGAAACTTGCGCGACCTCTGCTCGAATTCCTTGATCTTGCAAGGCTTCGGCTCGTCGTCTGGCATTGGATTGATCGATAAATTGCCCGACTTGAATCACAGTACGACCCCGATATTCCTTGCGGAACGCCTCTGGCTCCACTCGTCTCACTTGCTCCAATATCAAAGGGCTATTGCCATTGACGTAAACCAAATAAGTTTGCGAGGGCAATGCTCGGGTGGGAGGTGCTGAAACTGGAGCTGGGCTATTTGGGAAAGGAGCAGGAGCAGGCTCCAAAGTGGGCAGGGTAGGGTCACGCGGCACAATCACCGCAGGAAATTGGCTAGATGGCGGAGGTGGAGGTGCCTCAAAATTAAATTCCTGCGCCACTAAGACGCTGGTCGGTTCAGCCGCGATCGCCTCATGAGCTGCCAGTTCATGAGCTACCACTGCCAGTCCACCCTGAAAAACTAGGAAGGCCAAAGGTGCAGTCCAACCCCATTGTGGTTTCATACTAGGTTTGGTTCCAACCAAGCATCGTTGAGGTTTTTGATTAGATTTCTGAGATTTCTTGCCTGAATGAATGGTCATAGCGATCGCAACCCTATTAATATTTCCTAATACTTTCGGCGATAAAAATTTGCGGTTAGTGTAGCACGGAAAAAGCTCTATCTCTTGACAAGCTCGGGGCGAGAGAATGTTAGCCTAGGAGAGTTAGCTTATATGTTGCGGCAGTATTTGCAGTCCATGAATAAAGTTGTGGTAGGACTCTCCGGTGGAGTTGATAGTTCCGTTACAGCCGCCATCCTCCACCAGCAAGGCTATGAAGTTGTTGGCATGACCCTGTGGCTGATGAAGGGGAAAGGCCAATGCTGCTCTGAGGGCATGGTGGACGCTGCCCGAATTTGCGAACAGTTAGAAATTCCGCACCACATCGTAGATATTCGAGACACCTTTCAAACCTACATTATTGATTACTTAGTGTCTGGTTACAGCGCTGGAATCACACCGCTGCCTTGCTCACAATGCAACAAAGCCGTGAAGTTTGGGCCGATGCTCCAGTATGCCCGTGAAAACTTTGGCATCGATCGCATTGCCACAGGACACTATGCTCGAATTACTGTGGACGAAACCACCGGACGCTATCAACTGCGCCGAGCCGTCGATCGCAGCAAAGACCAAACCTATTTCTTGTATGACCTGAGCCAAGAAATTCTAGCAGGCGTACTATTTCCGCTAGGCGAACACCCTAAAACCGAAACCCGTCGCCTTGCCGCCGAGTTGGGTCTCTACACTGCTGAAAAGCCTGAAAGCCAAGATCTATGCTTGATTGAAGCACATGGCTCGATGCAGAAGTTTTTGGATCAGTACATCACGCCGCAAAAAGGCGACATTGTCGATCAAGCAGGGCAAGTCTTGGGCCAGCATGAAGGTGTACACCACTACACGATTGGTCAGCGCAAAGGCTTGGGCATTGCTGCCGCTCACCCCCTATATGTCATTGGCCTAGATGCGGGGCGAAATCGAGTCATTGTGGGCGAGCGCACAGAAGCACAGAACCCAGAATGCACGGTGCATCGAGTGAATTGGGTAGCGATCGCAGCCCCCACCGCTCCGATTCGCGCGGAAGTCCAGATTCGCTATCGATCGCCTGCGGTTCCAGTAACGGTGATCCCGCTAGAAACTCAGGACGGAAGCGATCGCGTCAAGCTGGTGTTTGATGATCCCCAGTTTAGTATCACCCCCGGTCAAGCTGCGGTCTGGTACGACGGAGAGGTGTTGCTCGGTGGCGGCATCATCGAGCCTTTAGAAACTGCCAATTCCTAAGATGAACAAACCTCACCCCGCCTTTCGGCACCCCTCTCCTAGTAGGAGAGGGGACGGGGGAGAGGTCAACCAATGTGTCAATTTCTTGACGAAGCAAAGTGCGATCGCTCCAAGAGCAATTGCTCAAATTCGCACAGAGGTACCGGGGAAAGGTAGGATAAAAATTAGAAAAAATTAACAATTTTCTCGTTGAGCTAACCAGGAAGAGGGAATTATCTTGAGTCACCATTCAGACGGCATTGCACCCCACGGCGGCCACCTGATCAATCGCATCGTTACGCCAGAGCAAAAACAAACCTTTCTAGAAAAAGCGGACTCTTTGCCTCGTGTCCAACTCGATGAGCGAGCCACCTCCGATCTGGAATTGATTGCCATTGGTGGCTTTAGTCCTCTGACTGGTTTTATGGAACAAGCCGACTACATTAATGTGGTCGAGAACATGCGCCTAGCCAATGGGTTGCCTTGGTCGATTCCCATCACCCTGTCTGTCACCGAAGAAGTTGCAGCACCTTTGCAGGAAGGTAGCTTGGTTCGCCTAGACAATCCCCAAGGCCAATTTATTGGCGTGCTGGAGCTGACGCAGAAATATACCTACGACAAAGCCCACGAAGCCATCAACGTCTACCGCACCGATGACGAAAAGCATCCCGGCGTGAAGGTGGTTTACAACCAAGGGCCAGTGAACTTAGCGGGGCCAGTATGGTTGCTGCAACGAGAGTCGCACCCTCTGTTCCCCCAATACCAAATTGACCCTGCCGCATCACGGGCCATGTTTAAGGAAAAGGGCTGGAAGACTATTGTGGGCTTCCAAACCCGCAACCCTATCCACCGCGCTCACGAATACATTCAAAAGTGTGCGATGGAAACAGTGGATGGTCTGTTCTTGCATCCCCTTGTTGGTGCTACGAAGGAAGATGACATCGCCGCAGATGTGCGGATGCGCTGCTACGAAATTATTTTGGAGCACTACTATCCTCAAGATCGGGTGATTTTGGCGATTAACCCTGCTGCCATGCGTTACGCTGGCCCTCGCGAAGCAATCTTCCATGCCCTGTTGCGGAAGAACTACGGCTGCACCCACTTTATTGTGGGCCGTGACCATGCTGGAGTTGGTGACTACTACGGCACCTACGATGCTCAGCACATCTTTGATGAGTTTGAACCCGATGAGTTGGGCATCACTCCGATGAAGTTTGAGCATGCTTTCTACTGCACTCGCACGCAGGGTATGGCGACGACCAAAACTAGCCCCAGTTCTCCTGCGGAGCGAGTTCACCTCTCTGGCACCAAAGTCCGCGAGATGCTACGTCGCGGTGAATTGCCACCCCCCGAATTCTCTCGCCCCGAAGTAGCGGCTGAGCTAGCGCGGGCCATGCGAGTCCCCGTCGAAGCGTAAGCGTTGCAAGCTAATTGCCGACTCATTGCAGACTCATTGATTAACCTTGTGTAGGGGCGTACAGCAGTGCATCCCTATTTTTCGTTTATACTGGCAGTCGTTAAGGCTGGATTCTCCCAGCTACAGCCGACGTCAATTGTGAGGCTGCGGCACATAGGTGCCCCAAAATCCATCTAGGATCAAAAGAGCATTTTTACGTGAGATCTAGATAGCCGTAGGGGAAACAAAGGCATGGGATTGAAGCGGCGAGCTTTTTTGCAACAAGCTGGCTTAACCTTGGCAGCCTTAGGCATGAGTGAAGCGGGGTTGTTGCGACTGAGCGATCGCTACTCTCAAGCTTTGGCGGCACCCACCGCCCGAAAGTTAGCCTTACTGGTCGGCATTAACCAATATTCGGACAGTCTGTATCACCGGACTGCCACTCGCAGCTCGGCCTTGGCGGGATGTGTGACCGATGTGGAGTTGCAGCGAGAGTTGTTGGTGCATCGGTTCGGGTTTAGCGATCGCGATATCCTGACGCTGACCGATCGCCAAGCCACTCGCCAAGCCATTGAGTCCGCGTTTCTAGAGCACCTGAGCGAGCAAGCACGTCCAGGGGATGTCGTGGTGTTCCATTTCAGCGGCTATGGGGGCCGAGTCCAGACAGATAACTCAGCGGAAACGGTGCAGAGTAGCCTAGTTCCTGCTGATGCGACTGTATCGAGCGACCACGACGAGGGTATTGTCAACGACTTGCTAGAAGAAACCCTGCTGTTGCTGCTGCGATCGCTGGCTACTGACCGAGTGACCACGATTTTAGACACTAGCTACCTTTACCCCGGTAGTTCCTTACAGGGCAACTTGCGGCTGCGGGCCAGACCCAAACCTAAATTGGGCAAACCCGGCCCAGATGAACTGGCGTTTCAGGATCAACTCCTGAGCCGTATCCAGGCATCGCGAGAGCAGGTAGGTGTGCAACGACGCTCTGGACAGATTCCTGGGGTTGTCTTAGCAGCAGCTAGTTTAGATGAATTAGTCAGTGCTATGACTTATAGCTCCGCTCAAGAGCAAGCTTTTGAAACCCAATGGGGCGGCTTTAGCGCTGGGCTGTTGACCTATGCCTTGACCCAATATCTATGGGCAATGGCTCCCCCTACCACCATTCAAGTCAGCTTCAATCGGGCTGCTGCCAGCATTGCTCAGTGGGTCGGTAAAGAGCAGCCAACTTTGATAGGGCTGCAAAGCCGCGAGCAAGCTTTACTCACCTACTACACAGCGCCGAGCGATCGCATTGGAGCCGAAGGGATTGTGACCAGCGTGGATGACGATGGTAGAGCAGGTGAGCTTTGGCTGGGTGGTTTGTTTAGCCCTGGTCTGGAAGCTTACGGTTTGAATGCTGTGCTCAGCGTAGTCTCACCGTCCAGTTCCACAGATTTAGCAGCCACCCCTACCCAGATTGAGTCGAGCGCGATCGCCCCTAGCCTCTCTGAAACTGCTAGCACCTCGGCAACTGCCACCAAAGCTCAACCCGTACAAGTGCAGATTTATGCTCGTAACGGCCTGACGGCGAAGGCTCGAATTGCCAATGTGGGGGATGCAGCGGCAAGTCTCAAGCTCCAAGTCGGGCAACTGGTGCAAGAAACCGTCCGGGTGATCCCACGTAATCTAAATTTAGCGATCGCCCTAGACTCAACCTTAGAGCGGATCGAACGAGTGGATGCAACTAGCGCTTTTTCCGCCACACCTCATATCACCGTGGTCACGGCAGGAGAGCAACCTGCGGATACATTGTTGGGTCGGGTTAGCGAAACCAGTCGTTCTACTACTAGGGCAACGACTGGGGCAGCGGCTGAGATAGCCACAACTGAGGCCAGCACCAGTCGTAGCATTGACCTCAGCGCCGCTCCACGGGGCTATGGCTTGTTTTCAGTCAGCCGGGAATTAATTCCAGACAGCTTAGGAGAGGGTGGAGAAGCGGTCAAGTCAGCGATTCAGCGGCTATTGCCTCACCTCAAAACACGCTTGGCGGCTAAACTACTGCGACTCACTGCTAACGAAGCAGCTTCGCACTTGGGCGTGAAAGCAGTTTTAGAACTCGTTACGCCTGAGCCTGCGATTCTTCTCAGCCGCTCTACGCTGCGGGCAACTAGCAAGTCCTTGAGCCAGAGGGCGACTCCAGCCCCACTCAATGAGTTAGGCGTGCCGACTTTGCCGATTGGTAGCCAAATTCGTTACCAAGTTTCTAACTATAGCGATCGTCCCATTTATGTCGTAGCGTTAAGTTTAGACAGCAGCGGTAGCCTCGTTGCGCTTTACTCTAGCCAAGCCACCCCGCCCACAGAAGGTGACGAAGCTAAATCTATTTTGAAGCAGGAAGCGATCGCGCCTGGGGAAACGCTGAGCGTCCCACAAGTGAAAAACTCTCTCCAATGGACGGTCAGAGGGCCAGCGGGCTTTGCCGAAACTCATCTCATATTTAGTGATGCGCCTTTTAGCCAAACTTTAGCGACTTTGGAAGCTGCAATGCGACCCATGGGGGGAGTACAGCGATTGGGTGCTCCTACCAACCCGCTAGAGGTTGCTCAAGCTCTTTTGCAAGATTTGCATCAAGCGAGTGTGGTGCCCACACAAACCCTCAACATCCCAACCGATGTGTGGGCCTTAGATGTGAATCATTGGGCGACACTCAGCTTTTTGTATCAAGTCGTCGAAAGGCCGAATAAGCAATTGTGAAAAGCAAATCAACTTATGGATCGCTTTGTTAAGTGTTTTGTAACTCTTGTGTCTTCTTGTGTGACCCCAAGTTTGGTATTTCCAGATCAAGATATGGTTAAAAAGTGAAAAGACAATTAAGGAAAAGAACGTATGACTCCTTTAATGCTTCGCCAGTTGTGGGCGGTGGTTGAGTCAGCTCAAGCCCAAATATTGCTCAATTTGGACGACTCTAGCCTAGCTCAATGGTTGCTACGGCAATTAAAAGCTCAGAGATCGCTAGATTCTGATGAAACCAACCTGTTGAATGCCTATATTCAGACCAAAATGCCTCTCATCCGTGATTTAGCCGAAGAGCGCATAGTGACTCATTCTTAGATTTCTCGATATATTGCGGAACTTAGTACCGTAATGCCAGCAATAGACTCTTTGAAGCCTGTAAGATAAGACTCGATCGAAGGTTTGAGGCCAGAACCAGACCTAGTACCTTGCATTTCTGGTTATACCTCTTGTCTCCCTGGGGTCTATTCAAAGAGAGTAAAGCTGCATTTATGCGTCAATGGCATTCTTTCATCACGGCGATCGCGCTGATGGGGCTATCCTTAGCAGGGTGTAGTCAACAGCAGCGGCAAAGCCAACTAGACACCATTATCAGTCGTGGCAATGTGGTTTGTGGTGTCAGTGGCGAACTACCAGGATTTAGTTTTGTAGGGCAAGATGGCAAATATTCGGGACTCGATGTCGATGTGTGCCGAGCGATCGCCGCTGCCCTGTTCGATAACCCGGACGCCGTAGAATTCCGCAACCTCAACGCTAAAGAACGCTTTACCGCTGTCCAGACGGGCGAAGTCGATGTGCTCAGCCGCAACACCACCTGGACAATGAGCCGTGATACTTCCGTTGGTCTGGAATTTGCCCCAGTGGTCTTTTACGACGGGCAGGGGGTGATGGTGAAACAAAATAGCGGCATCAAAACTCTGGCTGACCTCAAAGGACGCTCGATTTGCACCCAAACCGGAACCACCAACGAGCAGAATTTGGCAGATGAAATGCGTAAGCGCAACATCAGCTACACTCCGGTGGTATTTGAAGATGTCAATATCGTGTTTGCGACCTATCAAGAGGGTCGTTGTGATGCGGTGACATCCGATCGCTCGCAGTTACTTTCTCGACGTAGCGCTTTACCCAAGCCCGAAGAGCATGTAATTTTAACCGACGTGGTTTCCAAAGAGCCTCTAGCTCCCGCTGTCGCTGCTGGAGATGCTAAGTGGAATGACGCGGTGCGTTGGGCGATCTACACCTTAATTAATGCCGAAGAAATGGGGATTAACTCCAAAAATGTCACGCAACTCGCCAGCAGTAGCAAAGATCCGGGAGTACGTCGCTTCTTAGGCGCAGAAGGAAACTTAGGGGAAGGCGCAGGTTTACCCAATGATTTCACGGTGCGAATTATTAAGCATGTGGGCAACTATGGCGAGATTTACGATCGCAACTTAGGGCCACAAACTAAATTGAACTTGCCGCGCGGCCAAAATCAATTATGGAATCAGGGGGGACTGCTCTACGCTCCCCCGTTTAGATAAGCAATCGATGAAAACACAGGGTTCTATTCCCCTCTGGCGAGACGTGCGGTTTTGGTGGGTCGTCGGGCAGGTGCTAGTTGTGCTACTGACTGCGATCGCGATCGCCATTTTCTGGAGCAATCTCAGCCGCAACTTACAACAGTTGGGAATTCAATTTGGCTTCGGCTTTCTCAACTCGCAAGCCGCCTTTGACATTGGCGAAACTCCCATTTCCTATCTCCCTTCGGATAACTACGCACGAGCGTTACAAGTTGGGCTGGTAAATTCTTTACGGGTCACCGTTTTTGGCATTGTCTTGGCAACCGTTGTGGGAGTGACCGCTGGCATCGCGCGTCTCTCGGACAACTGGCTAGTGCGGCAAATCGCTTTGGTGTATGTGGAAACGCTACGCAACACGCCTTTGCTTTTGCAACTGTTTTTTTGGTACTTTGCAGTTTTTCTTGGTTTTCCGCGTCTACCTGCTCATATTCAGTTGCCAGGACCCATCTATTTAACGCAGCAAACGGTGGCGTTGCCCTGGTTTCACACCACCCGTGATACAAATATCTGGCTCTTGATGTTAGGAGCTAACTTAGTTTTGGTTTGGGCTTGGCATTGGTGGGATAGTAGAGCCGCCGCTCCCGCTTTGCCCTTACTGCCGAAACTGTTCACCCTCGCTTTAACTGTCGCGATCGCCCTGGCTGTGACCGAAACTGAACTTCTGTGTTGGGATGCGCCCCGGATTGTTGGTAGAGACATTGCAGATGGTTTACAACTCTCGCCAGAGTTTAGCGCTTTGTTGGTGGGCTTGAGTTTATACACCGCCACCTTTATCGCTGAGATTGTCCGGGGTGGGGTGCAGTCGGTGGCACAGGGCCAATGGGAAGCAGCTCGGGCGTTGGGTCTGAGACCTGGCTATATTCTGCGTCTGGTGATTTTTCCGCAAGCCCTGCGATCGATCGTGCCTTCCTTAGGCAACCAATACCTCAATCTCGCTAAGAATTCTAGCTTGGCGATCGCGATTGGCTATCCTGACCTGTACGCGGTGGCCTCTACCACCTATAACCAGACAGGCCGAGCGGTAGAAGTCATGGTGTTAATTTCAGTCACTTATCTATCGATCAGCTTGGTAATTTCTAGTCTGATCAATTGGTATAACCGCACGGTGCAGTTGGTGGAGCGCTAAACAAAACTATGACCCTAGATGACGCTCCCCCACCCGCTTTATCTATTACCCCGTGGCACTGGCTACGCCGCAATTTATTCAACACTTGGTACAACAGCCTGCTAACGCTGGTTTGTCTGTGGCTACTCTTTCAACTGTTGCAAGCGGTTCTGGGATGGGTGTTTACGCAAGCTCAGTGGACGGTGGTGCAAACCAACTTACGCCTATTCTTCATAGGTCGCTATCCCCCCAACTTGGCTTGGCGAATCTGGCTGGTGTTGGGGGCTGTCGTTGGTTTAGCAGGACTCTCTTGGGGTAGCTTGGCCCCCCCGCGATCGCCTTGGTTTAAGCGAGGAGTCAGCATCGTTACAGCGATCGCCTTAGGAGTGGCTATCCTGTTGCCCTTGCCACTACCACCCCGTCTTTGGTTAGGCGCGATCGCCCTGCTCTTATTTGGCAGCTTTGGCTTAGGAAAACGCTTTGCAACTCTACTGAAACCTCAGCTAGTTTGGGCTTGGCTAGGTGCTTTTCCTATTCTGCTGTGGCTAATTGGCGGCGGGCTAGGGCTCAGATCTGTCAGTACAAATCTCTGGAACGGTCTGTTGCTGACGATGTTGCTGGCAACCACCAGTATTGTGCTGGCTTTTCCCTTTAGTGTGTTGCTAGCACTAGGGCGGCAGAGTAATTTACCTGTGGTGCGCTGGTTTTGCACTCTGTTTGTGGAAATCGTGCGCGGTCTACCCCTAATCGGTATTCTGTTTCTAGCTCAGGTAATGTTGCCGCTGATCCTGCCTGTCGAGTTACGGCTAGACCGATTGTTGCGAGCGATCGCCGGACTAGTGCTCTTTAACGCGGCTTACCTAGCAGAAAATGTCCGGGCAGGTCTGCAAGCTGTACCCAGGGGCCAAAGCGAAGCAGCTCGTGCTTTGGGACTCAACCCTCTATGGGTGTTGTGGCTGATTGTGTTACCGCAAGCCTTACGAGTGGTGATTCCCGCGATCGTTGGTCAGTTTATTTCTCTCTTTAAAGACACCTCGCTACTCTCAATCTTTGCCCTGGTGGAACTCACCGGAATTGCGCGATCGGTTTTGGCTCAACCGCAGTTTTTAGGGCGATACGCTGAGGTGTATCTCTTTGTAGGGCTAATCTATTGGGTGTTTTGCTATTCTATGTCGATCGCTAGCCGACGCCTAGAGCGACATCTGGGTGTCGGTCAAAAACGCAGGTAGATCAGTAATTCAGGCAGATCAGTAACTGAAGTTGTAGTGATATGAACGTCCAAGCACTTTTCCAAGCTGCCAAGGTTACAGAGGCTTCGTCCCCCTATGACACCATTCACCTGAAAGTTTTCTATCCAGCTCAACTGTCAGACAGCAACCAGGAAACGAATCTAGAGATTGTTGCTGCTGAGACCCAACGGCCTCCTTTTCCGGTCGTGATTTTTTTCAATGGTATTAATTGTGGGCCTGAGCTGTATCAGTGGCTAGCAGTTAAGTTGGCCGAACGGGGATTAGTCGTCGTTATGTTTGCTTGGGTCGCCGAAAATCTTCCTGGAATTGTAGGTTTGACTCCAGGAGTAGATATTAAAAAGTTAGCTCCAAACACCTATGGTTCTGGCCCCACTGCCTCTGCCTTGCCTACGCTGCTAGCCGCATTGGAGCGTTTACAGTGTGAAGGATTGTTGGCTGGCTCCCTGGATTTAGAACGGGTGATTTTGGGAGGACATTCGGCTGGAGGAAGAGTCGCTATTGAAAGCGCAAATCCGAAGTTTTTTCCTCAGGTTGTGGCTGCTTTTGCCTATGGAGCGCATACGGCAGGGGCGGTGCAACTAGGGTTTTCACCGGGCACAATCTTACCTCTGCCAGATGCTTTGCCGCTCTTGCTAATCGGAGGTACTTGTGATGGCGTGATTGCGAATAGCAGCGATCGCTATGGTGTGACTTGGGAACAGGCAACAACTCCGGTTCAGCAGACTTTCCAAATCGCGATCGCAGGTGAAAGAAGAGATAGCTATCTCCTGCTGCTAGAGGGGGCAAACCATTTCTCTATAGCGTCTCCCTTGGATACCACTACAAGCCAGCCCCTTGTAGATTTTCCCGCTACTCAACCGGAGGAACAACTCCGAGAGCTTGCAGCAGAAGCGATTGGTTTCTTTATTGATGCTCACGTCCGTTCTCAACCCGTTGCTGTAACTGCCCTACATCAATTCCTAGGATCTCCGAATCCGTTAGTGGCGGCTTTTGAATGCAAGTAGTCTAGGCGACTCAATCCTGCCCTCATTTAATCTGCTTACTGTTCTACTAGCTAGATAGAACAGTAAGCAGATTAAATTCTCAAGGGCGATCGCTAGCCGACACCCAGATGCTGCTCTAGGCGTCGGCTATAGAAGAACCTAAGGATTGATGATGCCGAAGTAAATGGCTGCGACGAAGAAGTTTATGGCTAAAAAGACAACGCCAACCCCTAAACCAAAGGCCCAAGAAGGCTCGGTCTCTTTGGTCATCACATTCTCAGCAGGTTTGGTAACCTTGGGACCGTCGGCTCCGTCGTAAGCTTTGGTTTTATCGATGCGGCTGGTATTTCGTTGCTTGGCTTGAGTACTCATAGGTCTAAGTTTGTTTTGGTAAATTGTTGAAAATTGTTAAGACTGAACTAGTGACTATGTTCGCGTGCTTCTGAAAAGCCTGCATCAATCTATTGAACTAGTCTAAAAGGTAGTGCTGAGCAGGACAAAGCTAATTTCGCTGTACTAGCTAATACAAGCTCGGTTTAATTACTGACCGCATTTTAGTAATGACCGAGCAGGGTAACAAATTATTGCTAAAGAGAGAAATAGTGTAGGCACAGACTGATAAGCGGGTAGAGATAGCACCGCTGTTTCCTCTTGGAACAGCCTTGTAATAGAAACATGTGCTTTAGATCGCTATTTCTCGTACTAAGCAATAGTCTGTTGACACTAGGAAACAAATAATGAGACGCAAGATTCGAGTGAAGCGAATGACCCTTGATACGGCCCTCAGACTTGTAACATTTGGAATATTCTTCTCTATAACTCCGTTTTGTATTTTTTCAGGAATACTTAGCCTATTTGGCTCCTCGACTCTAATGTGGAACGATCAACCCTTGACTGGCGTATCTGGCCTAATTGCCTCGCCATTTATAGGTCTATTCATGAGTATGATTTTTACAGTATTCTTTGCCCCTTTTATAAGCTTTGGACTTTGGCTTTTCTCAAAAACTACTCCACTTTCAATTCGCTACATCGCTATGGAGTCTAAGGAGTAAACTAGGGCAAGTTCCTTGATGGGAGCGATCGCCCCCTCAGGCGAAATAAGCTAAATCTACTGACAAGTTTTCGTGCTTTCTGAAAGTCTGAGGTTTTAGAGATTAGTACTCCAGAGGCGATCGCACTTCAGCAAGGGATAAGGGATTGTGGACTAGGATCGAGAAGATACATAGGCTTAGAGCGATCGCTAAACTTACAACTTAAATGTTTCAGCCCTAGCTCAGTTTTTTCTCGCAATTCTAAAAACTTAGATATCTATGACCTTATTACGAGCCTACGAAGAAGTCATCGATTTTATTGCGGCGGGCACCACTCCGGATAATGTCGTTTCGTTCCGCCCTTCAGAAGCAACAAAACAGCGGGTTGTCGATCTGATTCGTCGAAAAAAGACAACTGAACTTGCACCAGATGAGCGTTCTGAGTTAGAGCATTACATGCAACTGGAGCATTTAATGCGTCTTGCTAAAGCCCGTGCCCGTAAGTATCTCTCTATCTAAAAGCCTTGAGTACGACTTATATTAGTGCAGAGCTTCGCCACTTAGCGTATGCTTGCATGACTTGTAACCGAAATAAAGGCAGTGACATTGGCTCCATCGTCCTGCCAATAGATAGTGGTGTTTTCAGTCGGTTCTTTAACCCACGTCATAATTTTTGGGCTGAACACTTTGCCTTAGATGATTCTGATGGATTTACGATCGTCCCTCTAGATAATATCGGTCAGGTGACAGCCCGAATTCTGGAGTTCAATAGTGTTGAGCGCTTGCTGGAGCGACAAGCATTGCGTGATATTGGACGATATCCAACAGCAGAAGCATTGCAACGGATAAGACAATTAGGGACTTAATGTTCGTTACGTTAGGATTTACGCTGACTTAGGCACGAATCAGAAGTACAAGAGAAGTTTATAACTGTTTTGGTAGTTGAGTTGTAAGGGCATCACTTAGGAATATGGGGGCTGGCTGAGAAGCGATGAGCATGATTGTGGCGGAAGAGGTACACAAGTGGTACGGCAAGTTTCATGTCTTGCGGGGCGCGAGCCTGACTGTGGAGCGTGGGGAAGTTGTCGTCATTATGGGGCCTTCTGGCTCTGGCAAATCTACCTTTATCCGCACCTTTAATGCACTAGAAGAGTATCAGAAGGGTCGGATTGAAATAGATGGGATTGAGCTATCCCACGATCTGCGGAACATCGAAACGATTCGGCAGGAAGTGGGGATGGTGTTTCAACAGTTCAACCTGTTTCCGCATCTGACTGTGGTACAGAATATTACGCTAGCCCCAAAATGGGTGCGGAAGTGGCCCAAAACCCAAGCCGAAGATGTAGCGATGCAGCTACTGGAGCGAGTCGGCATTTTAGAGCAAGCCCATAAGTATCCGGGTCAACTCTCAGGTGGGCAGCAGCAACGAGTCGCGATCGCCCGTGCCCTAGCGATGCAACCCAAAATCATGCTGTTTGATGAACCCACCTCTGCCCTCGACCCCGAAATGGTGCGCGAAGTGCTGGATGTCATGCGATCGCTGGCTGAGTCTGGAATGACGATGGTGGTGGTCAGCCACGAGGTAGGGTTTGCGCGGGAAGTCGCCGATCGCATCATCTTGATGGATGGCGGCACCTTGATCGAGTCGGGAACCCCCACCGAGTTTTTCCAGAATCCCCGCGAGGAGCGCACTCGTCAGTTTTTGGCTCAGATTTTGTAGCGTTTCACTATTCCTACCTCCGGTCTCCACCCTAAGGCTTAGATAACAGATCCGAAGGCAGCGCTTGTATGCCCGGAACAGCCGTGGCAGCAGGCTTGGCAGGAGTTTTAGTAAAGCGCATAGAAACCAGGGTGTAGCCCAAGTAGGCAGGCAGCAAAATTGCGACTAAAGCCGCGATCGCACTGAGCCAAGTCACCGAGTTATGGGTGGGGCCATAGTGACAGCGGTAGGGGTCGTAGTTGAGGTAATCACCCTTGATGATTTCTCGCATGGCGATCGGGCGCTTGAAGCGGACTCGGCGATCGTCCAGTTTCTCTAGCATGATCCAGCCTGCGTCCGATTCTTCCTGGCACATGCGCTGAAATACGGCTGGGTCACGAAACAAATCCCGACTCGCCCGGACAATTTTGAATTCCCAACCCATTAAGCGTGGGTCGCGCTGAGCTTCCTTGGCGGCTACATTAACGGTTTGACCATTTGCAGCTTGACCATTTGCAATTTGGCCATTAGCGGTTTGGCGTGGAGCAGTGGTATTCCCGTGGCCCGTTTTGGCAATATCTTCTTTCGTCTCGTAGCGGGTCAAAATTTCTTCCTCCTCACTTTGCTGCCCCAAAATTACCTGCTGCCAGCGCAACCAATTCCCTAAGAGGGTTGCTTGAGCCCCCAAGCTGCCAACGAATAAGCTCAAAACCGTGATTTCCAACATATCTTTATTTCCTACCTGGATTCATTGGTAAATCCGGAATTCGAGCCTGTTTGAAAGCACCGTTGCTGAATTGAGTTAGCGCGAATATAGCAGATATTGCTGAAGTTTAAACCTGTTTTAAGCTCCCATACTTGGTCATGGGTTTTTGACATTTGCAATACAGATTCAGGGCCAGGATGCAGGGCCAGCGCGATCGCTTCCTCTACCGCTTCTAGCGAGCCTTGGCAATGCTTTGGGGTAGATACCCCTCTATTAATAGATCTGGCCCTACCGATCGCCAGCGCAGTTTTTCTAAAGGCAAGGCTTCAGGCATGGTGAGGAAGCCTAGGTCGCCCACCGGGGAAGGGGCTGTGCTGCCACCGACAATTTTGGGGGCGATAAAGGCTAAGACTTTTTGCACCGTCCCCTCTGCGATCGCTTGAGCAGCCAAGGTGCCGCCACATTCCCACAACACCGACAAAAAGCCGCGATCGTAAAGGTGGGTCATAACTTGGGCAGGGGTAAGCGGGGACAACTCTACCACCTCTACTCCGAGTTGTCTTAGCAATGCTTGGAACTCAGGCTTCACTCCTGGCTCTGTGATCACCAGAGTAGGTGCGGCTGTGGTTTGCCACAGATGAGCTTGCTCTGGCAAATTTAGGGTGCGGCTCATCACGACCCGCAACGGATGAGGGCCATCAACTTGACGGCTGGTGAGCAGTGGATTGTCGAGCCGTACAGTATTGCCACCAACGATCACAGCATCACAAGCGGCTCGCAGTTGAAACACTTCTGCCCTGGCTGCTTGCCCCGTAATCCAGGCACTGTGCCCACTATTGGTAGCAATTTTGCCGTCTAAAGTCATGGCATATTTGAAAATGCCAAAGGGTCGATGGTAAAGAATCCGATGCACAAAAGCTTCGTTTAATTCCTGGCAAGCCGCTTCTTCTACCTCTGTCACCACTTCGATGCCTGCGCCTTGGAGTCGGGCAATGCCACTTCCTGCCACTTTGGGGTTGGGGTCTACCATCCCTACCACCACTTTAGCGAGACCCGCTGTCACCACTGCTTCGGAGCAAGGAGGAGTTCGCCCGTGATGGTTGCAAGGCTCTAGGTTGACATAAAGGGTGGCTCCTTGGGCGCGATCGCCTGCTTCTCGAAGGGCAAATACTTCAGCGTGGGGTTGTCCTGCTTTCGGGTGAAACCCTTCGCCAATAATCTCACCATCTTTGACGATGACAGCCCCCACTAAAGGATTGGGTGCGGTTCGGCCTAAGGCACGGCGAGCGAGTTCTAAGCAGCGTTGCATCATGGCGCGATCGAACACCGTTCCGATGCTGGCATTGTCTACCGCTGCAACCGAGGCAAATCCTTTACTCTGATGGCCAGTTGAGTTAATGGGGTCAAAACGTCCAGAATCCAAAGCCGCCTCCGAACCGCGTTCAATATCCAGAGAAAAATCTTTCCTTAGTTTGACATTCTCGTTACTCCCCCTAGGGATAAAGTTGCAGGGCGATCGCGTCGTTAGACTAGGAGAGTCGCATTGTAACCAAGCGTTACAAATTCACAAACTTCAGATCCTGTCCTATTTCAGTCGGTTTCCATATGAGCTTTTTTCAATGGAACATAGATTCAAAAGATTCAAAACAAGTGCGCCGCTGGCCTCGGTGTGATCATTTCCGAGGAGTGATGGTGGGAGCGATCGCGCTGAGCGTAATGCCCATCTCCCTATCACCTGTTACGGCTCAGCCTGCTAGTACTCAACCTATTACGACTCAACCTGCTACTACTCAACCTGCCACTGCTCAGCTATCCCAGACACTCAGCCCCAATGTCCAAAAGCTAGACAGTTTCTTAACTGAATCCAGACCTCAGGATGATAGCGCTGATGTAGCAACGGGTGAAGTGCGCTTAGATGGCAGAACCCTCTTCTCGATCGCGCTACCAGAGGTAGCCCAAAAATCAGGTCAAACCACGCCAGTGCAACAACGGGCAAAAGATATTGAGACGGCCTTGCAACGCTTTACCTACAAGAAATTTGATCCAGCCAAGTTGCAAGTCACAAGCGCGATTGATCGGCAAAGTGGGTTGCCTGTCATCTACGTGAATGATCAGTGGTTGATGACAGTCACAACCTTAGATTCCCAGTTGCAAGGTCGCACCCCAGAACGCTGGGCTAATCAACTCACTGACATTATTCGCAATGCCCTGATTCGGGCACAGCAGGAACGGCAACCCCAATTTCTGCTGCGCCAAGCTCTCATCGCAGATGGGATTGTGCTTGTGGTAATTGTCGGCAGCTATGGGCTCAATCGTCTGCAACGCCGCCTTAGGGCTAAGCAGATACGGCTGCAAGCGCAGATTCCCACCCAAGCAGAAGTATTACCAGATGCAGTCAGCGCAGCCGATCCCAGTTCCTCTACCAGTGAGCAGCTTGAAACTACTGCGACGGTTGAACAGCAATTGACGACTCGACAGCAGCACAACGTCTACGATATTAAACGCCGCTTAGTGGAGAGTGCCCAAGTAGGGTTGTGGGGTGGCAGCACCTATGTGATTCTGGGCTTGTTTCCTCAGAGTCGCTGGTTGCAACCACTGTTGTTCTCGGCTCCCTTACAAGTTTTAGGAATTGGCCTCCTAACTTATGTCGCAGTCCGCGCGGCTGAAGTTTTAATTGATCAGTTTTTAGACGCGATCGCCGAAGGGCAACTTTTAGAACCAGAAGCTTCCCAGCGTTTGGCGTTACGAGTGTCTACTTTTTCGCGAGTCTTCAAAAGTGTGGTCACGATTGTTTGCACCTTCGCGGGTGGCTTGGCAGCTTTGTCAGTCGTCGGAGTGGATCTGATCCCCTTACTCGCAGGGGCTGGGATCATTGGTCTAGCGATTTCTTTCGCTTCTCAAAGCATTATCAAAGATGTGATCAACGGCTTTCTGATTTTGCTAGAAGATCAGTACGCTGTAGGCGACGTGATCACCGTGGGGGAAGTCTCAGGTTTCGTCGAAAATATGAATCTACGGATCACGCAACTTCGTAATAACGAGGGCCGCTTGATCACCATTCCTAACAGTGCGATCGCGATTGTGCAGAACCTTTCCAAAGACTGGTCTCGGGTAGATATCGCCATTGATATTGCCTATGGCACAGACCCCGATTGTGCCATAGAGACCATTCGCCAAGTCGGAGAAGCCATGTACAGCGATCGCGAATGGCGTACGAAAATGCCCGAAGCTCCGGAAGTACTGGGCATTGATAAGCTGGATCACGCCGGAATCCTCATTCGGGTTTGGCTCAAAACTCAACCTCTACAACAGTGGAAGGTTGCCCGCGAATTTCGTCGTCGCCTCAAGTACGCCCTAGACGAAGCTGAGATTGCGATTGGGTCTCCGCAACAAGCCCTGTGGTTTAGAAGTTCCCTCGATTTGTCTAATCCAGCCTCTGTTGCAGCCGATAAGGAACCCCCACGGCAACTCCAGTTCACTGGAACTGGGCGCGATCGCGGGTTTTAGCCAAGCGTAGAAGGAGAGCCTGGAGTGAAGCTATCAGCAAATTCACAGATTTTTTCCAGAATAAGATTCATTCTCAATCGACTAGAATAAGATTGATTATCATTTTCGTGCCAGTGGCAAGCTGGTATCTCTGGAGAAAAGCTGTGCTGAATGCCAACTTGCGATCGCTGCTACAAACCTTGCCCCTGCTGCCCCTGTTGGCGCTGATGGGGTGTAGCCAGCCCAACTCAGGCTCTCCTTCCTCCCCTAGCGCTGAGCCCTCTGGGTCGGCGGCATCCTCCGAGCGTCTGCAAGTCATGGCAACTTTCTTGCCCATGTACTTATTTACTAAAGCGGTAGCAGGAGATGCGGCAGACGTAAAGGTGCTGATTCCGCCGGGAACCGAAGTTCACGAATATCAATCGAAGCCAGGGGATGTACAGGCAATCGCTCAAGCAGACGTGTTGGTCGAGAATGGCTTAGGGCTGGAATCCTTCCTGGGGGATACTATAAAAAGTGCTCAGAATTCTAAGCTGGTAATCATTGACGCGAGTCGAGGCATTACACCGATTGGTGAAGTGGCTCCTAATCATCATGAATCGGATGAGCATGGGCACGCCGAAGCTGGAAACGACCACAAAACAGAGGCAGCAGGTCATTCCCATCCAGAAGGCAATCCCCATGTCTGGTTAGATCCAACCCTCGTTAAGCAACAAATTGCCAATATTCGGGATGAATTAATTAAGGTCGATCCACCCAATCAATCCACTTATACAGCCAACGCCACCGCATACATCCAGCAATTAGAAACGCTAGATCAACAATTTCAACAAACGCTCCAAAAATATCCCAACTGTACTTTTGTCACGTTCCACAATGCTTACCCTTATTTAGCCCGGCGGTATCAGTTGCAGCAAGTTGCCGTGGTGGAGCTACCCGAAGATAATTTGTCGCCTGCCGATGTGCAAAATGCGATCGCCACTGTAAAGCAGTACAAAGTGAAAGCTTTGTTTGGTGAACCAGGTACTGATAACAAGCTATTGCAAAGCTTGGCCCAAGACTTGAACCTCCCCTTGCGTCCCCTAGATTCTCTAGAAGCTGGTTCTCTAGACCCGCAGTATTACTTCACCGCGATGCAAAAAAACCTCCAAACTCTCGAAGCTGCATGTCAGTAGGATTGATGAACTCCGAGCAACCACATTTCGACTCTGAAGCACAGTCTTGGCAAAACCTAGATTGGCCAAAGCCAGAAAAAACTAGTCAGGAAGGGAAAACGCCCACTCTGCGAGCTGAGCACTTAGTCGTTTATCAAGGGCAGCATTCGGCGGTTCAGGATGTCTCATTTGAGTTGCACCCCGGTACAGATACAGCCGTTGTAGGGCCAAATGGAGCTGGGAAAAGCACTTTAATTCAAGCAATTCTGGGTTTATTGCCGCATCAGCAAGGCACAATCCAGATTTTTGGTCGTCCCCTGTCTCGTCTGGGAAATTTACGGCACCAGATTGGTTATGTGCCACAAAATTTTGTCTTCGATCGCAGCTTTCCGATTTCGGTGAGTGAGCTGGTAAGGCTAGGCTGGGTTGATTTGCCAATTGAAACCTCCCCAGCCAAACAAGTCCAAGCCTGGAGACGGAGCCTAGAAGCTCTGGTCATGAAACGCGATCGCCAGCAAAGACGACAAGTCGCGATCGCTCAAGCCCTACAACGAGTGGATGCCTATCACCTGCGCCAGCGGCCCATTGGCACCCTCAGCACCGGACAACTGAAGCGAGTGTTGCTAGCTTACTGTCTCGTAATGCCTCGCAAACTTTTGGTGTTGGATGAAGCCTTTGCAGGAGTGGATGCTCAGGGGGAGGCCGACTTTTACGCCTTGTTGCATGAACTTAAGCAAGAACAACAGTGGACTGTGCTACAGGTGTCTCACGATTTAGATATGGTCAGTCGCCATTGCGATCGCGTGTTGTGTGTCAATCAACGCCTCATTTGTCATGGACAACCAGAGGTCGCTTTATCCCCGCAAAATCTGTTGGCTGCTTATGGGCCTGCTTTTAGTCGATACCAGCATAAACACTAATTTTTAGCAGGCAATCGCTATTCCTAACTAGAATTTTTTCAATATGTAGTATTAATAACAACCTAAGCTCTTCAGGGTCGTTATCGTTAAAGCCATAGGTGGACGTCAAACTTTTTAACTTGAGATTGACTCCTAATTCCTTCAGCCGGGTATGACTGGGACATGGCTTTGCCGTGTCCTTCAATTATTTTCTTTACTTTTCGCTTTGAGTAGCAGCCGGACACGATCGCCCGCTCCGCCCTAACCGCCGTAGCACACTACTTTAAAGTACCTGTCGCGTTTCGCCCCCCTCCAATGCTGGGTCGCGATCGTGTCCGGCTGCCTTCATTCCACGCTGATAGCCAGCACGCTGACTGATTCTCGCAAGCCACGCTTGAATGTTAGGGCGGTTGTCAAGACCTACGTTATAGAAGGCTTTCATGGTGCTGAAGGGAAAGTGCATCATGATGTTAGCTGCTGTGAACTCATCACCCGCAAAGTAGGGTACTTGGGATAGGCGAGTTTCGACCCATTGCAGGTGGCGATCGCGCCGTTCTTGGAGCATGGGTAGCAGTGGAGAGCTACTATCTGCACCCGTAGCCATTGTCGCGATCCAGTGCAGGCTCATCTGATTCATGAGACTGGCGTTGGCATAGTGGAACCAGTACAAATAGTCAGGGTATTGAGGCGCTGTGACTGGTACTGTGAGCCGTCCATCTCCGTAGCGAGCCAGCACATACTCAAGGATGGCTCCAGACTCAGCCAGCACAACTTCACCATCACAAAGCACAGGCGCACTCCCAAGGGGATGAATGGAGCGCAGTTTTTCTGGCGCAAATTGAGTAGATGGATCGCGCTGGTATACTTTTAGCTCGTATGGCAACTCTAGTTCTTCGAGTAGCCAGATTACTCTCTCGGACTGAGAGACGTTGAGATGGTGGACGGTGAGCATGTGCCCTCAAGGTGGCGGATTTTCAGAGATTTCGCTTTGAGTATAGTAACGTCGATGATCGCTCACCCGCCCTACCTCAACCTTGACTAGTTAATCTAGAGTAATGAAATTTTTAGGAGTTGACTTGGGGTGGCGATCGCAGCCTACAGGTCTGTGTTGTCTAGAATGGCAAGATGGCAAACTACATCTACGGAATTTAAAGCGGTTGGAAGCGATCGCTGATGTTTTGGCTTGGGTAGACCATTGGGCACCGAATGACACAGACGTAATGGTCGCTGTAGATGCCCCCACCTTAATTCCCAATGCAACAGGGATGCGCCTGCCCGATCGCCTGACTCACAGGCATTTTGGGCGATATCATGCAGGCTGCTATCCTGCTAATTTGGGTTTACCGTTTGCCGAAAGAACCGTGGCTTTTGGTCTGAGGCTAGAGGCGCGAGGGTTTGCTCATGCGTCAGCCCTAACAGCGCAACAACTAGGACGGTACCAAATTGAAGTGTTTCCCCATCCAGCGATGATCTACCTGTTTGGCTTGTCGCAGATTTTGAAATACAAGAAAGGTAAGCTGAGCGATCGCCGACTAGAACTACTGAAACTACGTCAGCACATTCTGCAAGACTTGCCCACCTTGGAACCAAGCTTATCTCTACCAAACCCAACCACAATTCCAGAAATTCCCAGCAAAGGTACAGAGATGAAAGCTGTGGAAGATCAACTGGACGCTTTAATTTGTGCCTATGTCGTTGCTCATTGGTGGTACTGGGGACTAGAGCGAAATTTGGTTTTAGGCGATCGCGAATCGGGCTACATTGTAGTCCCTACGCTTCTGCCCAGAGAATCAACCCTGGCTCATAAGGACTGCTGAGGTATTCGTTTTTGGGTAGCACTCGCAGAGATAACCCTTGTAAGCCACTACTGGAGTAACTGACATCAACCGTGTAGATGCTGTGCTGGTTGGGGTCTTGACCTTGGTATTCCATGACCACAGGCACACCCTCGGCGATCTCACCTTCGGCGTTGACTGCACCTTGATACAGTTCCACCTGTACATCAGCGGGGGTTAAAGCTCCCAAATTCAGACGAGCCTTGACGCTAATGGTTTGGTTGACCTGAATATCCGCAGGTTGAGAGATATCAATATCCTCAATCTTCATGTCGTACCAATGCTCAAACAGGTGCGCTTTCCAGTGGGATAGCTCTTTAGCAGCGGCATATTGGTTTTCTACCATTGCGCGGTGGCGATCGCTAGCTGGAAAGTAAGCCTGCATGGCATAATCACGCACCATTCGAGCGGTATTGAACCGAGGACAGTTAAGTTGGATCGCATGTTTCATCTTGGCAATCCAACCACGCGGCAATCCGTCGGCATCGCGATCGTAGAACAGCGGCACAATCTGTTGCTCTAACAGATCGTAGAGGGCATTAGCTTCCACATCATCTTGGTAGTTGGGGTCTTCGTAGTCTTCCCCGTGCCCAATCGGCCAGCCTGTTTTAACGTAATCGGCTTCATCCCACCAACCATCCAAGATGCTGAGGTTGGGCAAGCCATTCATCGCCGCTTTCATGCCGCTAGTACCCGAAGCTTCACGAGGTCGGCGAGGCGTATTCAGCCACACATCACAACCTGCCACCATTAGCCGAGCCACATGAATGTCGTAGTCAGGGATGAACACCACATGGCGGCTCATGCCTTCTGCGCGAATGAAGTGAACAATTTGGCGAATCAGCTCTTTACCCGGAATATCTTTGGGATGCGCTTTACCTGCGATCACAAATTGCACCGCCCGATGCTTAGAGCCGCCCTGCAAAATTTCTTTAATGCGCTCCAAATTACGGAGGAACAAACTGGCCCGCTTGTAAGTAGCAAAGCGACGGGCAAAGCCAATGGTGAGAACGGTGGGGTCGAGCACCTCTTGAGCTTGCGCTAACTCGCTCAGGGAACCACCGCGATCGCGGACATTTTTTTGCAGGCGATCGCGCACAAACACCACCAATTCTGAGCGGCAGCGTTCGTGGTTACGCCAAAGTTCCTCATCAGGAATCGACTCCACCCGGTCCCACAGCGGATGATCGGGCGGCGCATCTGACCAACTAGGGCCGAGGTAGCGATCGTATAGCTCTTGAGTAGGCTTGGCGACACAACTCCGAGCATGAACCCCATTGGTAATGGCAGTAATGGGCAGTTCCTTGAGCGGAAAATTGGTCCACAAGCTTTGGAACATGTGGCGAGAAACTTCCCCATGCAATTGACTAACGCCATTAATAAAGGTCGCCATCTTGATTGCTAGGATCGCCATGCTGAAAGGTGAGGAGAAATCGCCCGTATTCTCCCGACCAAGGGCAAGAAACTCTTCTCTAGGAAAGCCAAAAATTTCAGCGTAGCGCCCCAGATAATGCATGATCTTGTCTGGCGGAAACAGGTCAATTCCTGCCGCAACAGGCGTGTGTGTCGTAAACACCTGAGTAGACTGGGCCACTTGGCTCGCTTCAGTGAAGGTCAAACCATCTGCTTGAATCATCTTGCGAATCCGCTCCAAAGCCAGAAACGCCGAGTGTCCCTCGTTCATGTGGTAAACGGTCGGCTTCAGCCCTAAAGCTTCCAACATGCGAACGCCACCAATGCCCAGCATCATTTCCTGGTGAATTCGCATATCGATGTCGCCACCATACAACTCATCGGTGATGTCGTGGTCGTAGGGGCTGTTCGGTTCAATGTTGGTGTCAAGCAAATAAAGTGGCACTGTGCCTACCTGCACCCGCCACACTCTGGCATAGACCGTCCGACCAGGATACTCTACAGAAATTCGGATCTCTGAGCCGTCTGGATGGCATTCTAACTCCAGCGGCATGTTGTAGAAGTCGTTGATGGGATAGCGCTCTTGTTGCCAGCCATCCGCATTCAGGTATTGGGCAAAGTACCCTTCTTGGTACAGCAAACCTACTGCAACCAAGGGTAAACCCAAATCACTCGCAGATTTAAGATGATCTCCGGCTAGAACACCCAATCCCCCTGAATAGATGGGAAGGCTATCGGTGAGGCCAAACTCTGCGGAGAAGTAGGCGTAGCAAGCTTGTTGATCCTTAGCTTTTTGCTTACGGTACCAAGTCCGCTCAGTCACATAGCCATCTAGTTGACGGACAGCCCGCTCCATATGAGCCAGAAATCCTTCGTCTTCGGCTACTTCACGCAGGCGATCTTGGCTAATGGTGCCAAGCATCAGCACAGGGTTGTGACGGCTAGACTCCCAGAGGTCTCGGTCTAAACGGCGGAATAAGTCTTTCGTTTCAAAGTTCCAGTCCCAATGAAGGTTGTAAGCCAACTTCCGCAGAGGTTCCAGACGGGAAGGCAGGGAGGGAGAGACATTGAAAGTACGAATGGGCCGCATGATCGAGCAAACTCCAAGTCCAGCTAGGGCTATTGTCCCCCAGTTTCCTCGAAAGTCCGGTACTCTTAACACTGTCTTGAGGCAGGGAGCTTGAAAGAGCTAATTTTCTAGGGCGATCGCGCTTCCCTTGCTGCAACCCATTAGCATTCACGACGCAAGCTAAAAGCGCAACGATTCAAAGATAATGGCACTCGCCATGAAACAGAGGGCGATCGCGGCAACCCGCAAGAACCAGCCACCTACTACCGTTAATAAAATCGCTACGAGGGAATTAGCTCCCAGCCCCGCCAAGACGATGCAAAAAATGGAAAAAGTAAACAAGCTGAGAAAGAAATATTTGAAAGTTTCGCAAGCCAATTTGAACATCAGGCTATAGCGCTCTGTTGTCTTCATGAGATTTTATTCCTGTTGATCTAAATTTTGCTTAGGTCAGCGTTCTACGTGAAATGACGGAAGCTTTTGCAAATTGTTCATGAAGTGCCAAGCGCGATCGCAACAGGTGAAATAGATAGCTAGACCCGAGAAACCGGACGTTGCACTTCCCCTCTTGATTCCAAAGGGCGGTTCTGCAAATCCGGATTTCTACTGAGCCAATTTGGTTGAGTGGCAAGTTTAAAGGAGCTGATGGAACTCAGAACCCTACCGTTCAAACCTGTGCAATTGTCAGGAGGAGAGATAGGTGTAGCTGCTCAAGCTGCGCTCGTAGTTTTGCAGCAGCAGTTGAGATTCTTCGAGCGTGATTCGCTTTTCTTGCAGCGCATGTTCGGTTTGCTGGCGAATGTTTTCGATTAAATCTTCGGCATCGTACTGGACGTAGCCCAACACTTCGTGCATCGTGTCGCCCTTAACCACATGCTCAATCCGGTAGCCTTTGGGCGTGAGGCTGATATGCACAGCGTTGGTGTCGCCGAACAAATTGTGCAGATTGCCCATGATCTCTTGGTACGCCCCACCCAGGAACATGGCTAAGTAATATGGCTCCCCTGGTTTGAGGGTATGTAACTCCAGAACAGATTTGACATCGCGCAGATCAATAAACTGGTCAATTTTGCCATCGCTGTCACAGGTGAGATCCGCTAGCGTGGCCCGTCGAGTCGGTTCCTCATTCAAGCGATGAACTGGCATGATGGGAAAGAGCTGATCGATCGCCCAACTGTCGGGGGCTGACTGAAACACCGACAAGTTGATGTAATAGATCGAGGCCATGATTTTCTCTAAATCTTCGAGATCATCCGGCACATAATCTTGCTGGCGAGCAACTTCCAAGATCTTCTCGCAGCAGGCCCAGTACAAGCGCTCAGCTCTCGCTCGCTCGCTCAGGCTAACGTAGCCAAAGCCAAACAAACTCACCGCTTCTTCTTTGAACTGCGTCGCGTCGTGGTAAGCCTCTTGGTAATTCTCAGCAGTAATGGCCGAGTAGGTGTCGTAGAGATTGCGAATAATCAAATGCTCGTCTTCGTGGGCGGGTTTCGGCGTTTCTGACGGCGGTTCGCTGGTGCCCAAGACATCGAAGACCAAGACAGATTGGTGAGAGGCGATCGCTCGACCACTTTCGCTCACAATGGTGGGTACAGGTAGATTGCGTTCGGCACAGGTTTCTTTGATCTCCGCGACTACATCATTGGCGTAGTTCTGCATGTTGTAGTTTTTGGAGGCGTAGAAGTTGGTCTTAGAACCGTCGTAGTCCACGCCCAGACCGCCGCCCACGTCAATATATTTCATATCGGCTCCGAGCTGGGCCAACTCCACGTAGATTTGGCTAGCTTCGCGAATCGCATCCTTGACCACATTGATCGAAGAAATTTGCGAACCAATGTGGAAGTGCAGCAGTTGCAACGAACCCAACATATCAGCGGCTTTTAATTGCTCGACTGCATGGAGAATTTCGGGGATGGTGAGGCCAAACTTGGCGCGATCGCCCGCTGAACTGCCCCAGCGTCCAATCCCTTTGGCACTCAGCTTTGCCCGCACGCCCAAAATCGGTTGAATGCCCAGTTTGCGTCCTGCCGCGATCGCCAACTCTACTTCTTCTGCTTGCTCCAGCACAATGATCGGGGTTTGGCCCAAGCGTTGCGCCAGAATTGCCGTCTCAATATACTCGCGGTCTTTGTAGCCGTTACAAATCAGCAAAGCGCCGGGGGTGTCCAACGTCGCTAAAGCAATCATCAGCTCAGGCTTGGAACCTGCCTCCAAACCAAACTGATGCGGCTTACCAAATTTGACTAAGCTTTCGACCAAGTGCCGTTGTTGGTTGCACTTGACCGGAAACACACCTCGGTAGGTGCCTGGGTAGTTGTACCGAGCGATCGCCCTGCCAAAAGCAGCGTTGAGGCGCTCAATGCGGTCTTCCAGAATATCGGAGAAGCGAATCAGCAGCGGTAAGCCAAGGTTTCGCAGCTTGAGAGCATTCACCAGCTCAAACAAATCTAAAGAGCCGCCGCGATCGCCTTTGGGAGACACCGTAATGTGGCCCGCAGCATTAATGGAAAAGTAAGGTTCACCCCAACCTTGAATGCGATAGAGTTCTTCGCTATCTTCAATCGTCCAAGATTTACGGAGATTCAAAGTTTCTGTTGGCTTCGCTAAACCCAAAGGTTCTAGTTCTGGCCCAGCATGACTGCTTTCTAGCTGAGTTTTGTTGGCTCCATTATTAGCACCCTTCCCCATTTTCGCTGCTGGCCGTCCACCCATCCTGCCTTCCCTCTGAGTATCCTTCTAGACATAAAGAAAAGCCTGATCTTGACTCGCTGCTGGCAAAATCAGACTTTACTTCGAATGCCAGTCTAGCGCATTCATCTGATGCTAAATGATCATCTAGCGCACTTTCAGCCTCACCTTCTGGCAGAGACTTTCTGGGGTAATCTGGACTTTGTAACAGTTGATGAAATATCAGGAGTACCCCTTGGAACGGACATTTTTGGCAATTAAGCCCGACGGTGTGCAGCGGAAATTAGTCGGTGAAATCATTCGTCGCTTTGAAACCAAAGGCTTCACCCTAGTGGGCCTCAAGATCCTCAATGTGAGCCGCGAGTTGGCCGAGCAGCACTACGATGTCCACAAGGAAAGACCCTTCTTCGCTGGCCTCGTCGAGTTCATCACTTCTGGCCCCGTGGTGGCAATGGTATGGGAAGGCGAAGGCGTAGTTTCTTCGGCTCGTAAAATCATTGGTGCCACCAACCCCCTCGCTGCTGAGCCTGGTACGATTCGTGGTGACTTCGGGGTCAACATTGGCCGCAACCTAATCCACGGTTCCGACGCGATCGAAACGGCTCAACGAGAAATTGCCCTCTGGTTCAAAGAGGAAGAAATCGCGAACTGGGAACCTACTCTCATGCCCTGGACTCGCGAATAAAGCCCTAACCCCCAGCCTTGAGCCTATCCCCCCTATCCCCCCAATACTGGGGGGAAATACATTCTTGCTTCCCCCAGTATTGGGGGACTGAGGGGCCAGTGCAGAAGGTCTACTATGTCGTTATTTTTTCACTTCGCTTGGCGATCGCACTTCAACGGCTTCACTACTCACTTCCACCTCTGGTTCGGCTTTCTCAGAGAAACCCCAGAGGAATAGTAGGCCGATCGCACTAATCATCAACCACTCTGGCGGCACCAGGGCTTCATTAATCACTCGCAACAACAATCGCAAGCCAACTAAAGCGACAGTAACGTAGCCTGCATCTTCTAGATGTGTGAACTCGTCTAGCCAGCGAATAAATAGACCCGCCATAAACCGCAGCGCAATCACTCCAATTAAGCCACCTGTAATGACTAGCCAGGTTTCTTTGGAGATCGCGATCGCTGTCGTCACACTATCTAAAGAGAACGCTAAATCGGTGAAGGCAATGACCGGAATGGCTTGCCAAAGTGTGGCAAAGCGGGGGCCATGATGAGCATTCTCACTGTCTTCTGGAGTGCTGAAATACTGAAACACCAACCACAGCAAGTAGGCGGCACCCGCCAACTCAAATTGCCAGTACTTCGTCACCCAGGTTGCGGTCAGAATCAGGACTACGCGCAAGACAAAGGCACAGACCAAACCCAGGTTAAGCGCTCGACGTTGCAAGGTACTTCCCTCCAGTCCTTGAGCGATCGCAGCCAGGGCGATCGCGTTATCGGCTGACAGAACTGCTTCTAGCACCACCAAGACTGGTAAGAGCAAGAGGGTGTCGTACCCAAAGTTCATCGGAGTGTTTAACAAGTGGTCTAGCATTAATAGATTTTTGAAAAAGTGAGCAATTGGGAATACTTTCAGCTGAAGCCAAGCGAGTCGGACAGGTTATTAAGAATTATTGCTTATTCTCTTAGCTTAGCGCTTAACTTGATCTGCTGCCGTATCCCCTTTGGGTTAGAGATTCGGTTCTATCCACCACCCTCTATTCAGAGATCCCTCTTGCAGGTTACACTAAACCACCCAGACAGATCCGCGAATGGGCGCGATAGAAACCGCGAGTCAAAAGTTCTCTTAGACAACGCCTGACATCCATCAACCCACTCACTTAGTTTACCCAGATAAAGTTAAGGTGCAATTGAGGCAAACCACGCATAAAATGGACGTGTTTGGGGTTAACTTAGCCCTGCGATATCAGACTCCCGGTGCTGCAATGCATAACCCCAGGGATCAAAATGGAAGCGGTTCTGCGAATTCCCCACGCTTTGAACTCAGCCATATTAATCAACCTGATGCTGCACCGCTAGCTGAGCGGTCTGGGCAGTCGTTGGCTTTGTCACAGTTTCAAGCTCGTTATCCGATGGGTAGCTTGACGGCTGACTTGCTAGACATTCGGGGAGACAACTACATTGTCAAAGCTTCAGTTCAGATGGGCGGCAACGTTCTAGCCACCGGGATGGCAGCAGCTACCAGCCTTGAAGTGGCAGAAGATCGCGCTAGATTGCGGGCTTTGGAAGTGTTAGGTATTCAAGCTCCACAGCCACCCCAGCCCCCTGTTTCTCCCTCAGCTTATGAGGTGCAGGTGCACTTAATGACCAATCACCAGAGCGAAGGGGAGTTTTCGCCCCAACCTCGCTTGGCTGATGTAGGTAACTACCGAGAAGTTAGGCAGCTCTCAGCCCAATCGCAAAGACCTCAGCCGTTACCAGAATCAGCACTGGGAATTCCGGCGATCGCGCCAGAACCCGCTTCTACTTTCTCAGGTGACTTTTCGGGCGAGCTATTCGATCACACCTATACAGATTCTTATCGAGACTCTTATACAGATATTGATATAGATACGGCGGCGATCGCTGAACCTGTTGTTCCTAGCCACCCAGAAGTGCAACCTGCACCTCGTAGCAATGGGCGCAACGGCAAGAGTGCAGTCAAGGCTCGTGAAGGGGTGCCAGAACCAGCACCGCCCGAACGCAGTCGAGAACCAATGGATTTGTCGGAAGCGATCGCCCAAACCAGTGTGGAAATTAAGCGTTTAGGCTGGACTGACGTGCAAGGTCGTACCCACTTGCAACGCACCTATGGCAAGCGATCGCGTCAACACCTTACCGACGAGGAGTTGTTGGAGTTCTTGGAATACTTGCGATCGCAACCCTCTCCCAACGAATCTCCGTTTTGAACCCTCTACCCCCCTTAAAAAGGGGGGATTTGTAGAGGAAAGCGTTAGTTCACCGCAGCGATCGGGTTTTGAGCCGAGGGACGGCGCTCGATCACTTGGTCAATCAGGCCGTACTCCTTAGACTCATGGGCTGACATGAAGAAGTCGCGCTCGGTATCTTCGGCGATTTTCTCCAAAGGTTGTCCGGTGTGCTCAGCCAGCATCTCGTTCAGGCGTTGCTTGTGGTAAAGGATTTCCTTAGCCTGAATTTCGATATCGGTAGCTTGGCCTTGAGCACCACCAAGAGGTTGGTGAATCATGATCCGGGAGTGGGGAAGGCTGACCCGCTTGCCTTTGGTGCCCGCGCTGAGCAGAAACGCGCCCATGCTAGCTGCCAAACCGAGACAGATGGTGGAAACATCAGCTCGGATGTGCTTAATGGTGTCGTAAATGCCCATACCAGCGGTGACAGAACCGCCGGGGGAGTTGATGTAGAGGTAAATGTCTTTTTCTGGGTCTTCTGCGTCCAACAGGAGCAACTGAGCCACGATCAGGTTGGCGACATCAGAGTCGATGGCGGTGCCTAAGAAGATGATCCGATCCCGTAGTAGCCGAGAGTAGATGTCAAAGGCGCGATCGCCACGTCCAGAGGGTTCAATAACGGTAGGAATCATGCAATTTGCCTGTCTACGCATTTTTCCCCATTCTACCGATTGAACTGATTTTGGTGGGGTTACGGTCGGTGTAAGGGCGCGATCGCCTCAATTTCGCCTTATAGACCAAAGATGCCAGCGATTTGGGGCAATACGTGTTTGCAAAGTTGCACGATCGCGCTGGGTTCGGCGAGTTCGGTTAACATCCCCTTGAGCCACCTGATCGCTGATTTCGCTCCATTTTTCTTCTCAGGTTCTGCGGGATCTTTTCCTGCTTCGGCTAAGGCTTGCACTTGCTTCAGCGCTTCGGCTTTGTCTTCAGGTTTGAGGTCGTCAGCACTTTCAATGGCTCGGTGCAGTTGTTCTAGCAATTCTTTGATGCCAGGTTCATCAGGTTGTGGGGAAGCGGGTAGTTGATTGATGGTGTTGGTGACATTGCCGCTAATCTCACCGAGGCTCATAACACCACTGACATCACCACCGACTAAACCGCTAATGTCGCCAATATTGCCACCAGCATTAATATTGACTCCGCTATTTTCTGGCATGACATCTCCTCGATGATGATAGTTCTCTGTATAAAATTTGGGCTGCTTGAGAGCCGTTTCTACCATATTTTCTAAACTACGAATGCGATCGTCTTTCTCATCAAGTAGTAGTCTCAAGGGATGATTTGCTGGTAAAGCCTTGAGTTGATTGTAGTCTTCAAAATATGCTTGGCTCAGATCTGACTTATTTATCCCTGGAGCAGTTTTAGCACGCAGTAGGAATTTATCTTTACCCCGCTTCTCCAGTGCCACAATTTCCAGCTCGGCTTCTGGGTTGTCTTCTACCAAATTTTTGAAAGCGATCGCAATAGCTCGTGGGTCAACCCCTTGGTTGTGGTAGAGGTCGAGTGTGTCAGTTAACGGCTTGATGAAATCCTCAAAGTCACCTTCTGCAAAGATTTCATTTCTGTTGTCTGGCTTTCTCAAGGGATCTGGATTTTCCCTAGTTGGCAGTCGCATATAAACATATTCACATTTAACGCCAGAAAACTTAGTTGTCGTTTTAATACCCCAATCCTGAATAAATGCTCCAGTTAAACAGGCACCTGTTAAGTCAGCTTGATCTAGTCTTGTTCGAATAAGGTTTGCCCTGCTAAAATCGGCTCCTCGTAAATTAGCTTGACTTAGATCTGAGTCCATAAAAATGGCACTAGTAGAACCAGGCGTGAGTCTACCCACCCTTAGTCACTGTTTCAGTGCTTTGCCTTGATAAGTCCATTTGAATGGTTTTGCCATGGTGCGGTTGAAGTAATCCACGAACTCAAGAATACGAGTTTTGAGTTGCGCCTTACTCGCAAAGTCTGCTCGTCTAAGCAATTTACGCACCAAGATACTGAACCAGATTTCAATCTGATTTAACCAGGAACAATGCTTGGGGGTGAAGTGAAACACGATCTGATGGCTGGGGTTACGCAAGAAATCTGCCCTAGTTTGCATGGATTTGAGAATGCCAGACTCCCCTTTGAGTCCCAAATCGATCTCCAAGCCCTCGGTTTGTGCCACAAATCGCACCAATGATTCAGATTGATGAATATTTAAGCAATCCATCACCAGATGCCATTTTAGGGCCTTGGGGTCTGTGGCGATCAACTGTTGAATATGCTTGAGGTAGTCCGCTTCGGTACGTCTGTCTCCCACGCTTGCTTCCACCACCCGACCTTGAGCGACATCAAAACTGGCAATCAACGTTTGCGTCCCGTGGCGAATGTACTCAAATTCTCGTCGTTCTCGTTTGCCAGGACGCATCGCTTGGGTGACGGATTTCCGTTCTGTGGCTTGAATTGCTGTCATTTCATCAACCGAAACCGTTCGCTCTCCCACCTGGGCACGCTCAATCGCGTTCAGGTAGACCTCACAGAGGTCTTTGACCTTTTCATCGAATTGAGAGTCGGGGGGGGATTCAACCAGTACTGCGACTGATGCGGTTTTAAGTCTGCTTCGTTCATCAATCGCCCCACATGACGAGGAGAAATGCTCTCAACAATGCCTTGCTGCCTCATTTCATCAGCCAGTTCTCTAGAAGTCCAATGACTGATAGGTCGTCCATAGGTTTGCGGCTTCTCACAAGCAATCGCAAAGAGTTGCAGAATCTGCTCCAAACTGAAGGTAGAAGGTCCTCCAGGTCGGGGCGCATCGACTAATCGTTCCAGCGCAGGAATGTTTGGGTGGCTCAACTCCAACCATCGATTCCGCCACAGTCTTGCCATATCGCGGCTGATATTGAGTTCGCGTGCAATGTCTCGAGGGTTGAGTCCTGCGTCGGCCCGCACAATGATGTTGGCTCTGATGGCAATTTGCTGGGGAGTGCTATGGCGTTTGATCGCCTGTTGAAGTTGCTCTCGTTCTGTCTCAGTGAGTCGCAAGGGTGTTGGAGCAAGTCTAGGCATGGTTCTACCCTCATTGGTAACCCTGCCTAAATGGTAGCTCTACTCCAGCCAGAGTCTACTAGTTAAGTTGGCGTTCTCCAGATTAATATCTCTTGTCTTTTTGGTGTTATAAATTATTTGATTAGCGCCTTGTTTTGTTGTCAACAGCCGATATAAATAAAGATCTTCTAAGTACGTGTCCTTGATCCATGCATCTTTGACAGTCCAAGCTTGAAACCAGCAAGTACGAACTAAATTGGATTTCCTGAAGTCAACATATGTTAGTGATGCCCTTGTAAAGTCAGCATCAGTTAAATCGGAATTTCGAAAAATTGTTCTTTTGCCATCAAACAGTACGTTTCTAGAGGATATAGGATATGCGAAGACAAGACCTATAAAAGCCGCAAGACACAAGCCCGGAAAGAGCCCTAGAGTCATCCATAATAATAATGCATAAATAACTTTTGAGGTTTCTGTTAAGAAGAAAACTGCCCAAATAATAAAAGTGCATATAAAAAATGTTTTTGCTAAAAGCTTTGACTTCATTCGGGACATTCGAGACGAGCCAAATAGCTCCATTGAAATCTGCGTTTTGTCCGCAAACTCTCCAATGAATTGTCCAGCCATTATGCTTGTGAAGCAGAAGACAAAAATTACTAATTCAAGAATAGGAAATTTTACGTCTACTCGTAATGGGTTCTCTGAAGCCATTATGACTTCGGACCAGTGAACTACATCAGCAGATGAAAAAAGGTTGACAGAAACAACAGAAGTTCCTAGTCCTAAAATAGACAAGGTAATTGAAACTATAAATAAACATGCGCTCCAACTTGGAAGTAAACCTGCTTTGACCCCTGTAAAATTTGCCCCTTGCAAAATGGCACTAGTGAAGTTTGCGCCCCGGATGTCGGCGTAGCTGAAGTTGGCTCCGGTGAGGTCTTGACCTTTGAAGTTGCGGCCTCGGAGGTTTTGTCCGGAGAAGTCCATAGGGGAGGGATGAAGGAGGAAGGATGAGGGATGAAAGTGGGCGGAGTGTTTTTGTTACAGGGATAGCATAAAAAGCGGTATGAACAAATGGGGAAGTTATTCTGCTTCGGGTTTTAGTAACGTGTATTCTTCCTCAAAGACTTCAGTCCAAGATAGGGAATTTAAGGAACACCGCATCCCCATTTCGTCTTCAGCATCTTTGATGGCTCTGTCGAAGCATTTTGGCCAAATCGACTCAATGTGATCTCGGTTGAGGCTGGGAAATTCTTCTTGGCTGTCAGCAATTTCCGTCCGGGCATCGCGAATTGTAATTGCCCAACTTGGCGATCGCCGCTCTGGTTGACACTTCCATTTAATTACATGGCTCATTAACCGAGTCAGTTGGCTTTTCAGTGCCCGTTTTTCTGACCTGCCCATAGAATCAATCAGTGCATGGAGTCCTTCGCCCGCTTCCATCGATTTGCCCTCCTGCAATAGCTTTTGCACCGCGATCGCAGTTTGATAAGGAGAACTTGCTGCCAGAAACGCCCAATCTGGTTGTGCTTGCATGATTCACGCCTCAACTGTCTGCCACCGTTAACAGACCTCCGGGTTTGGCTCATATTCTAATCGCTTTGCCGAAAGGAGTTGAGCGATCGCCCCCAAGGTACAGCCCCTCTCAGCTTGGGCGCGATAAACTGTCGAAGGTATGCCCCTATTGAGTTCTAGAATCAGCCCCTATGACGAATCGCCTGGCTCAAGCCCAAAGCCTCTACTTGCGGAAACATGCTGAGAACCCGATTGACTGGTGGCCTTGGTGTGAGGAAGCGTTGGAAACAGCACGGCGAGACAACAAACCCATCTTTTTGTCGGTGGGCTACTCCAGTTGCCACTGGTGCACCGTCATGGAAGGAGAGGCCTTTTCTGATGCAGCGATCGCGGACTACATGAACGCCAACTTCCTGCCGATCAAAGTCGATCGCGAAGAACGCCCAGACCTCGACAGCATCTATATGCAAACCGTCCAGATGATGACGGGGCAAGGCGGTTGGCCGTTAAATGTGTTCTTGGCTCCCGACGACCTGATCCCTTTTTATGGCGGTACTTACTTCCCCCTCGAAGCGCGGTATGGTCGCCCTGGATTTATGCAGGTGTTGCAAGCGATCCGCCGCTATTACGACAACGAACCTCAGAAAGTGCAGGCGCTCAAGGAAGAATTGTTGGGGCATCTGCAAAGCTCTGCCTTGTTGAATCCAGGCCAAGAGTTGAATGACGAGTTGTTGCGGCAAGGGTTGGAGTACAACACTGGGGTGCTCACATCGGAGGGACATGGCCCCAGTTTCCCGATGATTCCTTATGCCGATATGGCGCTGCATGCCGTACGGTTTCAGGATCATCTCAAGTACGACGCGACCGACACTTGTACCAAACGTGGTTTAAACCTGGCTCTGGGCGGAATTTATGACCATGTGGGAGGCGGCTTCCATCGCTACACGGTAGACCCCACTTGGACGGTGCCTCACTTTGAAAAGATGCTCTACGACAACGGGCAAATTGTGGAGTATTTGGCGAATTTGTGGAGCGCAGGCATGCACGAACCTGCGTTTGAACGAGCGATCGCGGGGACGGTGCAATGGTTGAAGCGAGAAATGACTGCACCCCAAGGTTACTTTTATGCCGCTCAGGATGCCGATAGCTTTACGACCCCAGATGAAGTGGAACCCGAAGAAGGTGCTTTCTATGTGTGGAGCTACAACGAACTCGAACAACTCCTGAGCGCGGAGGAACTCGCGGAACTGACCCAGCAGTTTACCGTGACACGCAACGGTAACTTCGAGGGCCAGAATGTGTTGCAGCGTCGCCAACCCGGAGTACTCAGTGACACCGTAGAAGCCACGATCGTCAAACTGTTCCAGGTGCGTTACGGAGCCGAGCCGCGATCGCTCACGACCTTTCCTCCTGCACGCAACAACCAGGAAGCTAAAACCCAAGACTGGCCTGGTCGCATTCCTGCGGTGACTGATACGAAGATGATTGCCGCTTGGAACAGCTTGATGATTTCGGGATTAGCGCGTGCGGCCACTGTCTTCAATCAACCCGAATATTTGCAACTAGCGATTCAGGCAGCTAATTTCATTCGCCAACAGCAATGGGCCGAGGGACGCTTCCACCGCCTCAACTATGACGGACAAGCTCACGTTCCTGCTCAATCGGAAGATTATGCCCTTTTCATCAAGGCATTGCTGGATCTCCATCAGGCTCGGCTGAGTGCAGATGATTCTGTAGAGTCTCAGACTTGGCTAGAAGCAGCGGTACAAGTGCAACAAGAATTTGACGATCGCCTATGGAGTCCTGAGCTGGGTGGCTACTACAACACCGCCAGTGATGCTAGCCAAGATCTACTGGTGCGGGAGCGCAGTTACGCCGACAATGCTACGCCTGCGGCTAATGGGGTGGCGATCGCTAACTTGGTTCGTCTAGCACTCCTAACCGAAAACTTAGAGTATTTGGATCGGGCTGAGCAAGCGTTACAAGCCTTTAGCAGCATTATGGAAACTGCACCACAAGCTTGTCCTAGTTTGTTTGTCGCCCTCGATTGGTATCGCAACCAAACCTTAGTCCGCACCACCAACGATCTCCTCGGTCAGATTGCCCTCCAGTATCTACCCACAGCGGTTTACATGGCTGAAACGAACTTGCCAACCGCTGCAATTGGCTTGGTCTGTCAAGGGTTGAGCTGCAAGGGGCCTGCGACCAGCTTCGAGCAACTGTGGGAACAACTGCTGCAAAGCCAAATGCGAACTACGGTCTAGTCCGTGAACCAGTTCCAAGCAAGGGCGATCGCTGTGTGCAGTTGCTTATAAGCTCTCAGCTAGAGAAATAGCAAGCACTCACACAGCGCCCATCCCAACAGAGAAAACACCATGAAGCAATACATCACGTACTCCATATCCCTATGACTCCATTACCATCTGCACCAAATCTTGCGGCGTTTCAGATTGCTACTTCAAATTAAGAATTTGGCTCAGCCAGCACTTCTATCTGAAGTCCCAAGGTGAGACGGCATCGCATCTAACTAGGGAGTTGGTTGCGGTGGGGCAGTGGGGCGGGGAGGAGTAGGCATGTTTCCAGCAGGAGGAGCGGCGGGCGATGTGGGCATCATCGGTGTATTCCAAGGTTGGTTCGCTACAGGCTGACTGGGCGGAATCCGTTCGATGGTAATCAAGGCTTCCATCACCGCTTTGACAATGGGTGCTGCCACCGTAGAACCGAAGGCATCATCTCCTTGCGGCTCATCAATAACCGCTACCACCACATAGCGCGGCGCTTCGACAGGGAAGATGCCGACAAAGCTAGTGATTTTAGCACGCTCATAATAGCCACCATTCGGATTCGCTTTTTGCGCGGTTCCGGTTTTACCCGCAATGCGATAACCAGGAATTTGGGCAGATTTCCCTGTACCTTGAGCCACCACTGACTCCATCATGGCTAGGACGGTTCGCGAGGTTTCTGGCGAAAAAATCTGTTGCGGTGCAGGCAGAGAAGGCTGCCAATAAGGTTGTCCTTCTGTGTTAAACAAGCCACGCACTAAATGAGGGGTGACTAACTTACCACCATTGGCTAAGGCTCCGTGTAGCTGTACTAACTGGATAGGCGTGAGAGAGAAACCTTGACCAAAAGAAGTTGTCGCTGGCTCAATGGGTGAACTCGCAAACTGCGATCGCGGCTTCAGAGATCCAGCAATTTCAAACGGTAAATCAATCCCAACCGTTTGCCCCAAACCCAAGCGCTGCAACCAACTGTAGTAAATATCTGGCGGCATCTGCTGCACCATACGCACCATGCCTACGTTGCTGGAGTATTGCAGAATTTGAGCGATCGACAGTGGCCCTCTTGCTCCCACATAATCGTAGTCATAGTCAGCGATCGGCCAACCATCGACGTAAATCTTGCCTTCGTCGTTGAACACACTATTGGGTTGGATCGCCCCAGACTCTAGGGCGATTGCCACATTCAACGGCTTAAAGGTAGACCCAGGTTCGTACAGGTCGGTCAGTGCCCAGTTCTTAAACAGCTCTACATTGAACTTGTAGTACTGGTTGGGATCGTAGGAAGGCTCTGAGACAAACGAGAGTAAGGAGCCATCGCGCGCATCCATGACGATGACACTGCCTCGCTTGCCGTTAAACTGCTTGATTTGCTGCTGGAGCGAAAACCGAGCAGCGCGTTGCAAACGGCTATCGAGCGTGAGTTGGAGCCGTAGATCATCCACATGGAGAAAACCACCAGGAACCTGGTCAGGAATTAAAGCCCCGCTGCCCGTACGACTGAGCCGAACTGCTTGCACCGAGCGCTCCAATAACTTTTGCTGGCTATATTCCACCCCCGCTTGACCCTTGCGATCGAGATTGACATAGCCAACCACATCGGCAAACAAGTCTTGTTGAGGATAGAGTCGCTGCTGATGACGAAGCAACTCAACCCCATCGATCTGCAAATCTTTAATTTGATCTGCAACATCTTCAGTCAGGGAGTACTCTACTTGGATGCCAGTATCAGTTCGATTGAATTGCTGAGTTAGTTTAGCGGACGATTGCTTGAGTAATGGTGCCAACTTAGCCGCGATCGCCTCTTTCGTCTCACTAAATAAGCGAGGATGGGCGTAGAGCGTGTAAACAGGTTGGTCGATCGCTAAAACATTGCCGCCGCGATCCACAATAGGCCGCCGGGGAACAAAGGGTCGCAAATAGATCATTTGTTGATCTTGCGCCCGAACCTTTAGCTTCTCAGCCTCTACAATTTGCAAACGAAACAAATTGGCGACCAGTCCTAACCCACTCGTCATCAACACAATCCATACCAACACCAACCGAAGCTGGGAGGGCTGAGCCTGAACAGGAGGCAACGAACGCCAACGACCTCCTACATCTCGCCAAGACTCATCCCCCGCTTCAAAACGGCGAGTTTGAGGAGAGTCGGGGGTGGAAGGAGGAACAGAAGAGGCCATAAATCCAACACGTTAGCAGGACAGCAAAGTTAGGCAACAAGATTCAGGCAATGAGATACAGATCGCTGCTAATAGCCCAGCGGCGAAAATGCGGTAGGTTTTGCGTCCTGTGGCGCAATCGGCGTAGCAACAGGGGCAGGACGCTGAGGCGCAGGTTGCAGAAAAATTGTATTTGCTGGATTAGAAGGCACCAGTCCTGCTCTAGAAGTTTCTGCTTGTTGGGCAATTTGATTCTTCAGTACTTCGCTGGCTGCTGTCAATTGGCGCTCATTGCGCTGCAAGTTTTCTAGTTTGCGGTACTCCTGGCTCCATAGCTGCTGCGAGTACACCGTCTGACCATAAACAGAGAGCACAGCAATGGAGAGCGTCCCAGTCAAAATTGACAAACTACGCTGGGCTCCAATGAGCGATCGCAACCATAGAGGTAACTGGCGATTGTTGGGTAAGCGCTTAACGTTAGGAGACTGGCCCCGACGAGGAACAATGGTTGGCTGTAGTTTTGTAATCGGAGTGACTTTCGCGCCACTTGGATAAATTACGGTTTGATTAATTTGACTCGTTTGACTCAGTTGACTGGGGGGCAAACGTCGAGGGGGAATTCTAGATTTTAGACCAACAGCCATAGACCTCACTCCTAAAGCAGCAACGCGGCAAAGTTTGAGTAGTTTTGTGCCGCCAAATTAAATTCATACACCCACACTCATCAGCCATCCGAACTCTACGGACCTCTTAAGACCTGTTCGCACCTTCACTCAGTGTTGACAACTAGATATTCTCTGAGGCTGTGGACAGGTTTTTAGTAGAGTCTTCAGCGAGGGCCGCACAGCAGAATTGCTGTTATCTTAGCCCCATTACTTCCACTCAATTCACCCTAACGGTTTTAGTTTTCCCTAAGTTTTCCTTACTTTCCAGTTTGGCTTCTAGAATCAATAAAATTACGAAGTATAAATATGCAATTGCTCAGTCTACTATCTAATTGGAATTTCAAATAAATCTAAAGGAAGATTTTTTTGAAATAACGACTACAGTCCTGCGAATCCACCCTAATCTTATGGCCGCCAACTCAGAAAGCAAAGACCAGCAACACCCCCTATGGAGTCGCGATCGCCAAGTCATTAGTGGCTTAATCGAAGCAGAAGCCAGTGACTATAACTTGGTTGAGCTAGCACGGCTACGCATTCGCTACAAAGGCTTTCCCGGCGCACGGGATATTCAGGCAGACCTCGACAAAGCTCTGGCCCAGTGGCAACTAAGCGAGGAAGAGTTATTTGCCAAAACCAGAGACATTCATGCTGCGGCTCAGGTTTATAAGGGTCGTGGCTCCCAACGAGATGATTGGAGTTAATAGCTGAGTTTGGCTGCTAAGCAACGGCTGATTCATACTGCTGATTAGCCACCTGCTGATCAGCTACCTAAAGATGGGAAAAACAAGTTAAAAGTCCCTCTTTCAAACATGATAAAAACACCTAAGCAAATCAAAATAATTGGAACAAATGTATTACCATAACGGGTAATTAATTGGATGACTGAAGGGTGACGAGTTAACTGTTGTGCGATCAAACACCAAAGTCCTACTAGCCCCAAAAAGACTAAAAGTATGATCCCCAAACCGTGGCGATCGCTACTGGCAAATAAGGGGACATAGATGCCAATGTTGTCACCCCCATTCGCAATCGTGGTGACTGCAACTGCGTAAATTTTGGGATTAAAAAAACTCCGCCAATCGGTAGAAGCCGCTACTTGAGGGGATGCAGCCGGAGAGCCACTAGCCGAGCTATCACTAACCAGGTGGATAGCCTGCCCATCACTCGTTGCGGATTCACGATGCCATAATTGGTTGATCCCCAAGGCGATCGGAACCAGTCCTAGCAGCCCCACCCAGGCAGAAGAAATCACCAAGCCACCTAAAAACCCTGGCAAGCTCGCCACAATGAGCACCATAAAGCCTAGGTACTGCCCTATGACCACATGACGCTTCCGGAAGGTTGAGTTAACCTGCGAGAAAAACAAGGTTAGCAACAAAAGATCATCAAGATTCGTTGCGATAAAGGCCATTACCCCCGAAGTGAAGGCCACCCAAATTCCTGGCTGAGTCACGGTGCCTTCTGTTCCCCCTTGGGAGCCACTAAGGGGCTGACAACCTGCTCTAAGGCTTTGGCTGTTTCTTGAGGGGTAGCTGGCGTTTCAATCAGTCGCCTCAGATCGGCCTCAAGTTCACTAGAAGCGGGCGTCACAGCTTCCTGGCTTTGCTGATCTGAAGCAGGCACTGAGGTGGAAAGGGGCGCTAACACCTGAGCGAGTTGGGCTTGCCGTTGCAATTGTTCTGTGGAAGAAACTAAGCCACTCAGCCCATTAATTAAGTTGCGCAGATTGTTACGGAAGGCTGGATCTCCGGTCAATTCATCCAGATCAGCGGTGATTTTTTGAGCATTCTGAAAGGTCGCTCGTGCTGAATCTAGAGTTTGCTGCAACACAAGGACATTCGTAGGATTGTTGAGCGACTGAGAGACATCCCGCAAGTTGGCAGAAGCTTGGATAGCATTCAACGAGAGGGCTTCCAAATTATTCAGCAGAGTGCTTTGCTCAAATCGGCTCAAGACTGGGCTAAAGCCCTGCACCGTTGTTTGAAGTTGTTCACTAGTCTGCTGAATGGTGTTTAAAGTTTCAGCTAGGGTGTTGCGATTGCTAGCCACTAAGCCGCTGACTTGATTGGCCGTTAGACCCACCTGGGTAGCTGCCTCGCTGAGGGCAGCAGCCGTAGTAACTGCCGAAGCAGAAACCGTATTTAAGTTTGTTTGAGTTGATTTGCTAAGAACTGCCACTTCTTTAGATAACTGCGACACTGCCGCCGCCGCCTCCGCAGTATTTTTAGCAGCAGCGTTGACATTGGTAAAAAAAGTAGGATCACTATACAGGTCAGCGAACTTGATGCTGGCACGAATTAGTTCATCCACGCTAATGCCAATTTGACCTTTGAGCCGAGAGCCATCGCAGACGATCACGGCTGGATCGCAGTTGGCAGCTAAGGGTCTAGCCGCGATCGCTCCTTGGGGTAAAATTTTACGCGGCGTAATATCAATCGACGTTTCGCTAATCAAACCAGATTGATTCGCCTCGACAATCACATCGCTAGGAATGACAAAATCGGACGAGGAAATCTGCAAGAAAACATCTACACCGTTAGGTCCTGGCCGCACTGCTTCGATTTTACCAATCACCACGCCTCGATACCTGACTGGGGCTCCTTCCTGCAACCCAGCTACATTGGTAAATTCGACAATAACCTGGTAAGTACGATTTCCCACACTGAGACCTCGGAGCCAAAGAATCAACGCTCCAAATAGACCCAGACCTAACAAAATTAGTAAGCCGACTGAGCCTTCTCGAACGGTTCTGGTGCGCATGCCTTGTGCCTCGTTGGTACTTCGTCAAATGGGCGTAGAACTCAGTGTTTCCAGGAAAAACACTTAACCAATTACCTGGATCGGCCCTTCTACACTGCCACTAAAAAATTGTCGAACTAAAGGGTGATCTGTAGTATCAATATCATTGACTGTGCCTTGCCACTGCACTTTACCTTGGTAAAGAAACACAATCCGATCGGCAGTTCGGCGAATTGTACTATCTTGGTGGGTCACCATAGCGTAGGAGCTACAGCCACCTTGTACGCTCTGTAGTTGCCGCACCAAATCTTCAATCACTGTCGAGGCGATCGGGTCTAGTCCTGCGGTGGGTTCGTCGTAGAGGAGGACTTCTGGGGAGCCATCTGGATTGTCTGGATTTGCCATAATGGCACGAGCAAAACTCACCCGTTTGCGCATCCCTCCAGAAAGCTCGGCAGGTAAGCGATCGCCAATCCCAGCTAAGCCCACCATTTCCAATTTTTGATTGACCAGTTCTCGAATACGTCGTCGCGATAAATTGGAATGCTCGTACAGCAAGAAACCCACATTCTCTGCCACCGTTAGGGAGTCGAACAAAGCGGCTTGCTGAAATACCATGCCAATTCCAATCGGGTCAGCACTGTCTTCAATCAATCCTTGCCGTCGTTGTCCTTGCACGTAAACTTCACCTGCATCCGGTGCCAACAGGCCCGCAATAATCCGCAAAATCGTTGACTTGCCAGTTCCGGAAGGGCCAATAATGGCTAGGGCTTCTCCGCGATGAATGGTTAGATCGGCATTATCCAACACCACATTGTTGCCAAATGTTTTAGACACTCCTTTCAGTTCAATCAGTGGCTCAGCCATAGAGTTCCGATTAGCAAGGTCTTTAGGTTCTGTCAGTGGCTCAGCCATAGGATGTCCGTGGAAGTTTTGTCAGGGAATTTAGCAACTTTTGTCAAACCTATGTCTCAGTTTGTACTTTTAACTTCAAGCTCAGTTTAAGTAATCCAGATTCCTACTGTAGCCAACTTCGGGCGATCGCTTTCATTTAGATCAAGCGCCTATAAACCTCAGATCCCATGCTGGTGCCTGATCAACAGCAATTCACGGACGACAGCTCTGTCTTGCAATTTCAGCCTCTAAGATAGGCAGTAACGATATGAGTTTACAAGTTGATGCTGGCTCACGTCAGTATTACTTAGAGCGAAATAGCATCGACCAAATTTGTTCTACCTAAGGGCACCCAATTCTGAAGGCTCATTCTTAAAGACAAAGTAGCAACTTTCGGGACTCCCCTACAGTCAAATCGCTTTTAGAAGTGTAGTTGTGCTGTTAGAGTCAGAAGCGGTTGCTGCATATTTACCTATCCAGATGTTTTACCTCCTCGCTCAGCAATGACAATTGGTTTATTAAAGCAAGCCCTAAATGCCCTGACGCAGGAATCTCGCCAGCGCACGCCTTTGCGAGTTAGCCGCTGGTTCAAGTGGTTAGCACCTGGATTATTTGTTAAACGCTGGTTACTGCTGAGTGCCGGAGGGGTTCTCCTAACCAGCTTGGGCCTAGCCATCTGGGTTAAGCTAACCCCAGTTTTTACCCTGATTCAGCTAGTCCAGAACTTTCTAGAATTTATTACAGAAATTATTCCTAGCTACATTAGCGGGCCGTTGGTCATCATTTTTGGCATATTGCTAATTTTGTGGGGGCAAACCCGAACGCTCGGTTCGATCACCGAGGTGCTGATGCCCGAAGGCGATGAAGAGTTAGTCGATGTGCTGCTCAATCACCGTCGTCTCAATCGCGGGCCAAAAATTGTCACGGTGGGGGGTGGCACGGGCCTCTCTACTTTGCTGCGGGGCATGAAAACCTACAGTGCCAACATCACTGCGATCGTGACTGTAGCCGATGATGGGGGTTCTTCCGGACGGTTGCGTCGTGAAATTGGGGTGTTGCCTCCCGGAGATATTCGCAACTGTCTCGCTGCTTTAGCTGACGAAGAGAGATTGGTTACGGAGTTGTTTCAGTATCGGTTTCGGGCTGGCGATGGGCTGACAGGACACAGCTTTGGCAACTTGTTCTTAACGGCAATGAATGACATCACGGGGAACTTGGAGCAAGCGATCGCCGCCAGTTCTGAAGTTTTAGCGGTACGGGGTCGAGTTTTACCCGCGACGCTGAGTGATGTGCGCCTATGGGCCGAGTTAGCCGATGGTCGTCGGATTGAGGGCGAATCTAGCATTACCGCCGCCCAAGGCAGCATCGTCAAAATTGGTTGTACTCCAGAAAATCCCCCCGCTTTACCCCGTGTGTTACAAGCCATTCGGGAAGCAGACTACATCATTATTGGACCCGGTAGCCTTTATACCAGCGTTATTCCCAATTTGCTAGTCCCCGAAATTGCCGACGCGATCGCACAACGCAAGGTACCCCGCATTTACGTCTGCAATATTATGACGCAACCGGGAGAAACCCAAGGCTACAGCGTAGCGGATCACATTCAGGCGATCGATGCGGCTTGTGGGCAACGGCTGTTTGACGCGGTGCTGGTACAGAGCAAAATCCCCTCGGCCAACGCCTTGATTCGCTATGCTCAGGAAGATTCTGAGCCAGTGGAACTCGATCGCCAAACCGTAAAAATGCTAGGCTGCCGGATTGTCCTAGCTAATGTCATGGACGAAGATGAACGCACCGGACTCGTGCGGCACAATTCTCAACGCTTGGCTCAAATTCTGTTTCGCTGGTACACTCGCACTCACAGTTTGTAGCGCTTTTGCAATTTGCTCGTCCGTCATGGCAGTTGAGTTTCTTACATTCGTCCTTCCAGATGCCGCCGCTACGCGATCGCTTGGCTTGACGTTGGGGCAAGCCTTACCTGCTGGTAGTACCCTCCTGCTAGAAGGCGATTTGGGCAGTGGCAAAACTACTTTAGTTCAAGGCTTGGGGGTAGGTTTAGGCATTGCAGACACCATAGATAGTCCTACCTTTACGCTCATCAATGAGTACATGGAAGGTCGGTTGCCACTCTACCACCTGGACTTGTACCGCTTGCAGCCTACCGAAGTTGCGCCCCTCAATTTAGAGAGTTATTGGGAGGGAATCGATTACCCTTTGGGCATTATGGCGATCGAGTGGGCCGAACGATTGCCTTATTTGCCAGAATCTTACTTGCAGGTGCATTTGCGCTATCAAGGCGAGGCTGGAGGCGACCAAGCGGGGGACGAAGCAATCGCCCCTCAACCAGTTTCTGGACGCTACGTTGAGTTAGTTGGTGTAGGCGGGTTTGACTTAGATTTCCTGCAAAATTTAGCGGTAGGTTGACAAAATCTTACTAACAAAAAGCGGCAAGAAAAAAGGGCAGGTACAAGACCTACCCCTAAAGATGAGGAATTGCGTATTTCCTGCTGTCAGGCTTTATTCTTCAATTTCTTCGTCCGCGCCTTCAGCCGAGGGGGGTACTAAAGCCACTGCGGCGATCGCATCATCTCCATCCAGTCGCTGCACCCGCACCCCTGTAGCTGCCCGTGACTGCGAAGAAATAGCCTTGATCGCTTGACGAATAATGATGCCCCGACTGGTAATTATCATCAGTTCATCTTCTTCATTGACGACTCGTAAAGCGACTAGTTTGTCAACAGCACGCCGGGACTTGAATTTAGTTGCGATCGTACCTTTGCCCGCTCGATTTTGTAACCGGAACTGAGACACGGGTACGCGCTTGCCATAGCCTGAGCTGGTTACCACTAGCACCCAAGGCCCTTGGGTTTCTGCAAGCACTGCTTCTTCTGTTTCTAGTTCCTCTTCTTCCTCCACTTCAGGGCCAGAGGCGATATTAGCAACAACACTAGCGGGCAAGATGTCCATGCTGATCAGTTGATCGCCAGGGCGTAAATTCATGGATTTGACTCCACGGGTGGCTCGGCCCAACGGACGGAGTTGATCGTTGTTCGCTCGGAAGTGAATCGCCATACCCTGGCTAGAGCCAATGATGATGCTGTCTTCCACACGCGCCCGCCGCACCCAACGCAGTTGATCGCCTTCTTCTAGGGAGATGGCAATCAAGCCGTTGGTGCGAATGTTGCTGAAGGCAGAGAGAGCAGTTTTCTTGATGAAACCGCCACAGGTCAGCATCACCAAGTATTCGTCACTGCTAAATTCCGAAACTGGGACAATAGAAGTAATCTTCTCGTCTCTGGGAATGGGTAGCATTTGTACCACTGGCATCCCCCGCGAAGTCCTTGACCCGACTGGAATTTGGTAAGCCTTGAGGCAGTAAACTACCCCGCGATCGCTGAAGAACAAGACGCTATCGTGGTCGCAGCAAGTGATGAAGTGTTCAACGCCGTCGTCTTCCTTCATCCGGGTGCCCGCTTTACCTCTGGTGGCTCGGCTTTGAGCTTCAAAAGTGTTGACAGGCATGCGTTTGATGTAGCCCTGCTCGGTGAGCAGAATCAGGGCTTTCTCGTTAGCAATCAGGTCTATATCGCCAATTTCCCCTTCTGCCTGCTCAATGACAGTGCGACGAGGCGTGGCGTGGGTTGCTTTAAGCTGAGCGATTTCAGTAGAGATGATCTCTAGAATTCGTTCTCGCCGAGCCAGAATGTCTTGCAAGTTGGCGATTTGGGCTTGCAAATCATCGTGCTCTTGCTGAATTTTTTCTGCTTCTAAGGCCGTTAAACGCCGCAGCTGCATTTGCAAAATGGCGTCTGACTGAGCTTCGGAAAGGCCATAAGTGTCGATTAGCTCTTGCTTCGCAGTAGGGGCATCTGCCGCGTGCCGAATCAAATCAATAATGGTATCTAGATTGGTCAGCGCAATCAAAAGACCTTGCAGCATGTGATCTCGATCTTCCGCCTTCCGCAACTCATAGCGGGTGCGCCGAATGATTGTCTCAATTCGGAAGTCGAGGAAGACCTGGAGGCACTGCTTCAGCGCTAGGGTCTGAGGTTCGCCATTCACCAACGCCAGCGTATTCACCCCAAAGTTCGCCTGGATGGGGGTTTGCTTGTAGAGGTTATTCAACACGACGCGAGGATAAGCATCACGCTTAAGTTCGATCACGATTCGCATACCATCGCGATCGCTCTCATCTCGAATGTCAGAAATACCTTCTAGGCGCTTCTCGTTGACCATTTCCGCGATCTTTTCGATCAGCGCTGCCTTGTTGGTTTGATAAGGCAGTTCGGTAATGATAATGGCTTCGCGATCGGGGCGACCTCGATGCTCAATCGTCTCAATGCTGGCCACACCCCGCATGGTGATGGAACCACGGCCCGTCATGTAAGCTTCGCGAATCCCACTGGTACCCAGAATTTGACCACCAGTCGGAAAATCTGGGCCAGGAATCAGGCGGATGAGTTCAGCATCGCTCAAATCCGGATTTTGAATTAAGGCGGTTAAGCCATCAACCAGCTCTCCTAAATTGTGGGGGGGAATGTTGGTCGCCATTCCGACGGCAATTCCAGAGGAGCCATTCAGCAGCAGTTGCGGAATCTGGGCTGGCAGTACTAAGGGTTCTTGCTGGGAGCCATCAAAGTTATCACCAAAGTCAACGGTGTCCGACTCAATGTCCCGTAGGAGGGCGTTCATCGTTAGCGACTGCAAGCGACACTCGGTGTATCGCATCGCGGCGGGGGGGTCGTTATCGATGGAGCCAAAGTTGCCGTGCCCGTTAATTAAGGGAGCGCGCATGGAAAAGTCTTGGGCCATGCGAACTAAGGCATCGTAAACGGCTGTATCACCGTGAGGGTGGTACTTACCTAGCACTTCCCCAACCACACGAGCACATTTACGGAAGGGGCGGTCTGCGGTTAGCCCCAGCTCATGCATAGCGTAGAGAATTCGACGATGAACGGGTTTCAGACCATCCCTCGCATCTGGCAATGCCCGACCTACAATTACGCTCATCGCGTATTCCAGGTAAGACCGGGACATTTCATTCCGCAGATCCGTTGGAACAATCCGCTCTGGGGAGGTGCTCATACAGTGAAAAAAACTCCAAAAATGCAGAATTTTGGCAATTAAAGAGAAAAAAAGCCCAAAAAATGCCGATAGACTGCTCAATAACTGCCAAATACTCTCTAAATTTTAACACACCTTGATGTTTCTTGGGTTCTATGGTATTGGCACCTAAGCCTAGCTGGGAGGGCAATCGCTCTCTCCCCAACCCTTTCCCACTGGAAGCAGAAACAAGAAATCAAAACAGCTCTCCTCACCTAGATTTTGCTTGAGTAAAATCGTGAAGTAGCGTGCAGTGGGTTGGTTATGGTGGCCGTAATTTACTCGGATGAGTTTTTGGACCACAAAACGGGTCGTTTTCATCCAGAGCGACCGGAACGTTTAACGGCGACAGTGGCAGCACTCAAGGCGACACCTTGGGCCGACCAGTTGCAGTGGCGATCGCCGACCCCGGTTGAGCAACGCCCGATCATGACGGATTTGGGTCGCGTACACCCACCCACTTACATCGAGAAAATTCAGCAATTAGCGCAGCGGGGTGGGGGATACTTAGATCCAGATACTCCCGTTTCCCCTCGCAGCTATGACGTGGCTTTACTGGCTGTTAGCGCTTGGTTAGATGGCGTGGATCAGGTGCTGCAAACAGGCAACCCTGCGTTTGTGCTAGCACGTCCACCGGGACACCACGCCTTGAGTGATTGTGGGATGGGTTTTTGTTTGTTCTCTAACGCGGCGATCGCGGCATATTACGCCTTAGAGCAACCTGGCATCAATCGGGTCGTAATTTTAGATTGGGATGTACATCACGGCAATGGCACTCAGGCGATCGTCGAAAATCATCCTCAGATTGCTTATTGTTCGCTGCATGAGTCTCCTAATTACCCTGGCACGGGTTTGGCGACGGAACGTGGTTTTCATCACAATGTGTTGAATTTGCCCATGCCGATGGGTAGCACAATGGCAAGTTACCAACCCTTATTCGAGCAAAAAGTTCTGCCGTTTCTCACTAGTTTTCAGCCCGATTTATTAATAATCAGTGCTGGGTATGATGCCAATCATGATGATCCTCTGTCTGGCATTTCACTCAAACCAGAAGACTACGGAATTTTTACCCAATACTGTTTGCAATTAACCCCAAAGATCGTTTTTGGTTTAGAAGGTGGATATGATCTACCCACTCTTTCTGAATCTGTTGTAGAAACCATTAAGAGTTGCCTAGTTAAACCGTAGGGGTGAAGCATTCGTTCAGAGTTCCAACTATCAAGCAAATATTGTCTACCGAATGCTTCACCCCTACAGGATGTCACTTCATCGGCTTGTTCTCTTAGGCTTTTAGAAATTCGTATAAAGCTTGATAAGTTGCTTCTGGAGCTTCTTCAGGTAGAAAATGACCAGAAGCGATCGCCTCACCTAATACAGTTTTGGCTCTTTCTTGCCAAATTTTCAAAACATCATACTTGCGTCCAATAATGCCTTGACTACCCCATAGAACGAGTAGAGGGCAAATAATTTTTTGGGTTAAATCAGCGCGATCGTGAATTAAATCGATCGAGGCCCCAGCACGGTAATCTTCACAAGTTGCTCGAATCGTTTCGGGCTGACTAAAGCAACGAATGTATTCTGCTAAAGCTTCCGGCGTAAATGCTACGAAGTTCTTGCTCCAGCGCTCTAAACAAGTACGGAGAAAATATTCAGGATTTGTACCGATCAAGGTTTCTGGTAAGGGGTGAGCTTGAATTAGAAAAAACCAGTGATAGTAGGCTGTTGCAAATTCTTGATCGGTCGTATCGTACAGCTCGTAAGTTGGGACAATATCTAATACTGCCAACTTCTTAATGTGCTGAGGATAGTCTAAGGCCATGCGATGTGCCACTCTAGCGCCGCGATCGTGCCCTACCACATAAAACTCCTCATAGCCCAACTGCTGCATCACCTCAACCTGGTCTTGGGCCATGACTCGCTTGGCATAGCTGGCATGGTCAGCTTCTGCTTCTGGTTTAGAGCTATCTCCATAACCTCTTAAATCACTCACCACAACGGTAAAGTCTTGGGCTAGGCGGGGAGCCACTTTATGCCACATCACATGGGTTTGCGGATAGCCATGTAGTAGCAAGATGGGATAGCCATTGCCACCCTTCAGCAAGTTGATGGTCGCGCTACTAGTCTGCATTTGTAGCTGCTGAAATTGAGCAAACATTTACATTCCCCCAATAGCTCATTTTGCTGTAGTGGATTGCTGCTGGAGTTGATTCATGCGACTTCTCCAGTCGTTCCAAACCTGGGCCTAAGTGATAAACCTGTAATTTTGTTTACAAAGACTTGCTTCTGCACCCTGGCTCGATAGCCTAGACTCAACCCGTTAAACCATTTATGAAAGCGGGATTACTGGATTGCAAAGCGATAAAGCAAGGAACTTTACAAAATGCAGATTAGATATTTTGCTACCAACCGCGATCGCGAAAACTTGGGGCGCGACATTGATCGGCAACGGCGGATTAAGCTGCAAAAAGGGGGTTATCACTGGCTAGATATGTATCACTATATGTCTCATTATCTGGCCACCACTGATACAACAACCATGCCGCCAGAAGTCATCATTCCTGATTCAAAAGCAACCGTTTTTCACCCCTTCTTAAATCGTCCCGCTGTGAAGCGCATCATTGTTGGGGTTCATGGCTTCAATGTCCATTTGCATGAAGCTTTAACTTCGTTTTCTATCCTAGCGGACACACTAGAACACACGACTATCCTTGGCCCTACGATCATTACAGATCCTACAACTCCGCAAGCTGCGGCTCGACTGAACGACCCCAATAGTAATGTGACAGCTTTTGTGGGATTTTCTTGGCCTTCAAATGGCAGCGCTTTGGACTATGAGGGTGATAGAACTGAGGCTGTCTCTTCAGCCACAGCACTCGCCAACTTCATTGGGTGCTTGCGACTGGAAAATCCTAGCGCCAAAATTCATGTCATTGCACATAGCATGGGTAACTTCTTGACCTGCAATATGCTGCAAAAGCTAGTAAACCAAGAAATTACGCCGCTGGATGCCAACGACGAAGTGAAAAAGCAAATTTCTCGACGAGATGATGGCGGGAATAACAGCTTTTTTATCGATCGCTACATTTTGGTCGCTCCGGATGTCGAGCGTCGCCATATCACCCAGTGCAATGCCAATGGCTCAGCCAACCCCAAAGCTAGTTATTTAGGCCCGTTTTATGGCGGACTATATCATCTAGTCGAAGAATCGCATCATTTCTACTCCCGATTTGATAGCGCTCTGAAGATGTCTAAAATCGAGAAACAAGCCTTTCGGAAAGTAGTGGTTGGAGTCAAAGACACCCTGACGCGCAACACCTCAATTGAAGCGCAGCAAGCCAATCTTTGGGAAGACAGTTTAGGTCTCAATCCCATTCCTAGTGTGGCCCCGCCTAATATGCACTCTCATAATGGTGTGACCTTGACCAACCGTGAAATTGATCACTGTGATTATTTTGATGCTCTGCCAGTTGCCGAAAAAATAGCCAAGATTATTCTGAGCGCCGATTAAAAATGCGATTGAGCAGCGTGAGCGATCGCTTTTAGGGATGGCAAAAGCGATCGCAGTCTGGCTAATAACAAGTCGGTTAACAACAGATTAGGCAATGACGAAATTCTGAGCAGTCAGAGGAACGTCATGAAACACCGTGATGGTGTTACTAGAATTGAGAGTAATGACTGAGAACAGTTGGCCTGAGGTTGCATTGCCACTACTCGTAATTGTCCGTAGCAGATCTGCCCCTGTGCTAGCACCTAAACCTGCTGCTACTTGAATCGTGTCGTCAGCAACCACAAAGTCAGCAACCACATCGGCACCATCACCCGCCTCAAACCTAAACGTATCTCTCCCAAGTTGACCCCACAAAGTATCGTTGCCAGGTCCACCAATCAAGAAGTCGTTGCCGTCTCCCCCCACCAACTGATCATTGCCCGCTTGACCGACTAAGGTATCGTTACCTGCTTGACCAAACAGCACATCCTGCCCGCCAGCACCGCTCAGAAAATCATTGCCTGCATCGCCTTGGATTTGATCATCACCCTCCAAGCCATCAATATAGTCAGCCAAAATAGTGCCAAGAATTAGGTCATTCCCGGCAGTGGCGATCGCAGGGGTAAAGCCCTGTGTCTGAAATCCAGCAATTTGGTAGCCAATATCGGCCAACATCGCTTGATCTAAGCGGGTGATGGTTTGGCGCACCCCAGGATTCGTAGCTCCCATCAAAATCGGTTTACCGTCACTCAAAAAGCCATCCTGAATATGGCCTAAATCCGAATCGAGCGGGATAGGTTGTCCTCCATTTACGTCTCTGGCGTTAGGGCCACTAAAAGCCGCGCCCTGCCCTATTGTCTTAAACACAGGAGAGGTGCCAAGGCCCAACACATGACCAATTTCGTGCAAAGCCGTACTTAGAAAATCTGTTTGATTGGAAGGGATATCGTCAGTAGTGTTAAGGGTTTGGTCAAAAAACCAAGGGGCAGGCGTCCCATTAGAAAAAGTTGGAGCCGAACTAAAAGAAATACTGCCAACCCAAGGCTCAAAGTTGGAACCGCTGAATCGATTGCTAAAAATACTGCCAGCCACATCCAGCCCGTCAGGGCCACCTGCTGCCAAGGCTCCTGAAAGGTTGCCAAAAGGCACAGTTTGCGCGCCTACAAAAATCAATAGATCGTCGCTCTCGGCATCTAAGATGACTGTCTCCATCTGGCCTGTTTGGGGATTTTGCACCCGAAACCTTACGCCAGCAGGCAGGTCAGCAAACTCATCTTGAATCACTGCCTCCCAAAGCCCAGCCGCAGCCTTTAACGTCGCTCGATGCTGGGGATTGGCAAAAAAGCCGTTGGTATCAAAGCGATAGTCAAATTGAATTTGGAAGTTGGGTGGCGCACCTATGCGCTTCTCCTCCTGCCCAAACGCAAGGAAATGCTCAAAGCCATTACCAAACAGACCTGCCGTAACGGCCTGAGCAACGTCAGGATACTTCGATAAGTAGTACTGGTTATCAAATTGGGCACTGGGCGATCGCCCCTCGAATTGACCTCGATCGAGGAAGTGCTGCAACCCACTACTGTAAAGCCCCTGCGCGATCGATTGCGCCACTTCAGGGTAGCGACTTAGATAATTACTATTACTAAACCAGCGACTGGGATTGCGTCCCTTTCGTTCTCCGAAGCGCCGAAAGTGCTCAAATCCACTGTCCAGCTCTCTTCTGGCCACTGCTGATGCTACATCAGGATTATGGGCTAGGTAGAACGATTCATCGAAAATATCGAAAATTGACAAGGTCATGGAAGCCACCTGTGCAGTGAAGCTTAGACAAGGCGATCCAGCTACATCGACAGACACTTCAATAGCTACATGCAGTTAGCGCCAAGACAGTAATATGACGGGGTAGCCGTTGGTGAAATCCCACATACTTCATAATTTACCGCTTTAACTGTAGTTTCTTGGCTTCCTTGCTCATAACTTTCTCTAAATCTTTAAATTGAGGTTGATTTGAGCTAAGTTTTTACGTGTAAACACTGACAAGTGATCACAAAGTTTTAGTCGTGTTTAGTTCAAATAGTCATACAGACACCTCAGCCACCCTAAGTCGGCCTTGCTACACCCTATCTCTGCCGTTCTGTTAGCGGTGATACCAGCTATTCAGGATTAGGACAATTGCCAGCGCCACAAGGAGAGGAGTCAACCAATCTCCCCACCGGACAAAAAGAGTTTGGGTTTGGCGACGGTAAATCGTTACTGCATGCAGTTGGTAGATATTTAGCCCTGACAGCCATTGAGTTCTGCCGTGGGGATTAATGACACCAGAATATCCTGTATTGGTAGCACGGGCTACCCAACGATCTGTTTCCACGGCCCGCATGACATCTTGAGCATGATGTTGGGCTGTCATGGCTGGGCTGTAATGGGCATCATTAGAAGCACTGAGGATGAATTGTCCTCCCCGTGCTGCTTGCCACCGGAAATGCTCCGCAAAAGCAGATTCATAGCAGATGCCCGCGATCGCTCTGCCAAAAGGAGTTTCAAAGAGTTGCCCCGTTTGACCGGGTAGCATGTGAGCATCAAGAGGAGACAGGCGATCGATCAACCGTCCCAAGACATCCTCAAATGGAATGTATTCGCCTAAAGGTACCAATCTCACTTTGTCGTAGCGACTGAAAACCTCACCATTGCCTAGCACGGTAAACAAGCTATTGGTGATGCTGCGACCTTTCTGCCCAAAAGCACCGACCCAAGCTACAACACCGCGATCGCGCACCGCTTGATAAAAAGAACTCTGGGTCAAGTTCGACCCACTCCATAGAAAGGGTAGCGCCCCTTCCGGTGTAAGTACTGCTGCTACACCCTGATCGGCTAGCTGATTGTAGCCAGTGGTATAGCCATCTAAAGCACGACGCCAACCTTGCACATCCAGCTTAATTTCGTTAGGAATATTGCCTTGAATAATACCTACCTTTAAGGCTGCCTCCGGGGGAAACGCTAAAGCTCGACTGTACAAATTCCACCCTGTAAGATGCAGTCCTACCAATAGAATGACCGCCATCACAAAGGGAGCGATCGCCAACTTCCGTACTCGGCTTTCAGAAATTTGCCCTTGGCGCGATCGCAGATAACTCATCCAAGCTTCTGCAAGCAAGCCATTCACAGCTACGATTGCCGCCGTAATCATCATCGGGCCAGACAGTTGCCCTAAGTGCAAAATAGCTAAGTTATGAGGGCTTTGGGTATAAGACACCGAAGTCCACCACAAAGGCCCCCAACTCCAGAAGGACTCCAAGCCACACCAAAGCGCTACCCCAGTTAATATCCGGACTTCAAATGGCAGCTTTAGCGTCTGAGCTAGCCAGCCCCAGCAGCCAGCCCAGATTGCCGCCAGAACAGCGCCCCACAGGGTAAGAAATATCCAGCAGAAGAGAGCGATCGCTAAACTAGCTAACCAAGGCACACCCATCCAGGTCATCGGGTGGACGCCTGTGATCCAACTCACCGCTAGCCCGTGATAACCAATCCCCCAAACCAAACCTAAGAGCGATCGTTCTCGATGATTCCCTTTAGCAACTTGTAAAGCCATAACCCACAAAGGAACTAACGCGATCCAGGCTAACGGCCAAGCATTAATTGGAGCAGGAGTTAGGCCTATCAGAATGCCTCCCCCTAGCGCCATGCCCAGCCGCCATAGCTGAGAGGGCTTGAGTTCAAGATTCAAAAATTTCGGCATGACAAATCTAGTGGGAACTCGCTCTCAATCTCCTTATTTTAAGGAGCAACTGGCCTAGCACTCGATTCAAGTAAAGCCTGAGCCTGATTAATACTCTCGCGCACCGATCGGGCAGAGGCTTGTAAAGCGGCTCGTTCGGCATCGGTGAGGCTGAGTTGCAACACCTCTTCCACCCCGGTACAACCCAAGCGGCACGGCACACCAATAAATATATCTTCTAAGCCGTACTCTCCCTGTAAATGAGCTGCAACCGGGAGCAGTCGTGATTGATTCAAGAGAACGGCTTCTACCATCAAGCAAGCCGCCGATGCAGGTGCAAAGTAAGCACTACCCGTTTTCATCAGTTCAACAATTTCAGCGCCACCATTCCGAGTCCGTTCGATTAGGCGATCGATCGTTGGAGCATCCATGAGTTCTGTGATCGGCACTCCATTGACTGTGGAATAACGCGGTAGTGGCACCATCAAATCTCCATGACTGCCCAAGACGGTTGCTTTCACATCAGCGGTAGAGAGACCCAATTCCATTGCAATGAAGGTTTGAAAGCGAGCTGAGTCCAGAATTCCCGCCATGCCCATGACTTGAGCGGGTGGTAAACCACTGGACTGCCAAGCTAAGTAGGTCATCACGTCTAGAGGATTTGTCACTACAATCATCACCGTACCTGGTGAATAGGTGACTACTTGACGAGTGACATCCAACACAATTTTGGCGTTGATTTTGAGCAGGTCTTCCCGGCTCATTCCTGGCTTGCGGGGAATACCAGCCGTGATCACGACCACATCCGAATTAACAGTGTCGGCATAGTCGTTAGTACCCACAATCACGCGATCGTGCCGTTCGATGCCTCGCGCTTCCATCAAATCCAAAGCAATGCCTTGGGGTCGGCCTTCCAAAACATCTAATAGCACGACATCAGCCAGATTTTTTTCGGCAATCCGCTGTGCCAGAGTACTACCAACGTTACCAGCCCCAATGATGGATACGCGAGTTGGACGACAGACAGTCATAGGAAAAGCTCCCAAAGACAAGCGCTATGCTGCCAGCCTAGCTCACTGCCTGCCTTGGGTGGGGTGATTTGATGTGGTTACTTAACACTCTCCAGTTGATCCACTCGCAACCAGATGTTGGGAGTAGGAACTTGGCCAAATTTCACCAAGGCATAATCGCCTCGCATATCTACAATCTCCCCCTTGGTCTCAAACAGATAGGGAGGGAAGCGAGAGTCGCTAGCCTGGGCTTCCAAACTGTTTTCCAACTTTTCTCGAATAGCGCGGACCAAATCACCTTTTTTCACTGCCATAGCTTGCTCTACCGAATCTCTAGACTCCTCTTCAGCATTGTAGAGTGTAACCGCATTTAGCTACAGGGACTCAACCGAAGAATCCATCCTCGTTGGGACAGTCCAGCCAGTTTAGTGCTGATGCTGACATTGGGGGCAAAAGTGAGCAGAGCGACCCGCCAGTTTCAACCGCTCAATGGGTGTGTCGCAGACCCGACAGCCTGTTCCGGTACGGTTGTACACCCAAGCGGCTCGGCCATAGTTGCCATTCACGCCTTGCACATTGAGAAAGTTGCTAAAGGTAGTGCCTCCAGCTTCAATGCTGGTCTCTAAGACTTGAATCACGAACTTGCGTAATCGAGCAATTTGCTCTGGAGTCAAGTCGGCACAGAAAGTCTGTGGATGAATATTGCTGAGAAACAAAGCCTCGTCTGCGTAAATGTTGCCAACCCCTGCCACTAGAGTTTGATCAAGCAATGCATTTTTGATGGGGCGACGGCGATTCCGCAGTTGCTGCGCTAGATAACCCACCGAAAACTCATCGGAGAAGGGTTCAGGGCCGAGTTTTTGCAGTCCTGTCATCACGCTTTCAGGCTGTTGTCCAGGGGGCACCCACCACATATGGCCGAAGGTACGCTGATCTACAAATCTGAGTTCGCGATCGCCCACCAAAAACAACCTAACTCGCGTGTGCTTCTGCAACGGCTCACTTGGATCAACCCAGAGTAACTGCCCAGTCATGCGTAAATGAACCCCTAGCCAACCTCCAGGTTCTGCTTGTTGCCCTTCTACAGAAGCAGAGCGTTCGAGTTGTGCGAACAAGTATTTACCTCGGCGCTGCCAAGCTGCGATCGCGCTTCCCTTCAAGCCAGTCAAAAAATCAATACTAGAAACTGGGTAGGCAATGGTGCGTTCCAGCAATACATCACCCCCCAGAATTGCTCTGTTCAGGGTCACCTGTTGGAGACCCCGACGAACTGTTTCAACTTCAGGCAGTTCAGGCACAACCCAACCTTAGAATTCGGTTTACCCTAACGGGAATCCGTTCCCTGGTTAGCTCCGCCTTCCACAGTAGCATTCGCTTCACCAGCTTCTGGCTTAGCAGTTTGCTTCGCGTTAGTCTTGGTGTCTTGTCCAGTTCTACGCTTAGCAGAGTCGAGAGTAGTGTTTCCACCGCCAGGTGCAGCAGGAACTCCTTGCTTCGCCTTAGCTTTTGGAGCTTCGATCTCTACAACTTCCTCAGTCGCAAAGTTATTGGTATTGACACCAGCGTAGTTAACCTTGTCAAAGCGAACAATAACTGGATACTTAATACCACTCTGGTCAATTGAGGCAACAGTGCCTACATCTTGGAACCAGAAGGACTCTTTACGGAGGATACGGACTTTAGAACCACGTTGAACCATGAGTGTTTTTTTCCTTAACTAATTTTCAACACATATGGCTAATCGATCCTCAGAGTACTACTCCAGAGGGCTTCTCGGTTCGTTCTGCTCTTTAAGTTTTATTTCTACTCAGTCCAGCGAACCCGCACAAAATGGGCTGGTCGTCCCCAATCATCTCGAATTGCTGTTACGCCTGCGATCGCTAAATTGAAGGGAATTGCAGTTGTCACGTACTGTTGAGCTACACTGCCTAAATCAGGTGCCAACTGAGCTGCTGTAGTCGCGGCTAATCCCAGCCCTAGCAGTTGTTCAATAGGGCCTCGTGGTAAGAGCAAATGAATCCCTAGCGCCAAGCCTGCCGTAAGCAGCATATTCACCGATAAATTGGTGCCACAACGAGGATGAACCGCCAAGTTCCACTCACCTTCCGTAATTCGCTGCAAAGCTTGGTGCGCCGCTCGCCGTAAGCATGTTGTATCTACTTGACCATAGAGGTAAAACCCTTGATCCGTAGACATTCCTCCTAGCAACTCATTGTCTTTAGAGCGCTCTCTAGAGCCTATACCAAGACTAGAACTGTCAGAAGATTCACTTAAAACCCAAACCGTCGCATGCTCCAGGGCATGTACCTGTCGCAGCATCAGAAGCTCTTTGAGGCCAGGAACAAAGTGAAGTTGTTGCAGAAGTTCAGCGTCTTGCTTCTGGCTTGGGGCGAGTAAATCAGTAGCCCAGAAGTTCAAGGAAAATTGGCTATTCTCTTCAGAGGTAAAGATAGCCATAACAACCCAACTTAACTCACAAATTCAGCAATAACAGTCTTCTTTAACTCTAACGTTCACGAGCAGAAACGGTTGCAAATCTTTATTTCTACCTTGCAGATTCAGTTTCGGCAACATAAAAAAAGAAGCTGAGCGATCGCCCAACTTCTCTATTAATAGCTATTAAAGTTTTGGGAAGGTAGTTTTTTTCAACCTTATTAAGGGTGCTATGAAATAGCAGCGCTCTGGTGATGTCTCAACCAAGGCGCATTAAAAATAGCAGCAGTTGGAGTACCCGTTGCTGGCTGAACTACTTCTCCTACCCGTTTGGCAACTTCAATTCCATACTGCTCAAAAATCACAATGGGATCTGAGCCTTGATTCATTTCAATCCGCTTCACTAACACTTGCCCATTGGCGAGTCGCTGACCCACGCTGACATAGCGACTCGTATTTTCATTAGGTGCCTTGATGATCGCCTGAGCCTGTTCACCCACTTGAACCACCCCTGAAACCTCAACTGCTTGGGCCAACGCAGGTTGTGGCAGGGGTGGCAACGCTGCGATCGCGGGTGGTACGGATTGAGGCAGAGTTCCGGGGCGGATAGGTGTCGCTCCTGCTGGCCGTGCCCCTGTTGCAGTTGTTCCTGGTCGTGCCCCCCCTGTCGTAGTGGTCCCTGGTCGTGCCCCTGCCCGTCCCCCGGCACCCGTAGGAGTTCCAGGAGATCTTCTACCAGCAGCAGGAGTTGTATTGGGTCGTGAGGCTACTGCGGGGGTTCCTGGCAAAGTACGCACTTGGGGAACTGGACGTGGGGCACCAGGTGTAGTTGCATTTGGAGAAACAACAGGAACAGGTGGAAACGCTAACAAAGCAAATGGGTCTTGACGACCCTGTTGAACTTGGCGAGCTCGCTCGTCTGGGTTAGTGGATTGGATAAGAGCAGGTGCAGCAGGTCTCTGCTGTGGGGCCACAAGCGGTGGCTTCGCGGAGAAAGGTTGAGCTTTAGCGGGGGCGGGGCTAGCAGGGGCTTGAGGTGTAGGAGTCGGAGCAACTGAAGGAGTCGGAACAACAGCTTGTTCTCCCCCTTCATCCCCCGCACACCCGCTGAGCAAAAGGGCCAGTATCCCTGTAAATGCAATCACTTTCGCTTGACGCATTGCCAATTCCCCAAAACTTTACTTACAGAATAGCTTTTTTCGCACTAACTTGTGCTAAGGATTCGACTAAAATCTCACAAAAAATCATGTTATTTCTATCCAATGGCTTGGATAAATTTACATTTTGACTAGCGTTGATCAACCCACCTTTAGAAGCCAGTGAATTTACACAGCCCTAAGGTGAAGTTTCATAAAGTAAGTCAGTTAAAAGCCAGAAGATGGGTAAGCTCCAAAGCATATCAGTTAAAGTAACGGGTCATTATTGTGGCTTGAGAGTTTGATTGACAACAAGCTCTAGTTTCACCTTGTTTTCCTGTCAGTTAGGTCTGACTTTGTGCCAATACAATTCCTAGCCATAATGGACAGAGTTCGCTCTGCGATCGCCCATTTAGTTTTACTCAAATAGACATACTTGGCTTGAGTTAAAAACAGCTTGAGTTAAAAGCCAATAAGCCTGAATCAACAGAACACTAGTAACCGCCTAATGCTCTCGGAAACTTTGGATTAAACGTGATGTCATAACACCACAGTTCCCTGCCATACCTGTATGTCATTGCCTGAAAGACAGCGTGAGGTAAATCTAGCTAGCCGAGAGCTAACTTACTCTTCTACAGTCGCCATTGACTGCTTGAGGAGATGCAATCCTTTTTTCACCCGACGAGAAACCGTAACAGCACTAATGCCCAAGCGCTCAGCAGTTTCCTTTTGAGTCAAATCATACAGAAAAACAAACTCCAAGATTTCACGGGTTCGATGTTCTAGTTGCAGTAGCGCCTGCTGTAAGCGAAGTTGATCTTCTTGAGCCAGCTGAAAACTACGATACTGATTATCAGGAACCAGCTCTCCTAAGGAAGCTGAGCCCTCATCTTCATCCCGTACTGGGGCATCTAGGCTCAATGGTGCACGGTTCTTTAGAGCCAGTTTAATTTCTTGCCACTCTGAGACTGCAATCTCTAACCCCGCTGCCACCTCAGCATCTGTCGGTTGACGATTCAGCTGGGTTTGTAAGTTTTGAATTGTCCAAGCCGCTTGCTTTTGTAGCGCCTGCCAACGACGAGGAATGCGAATAGAAGAGCCTCTATCCCTTAAATAATGTTGAATCTCACCCCGAATGTAAGGAATCGCAAAGGAGCTAAAGGCATGCCCCTTCGACATATCAAACCGCTCGATCGCCCGAATCAAACCAATGCAGCCAACTTGAAGCAAATCCTCATAGTTTTCTGTACACTGATTGATCCAATGATGAGCCTCTCTCCTTACTAATCCTAAATTCAGCTTAACTAGTTGATTTCGAAGTTGGGCAGAAGGATTTTTTTGATACTCTCGCAACAGTTGCAAGCTTTCGCTCTTAAGTTCGTTGGCGGCGGTAGTTTGCATGACGACGTTCAGGTGGTAGAGCAGTGAACTTAGTAAACACCAGATATAGTCTTGTCTAGTCTTATCAGACTCTTGCAGTTTCGGTTGTGACATGTAACATATCTAACTGCAAAACCGATTAATAAAGTCCTATCTTCTAGGTAAAAAACAAGATGATTAGAAGGTAGAAAGACCAGAATTAACTCGAAACAAATTTCTGTACTTGTGAGTTAGCTTCTGTGCCTTTATGTCTTCTCGATGAAGCTATACAGTTGCACCTTAAAGTTATTCTTACCCCGAATCTGAAACAACTGCATTTCTACGGAACCTAATCGCAGTCCACCAGCAACGTTCGTCGAAATTATTTTGATAGGTTACAGCCCCATTAAACATAAAATCGTGATTTGTGACATAAAAAAATTCTGCCTTTAACCGCAAACTCATAAGCCCTAGTTATACAACTAGCAGCCTCCTTGCCAGTAGAATAGCTTGGCGGTGCTATTTGAGAACTATATAGGATAAATCGCAATGGCTCAGGCAAAGATTGGCATCATTGGTGGTAGTGGTCTCTACAAGATGGAGGCACTCAAGGACATAGAAGAGCTACAGGTGGAAACACCCTTTGGCCCCCCCTCAGACGCCTTGATTTTAGGAACTCTAGAAGGCAATCGAGTTGCTTTTTTAGCAAGACATGGTCGCAGTCACCACCTGCTTCCTTCGGAGCTGCCATTTCGGGCTAACATCTATGCCATGAAAAGCTTGGGTGTAGAGTACTTAATCTCAGCTTCTGCGGTGGGTTCTCTGAAAGCAGAAGTTAAACCACTAGATATGGTAGTACCCAATCAATTTATTGACCGCACTAAAAACCGCATTTCTACCTTCTTTGGTGATGGCATCGTCGCTCATGTTGCCTTCGGTGATCCAGTATGCCTAAACCTTGCCCAAGTGCTTACAGATGCGGTCACCAGCCTGAATTTACCTAATGTCACGCTCCATCAAGGCGGCACTTACGTCTGCATGGAAGGACCCGCATTTTCTACCAAGGCTGAATCGCATTTATATCGAAGCTGGGATGCCACAGTCATTGGTATGACCAACCTTCCGGAGGCAAAGCTGGCTAGAGAGGCAGAAATTGCCTATGCAACTCTAGCACTCGTTACGGATTATGACTGCTGGCATCCAGACCACGATAGTGTAACGGTGGACATGGTCATCGCCAACCTACAACGCAATGCCGTCAATGCTCAAAAGGTCATTCAGGAAACGGTTCGTCGTCTCAGTGAAAATCCACCGAGTTCTGATGCCCACTCCGCTTTGAAATATGCCATTCTGACTCCCTTAGACAAGGTTTCGGATGCGGCTAAAAGTAAGCTAGACTTACTACTCCGTAAGTACTTACCTAAATAGCTCTTCTACCCGACGCCGAATGGCTAAAAGGTTTGATTGCAAATCTTGCTGCAAGCGACGTTCTAGAAACCCAATAGGCATTGTCCGCTTAGGCCAGACTAAAACTGTATAGCTAAGGTTGGTGCCTGAGCGATCGCCTTCCATCTGAGGCTCTAGTCGCCAGCAACCTGAGTACGAGTTAAAGTCTCCTTCAACCATATTGAAGCGAATTTCTTGCAAGAATATTTCTTCTAGATCTAAAACAACTCGCGCTGAAAAGTTAAACCGAAGCAGCTTTTGAGTACCAACTTGCTCTAAACGAATTCCCCCTTGAGGATGCTCTAAGCGATCGCTTTTACTCAGGTTAGGGATGAAATCAGGGAGGGCTTCGTAGTTGGTCAAAACTTGCCAAACTTGCTCCGCGGAACGTGGAATGTGAACCTTGGCGGAGATTTTTCGTTTTCTCCCTTCCACAGGCACCGCTTCAACTTCTACGGCCTGAAGTAGGGCTGGATCAATAGCAAGATCGAGTCCTGCTTCTAGCTCTTCGGCATCTGCGGACAAATTAGGATCTAAGTTGGAAGTGAATTCATTAATCACAAGTTTTCTCAAACAGAACTAGAACTACTCGGTAAAAGGCTCAAGGATTAGCAGTATTAAAAATGTGCGGCAACGTCAAGGTAAAGGACGTTTCACAGCGATCTATTTCTTCCAAGGGACGGCTAGCGACTGTAATCGTACCATTCAAATGTTGAACTAAACATTTCACTAGGGCAAGCCCTAAACCTGTTCCTTGAACGGCTCGTTGAGTCACGCCTTGCCCGCGCCGAAACTTATCAAAAATGTAGGGTAGTTCTTCCTCGGCAATACCAGATCCTGTATTAGACAAGGTTAAAACTGTTTGATTTTCTTGTGCTTCAGCCTGGTGCTCCACAGCTAAACGAATGACACTGTTGGGTTCCGCATACTTACTAGCATTAGTTAATAGTTCCACTAAGATGCGGTTTAGACTGTCGTAATCGGTTTGCAAAAGTAGCGATCGCTTAGGTAGATCTGTAGCCAAGGTCAAGCCTTTACTCGCTAACTTCTCCGCAAAAGCATCTACTAATTCTGCAATCAAATTTTTGAGATCGACCTTTTGCAGGTAAACAGATGCTTGATTTGACTCTAGTTTTTGCAATGCCAATAAATCATTAATCAAGTTTGTTTCTTGATTGCATTGCTGCTCTAAGATATCAAGGTACTTATTTTGGCGCTCCGGTGTTAGCTCTGCTTGACGTAACATCCGAATTGCTAAAGTCATACTAGTTAAAGGCGTTAGCAGCTCATGGCTCATAGTGCTCAAAAACTCATCCTTGAGCTGGTTCAGTTGCCGTAGCTGGTCAATTTGCTTGCGGGTTCTCTCGTAGAGCTTGGCTTGAACTTCTAAACTTCGCTGTAGTTGAACGGTACGTTCTTCTGCTAAAGCTTGCACTTGGCGTAAGGTTTGCGACTGAATAATGGCAGTGCTAACTTGAACCCCAACCAACTCTGTCAGTTTCAGTTCCTCTGGTTGCCAGTGCCGAGGCTGGCGATGCTGCAAAACTAGGAATCCTAAAATAGTTCCTTGATTTTCCAGGGGAATCATCAAAAGAGCTGGGAAGGCATGAGTAGTAAAAATGGGGGCCACACCTACCCTACGAGCCGTGTCGATAGATTCATACCCGTTCGTCAGCACGACCGGATTGCCAGAGTTCGTAAATGCTTGCTGACAAAGCATACATTCTGACAACCAAAATCCTTCGTTCAGGGAGGGATTTAAGGTGGCTAACTCCGGATCAGCTCCTTCCTCCAGTTTGAACCATTCGGAGACAACTGTAGCTTTAACTCGCAGCGATCGCTCTAAAGCTCGGCTTTTGACTACTGGGTCAGAATACTTGAGCATTAAGATCAAACTGCGATCGGCTTGGAGGGCTTGGGCTGCTCCAGAAGTTGCCAACCTAAGAATTTGATTTAGTTCTACGGCATTACGGATAGCTACCGTGAGCTGATCCACTAAAGCTTGCCGATCATTTTGCTGCCGAATTCGCTGTTGAGCATGAAATTGTGAGATTGCGATCGCGACTTGATCTAACACACTATTTAGATTTGTAATTTCCTTATCTGTCCAGTCGTGAGGCTGCGAACGGATTAAACCGACTATGCCATTCTGCTGCCCTTGAAATTGGGTTGTACTACCTAAAAGCGCATGAACGGGTGGGCCATCCCACTGCCAATCCACCCCTATCTCAGATTGAACAGCTTGTAGATCAGAAATATTACACAAGCTCTTAGGAGCACTAGAAGCACAGTGCAGGATAGTTTGTAGAACAGGATGCTGGGCAATACCCACTGAAGAATCACACACTACTCTATGCTCTAGAGCTTGCCACCAATAAAACGCCTGAGGCACAATCTCATGATTCCAGCAAACGGCTAAGTAACAATCAGCCTGAAATGTTTCCCCTAAAGCTTGAGCCATTTGTTGTAAGACTGCTTCTGGTTCAGTGGCAGTAACCAAAATACGGTTCAACTTTTGGAAAAGAGAGATATTGCCTACAACATGGGGCATAGATGAAGGCAGGGTCTCCTGCGCCAAGACCAGTTTTTTTGAGGGAGGCGATAGCAAAGTACCTGTAGTCGCAATAGGTGCCTGCAATTCTAAGGGTAGCAATGCTTCTAGCGGCGGAGCGGGGCAAGACTGGTTTTGTAATACATGATGATTGGAAACACCTCTTAAGTGCTGTGCAGCCAGTTCTCTTGTTTCCTGTGAGTCCATCATGAGCTACAAAATCTCACCTAGCTTTACCGACGTAACTCCCCTGCTTAAGATTAGGATTCCCATCTAGACTCGGTCTTTAGCAGGCTGAAGGGCTCGATTTAGAAGTAAAAAATTGTTGATTTGTGTTTACTTTCCAGATGCCATTCGCCCCAGAGTACACTGACCTCAATGGCAAAAGTAACCGTGATTTCCCTGCGATTTTTGATTAAATTCAAATATTGCAGCTTTGCCGTTATGTTGATACATAAGAACTGCTGTTGCTGTAGAGACTTCGTATGACCGCCAAACAACTTTCTTCGGTCAGACAACCCACTCCCAATGTGATTGGAACGGTGAAAGGACCGGGAGAAAACGGAAATCAATACGTGTTCATCACTACAGATAATCGGCAGGTCAAGATTGGTGAGTTTGTCTACTACGAGGTGCAACTACAGGCATCTGGGGTTAAAGCACCAACGACCCTGCAAATTTTGGGTAAAATTGCTGCCTTACGTCTGATCGATCACTTACCAGACCGGATCTTTGCAGACACAGAGATCAGTCCAGAGGCGATCGCGGCCTTGGTGGGCTTTGCCTATCCCAATCCAGAAATTTACGAAGTAACCGTTGAAGTGGTTGGTTACTTTGACCGTAATCTTGGCTTCATGAACCCCCGTAAAAGCCCTGATCCAGGAGCCAAGGTTCATTTGGCAAGTGACGAACTTCTACAACAAGTTCTCAACAAAAAGCAGCCGAATGACATTGGGGCCGCTCAAATTGGATCAATTTTGCTGCGGGAAGGCGAAGCAGTTCCGATTGTGCTGGATGTGAAAGAACTAGTCAGTACGCACATGGCAATCCTGGCGGGCACGGGATCTGGCAAGTCCTATACAGCAGGGGTACTAGTTGAGGAGTTACTACGGCCTTATAATCGAGCTGCGGTGCTGATTTTCGATCCTCACGGTGAATACAGCACGTTAGAGCAAATGCGTGGTCATCCTGCTTTTGCTGCCGATGGCTACTCACCTGAAGTCAAGATTTTACGGCCTGACAGTATTCGGATTCGGATTTCGTCTTTGGATTATTACGATATTTTGATGTTGTTACCAGAGATGAGCGATCGCCAACAGTCAATCCTCAACAAAGCCTTTAATCTGGTGAAACGGCACAAACGCGGAGAGTACCGCTGGGACGTGCAAGATTTGATTGCTGCTGTTTATGAGGCAGACAAGCAAACCGATGAGGAAGGCAACGAGAAAGCGGGTTCTTCAGCCCCGGCGCTGGAGTGGAAGCTGGAGCGGCTGGAGCGATCGCCCTACTTTCATGCTTTTGAACATCTAACCCCTAAAGATTTGTTTGCCCCAGGACAAGTGACTGTCTTGCAGATGAATGAAATTAGTCAAGAAGAGCAACAGGTAATTTGTGCGGCTGTCCTGCGTCAAGCCAATCATGCCCGAATGAACACGCAGAAGGAACTTCTGACCCCTGAGGATGAAAACTACTTGCCTTACCCCGTGTTCATTTTGATTGAGGAAGCCCATCGCTTTGCGCCAGCTCATGAACCGTCTCGTTGCAAGGCCGTGCTGCGAACCATTTTGAGTGAGGGACGCAAGTTTGGCTTAGGCGTAGGACTAATCACGCAACGTCCGGGCAAGCTAGATGCCGATGTGCTGTCTCAATGTATGAGCCAGTTTCTGATGCGGATTGTTAATCCTGTGGATCAGGAAAGTTTGAAGTACGGCGTTGAAGCAGCAGGCCGAGACTTGCTCAAGGAGCTACCTGCTCTGACTAAGGGACAAGTGATTATTTCGGGGGCTTGCGTTAACACGCCCGTACTATGCAAAGTGCGGCAACGTCTCACCTCTCACGGTGGTGAAACTCTGAATGCTCCTGATATGTGGCAAAAGTACTTCCAACCCCATCGAATTCAAGAGCGTGAAGTTGAGGTTGCCCCTGTAGTAGGACGCAAACGCCCAACGACTTTTAGGGGAGTGAGCATCGACTGATACAGCTTTAAGCCGAAACCTTTTGCTCGGTCACTAGCGTGAGACTGCTCCACCCCCCCTGAGCGTCGTAGCGACGAACCATGCGTTGCCGCAGACAAGGCTCAATCAACCAACCCACCTCCAAGACAAATGGCTGTCCTACTTTCAGGTGCTGAGGACAATTAGAAGAAGCACCATTGGGCAAAAACAGAACTTGCACTGCTTGGGCGCTTTGATCGAAATGAAGGATAGAGCCATCAATCCTTGCTGTCGAAGTGAGGATACGAGCAGTATCTCCTTCCCCAAACGTTAATTGCTGTATCAATCGATCCGCACTGTCTTGATGCAGTTTTAAGCGGGTGGGATACGTATCAGGCGATCGCCAATCTGAATAAATTGTTACCGCTTCTCCCTGCCATTCTCCTAGCAGATCATCTAATTGTAGGGGAGGCCGCTCCACAGCTTCAGTTCCAGATCGCGTCTCGCGAATCAAAGTTAATTGGTGTAAGTTCCCCTCACGGTTAAACAACTGCACCAAACGCAATCGTCGGTTTTCAGCAATTAAACCTAATTCAGCTCCAAACTCAGCAAACGGTCCTAACTGAAGAGAGCCTTGGGAAAACGCCCCATTCTCAAAAAAGAGGGTTCCTCGATTGAGAGAGCTATACTCTAAAACTTTGTCTTGGACTTCTAGCTCCTCGGAGCCGTTTTGACTAGGCAAAAAGCGGCGCACTAACTGTCGCATCGTTTGATTATTGTTAATGCCTTCAAAGGCGACAAGCGTAGGAGTATCGGCCAGTACCTCTCCATTAGGGTTGAGTTGAGTGAACGACCCCTGCCATACTCCTAAGTTTTGTAGCAAGCATTCCCACTGGGATTTCATGTTTAGTCCCTAGCGCACAGCGAATCGACGCACAGCCAATAAGCTACCCATCAAGCCGACTAATCCGCCAAAGCTTACCAGCACGAATGGCAGTAATAGCAACTTCATAGGACTAAGTTGAACGCCAGCCGCTAAAAACTGAATTAGATCAGGTTGTTGAGCCAATAGATTTCCTAGAAAGCGCTGAACCGCCTTAATCAAGGCCCAAGCGATCGCAGCGCCAGCAATGCCAAACGTAATCCCCTGGAGAATGAAAGGAAGATAAATCCAGGCTGTGGTGGCTCCTACTAACTGCATAATCTCAATTTCTCTTCGTCTCGCCATCACAATCAAGCGAATCGTGGTCGTAATCACTGCGATCGCCGTAAGTGTTAATACGCTTGTGATTGTGAAGCTGATCCAGTTCAATCCCTGATTAAGCTGAGCAATTCGCTTAACTGCCTCATCTACATATTGAACTGCTTCAACACCTTGCAATTTTCTCAACTGCTCAGCTAAAGTTGGTACGCCCTTAGAGGTACGAGCTTTCACCTTGAGTTCATCTACGAGGGGATTGCCGTTCAGTTGCTGCGTTGCGCCTGTAATATCTGAAATCCCCATTTCTTTAACCAAGGCCATCCAAGCTTCTTCTTTAGAGATTGCCTTCACAGCAATTACTTCTGGGATGGCCTGCACAATCGGTTCTAGCGTTGTTGCTTCCACCCCTGTATTGAGATAAACCGACACCTCTAATTGACTCCCAAACTGGCCTAGCAAGCCCTCCAGCTGCCAGGACGTCTGTAAGCTAATGCCAAACAAAAAGAGCAGCACAGTTACGGTACTGATTGCTGCCCAGTTCATCCATCCTCCCCGACGGAGACCGAGCAGTGTCTCACGCAATAAATAGTCCAACTTCGTTAGAAATCGAAACACACTTCCTCACGCCTTTGGAGTTACTGACAATTCGAAATAATTTTTAGATCATCACAGTGTTAATTCTGACACCAATTCTGTCCATCCTGATTTATATTGGTGCCTCTTTAAATATTTTCAGTTTTGCCTTTCAGCTCTCTATCATAACTTCGCGCTTCAGTAGGTAAATTGCATGACCTTGAGTATCACCAACCTGTTCGAGGAAAGTTATTACCTCGCTAATAACCCGGATGTCGCCGCCGCCGTTCAGGCAGGACAATTCAACAGCGGCTTCCAGCACTTTATCCAGTACGGCCAATTTGTACTGAGTAGCAAGCCGAGCCGCGCTCCTAGCCCTCTGTTTGATGAAGTCTTCTACCTCGCCAATAACCCCGATGTTGCCGCCTCCGTTCAGGCAGGAGAAATTGGTAGCGGCTTCCAGCACTTTATCCAATACGGCCAGTTTGTACTAGGTAGCAAGCCGAGCCGTAGCCCTAGCCCTCTGTTTGATGAAGCCTTCTACCTCGCCAATAACCCCGATGTTGTGGCAGCCGTTAGCAGGGGAGACTTGAGTAGCGGCTATGAACACTTTGTCAGGTACGGCCAGTTTGCAGTCGATACAAACTACAACCGCAATCCCAGCAAGCTCTATGACGAACGATTCTACTTAGAGCACAATCCTGATGTTTTGGCGGCTCTTGGCAGGGGTGAAATCGAAAGCGGCTTCCGACACTACGTCTTGTATGGACAGAAGGCAGGCAGAGTAGCAGTCAACACTCCTCCTGTTGTTGGGGCTGATAGTTTCACCATTAGTGAAGATACCCTCAACGCCATTACCCCCAACCTACTAGCTAATGACAGCGATCGCGATGGTGATGTACTCGTCATTGCTAGGTTCAGCAATCCTGCCCATGGGTCACTCACCAATAATAACAACGGCACATTCTCTTATACTCCAAACCTGAATTATGAGGGAACGGATAGCTTCACCTATACGGTTAATGATAACTATGGAGGTCTTGTCAGCAATACTGTAACTATTACAGTAACTGCTGTTAATGATGCTCCTGTTGTAGGGAATGATGCAGTCACACTCAATCAAGACACGACTGCTATTATTAGCTTTGCTAACCTGATAGCCAATGATAGTGATATTGAAGGTGATCCGCTTACCGTGACAGGCGTCAGTCGCCAACCTATCAATGGCACTCTGACAAGTAACAATGGTTTATTTAGCTACTCCCCCCAAGCTGGCTTTTTTGGCAGTGATAGCTTTGTCTATACCGTCAGCGATGGTCAAGGAGGAACCTCAGCGGCGACTGTTAACCTCACTGTTAATGTGGTTAACAGTCCACCAGTTGCTGCTAACGACTTCTTAACCATTAATGAAGATACGCCAGGAACGATTAATGTTCTGGGGAATGACACCGATGATGATCGCAATCCTCTTACCGTTACTAGTTTCAGTCAACCAACTAGAGGCAGTGTTACTAATAACAACGGCACCCTAACTTATACACCTAACCTCAATAGCAACGGTACTGATAGCTTTACCTACATTATCAATGACGGTCGGACTGGAACCTCCTCCGCCACAGTCAATATCACTGTAAATCCAGTCAACGATTCACCGATCGCACTGAACGATGCTATCACTACTAATGAAGACACACCTTTTGCATTCACGTTCACTAACTTAATCGCCAATGACACCGATCCCGATGGCGAGCAAATCTTCTTAAATGGGTTCACGCAACCGAGTCGAGGCAGTGTCGTCAACAACGGTAATGGTAGCTTTACTTACAACCCTGGCCCTAACTTTAACGGCACCGACAGCTTTACTTACAGCATTCGTGATAGTGCAGGCAGTAGTACAACTGCCACAGTTAGGCTAACCGTTAACTCCATTAACGATATACCTGTAGCAACTAACGATGTTGTTAGTGCGACTGAAGATACTGCACTTGTCATTAGCACAGCCACCTTGCTAGCTAATGATTCTGATGCTGATGGAGATCCAAAAATCATTACTGGCTTTACACAAGCTATCAATGGTCGAGTTGCTGACAATGGCAATGGATTCCTTACCTATACTCCTAGCTCTAACTTTAGTGGTAGCGATAGCTTTACTTACACCATCACCGACGGCAGAGGTGCTACTGCTTCGGCCACAGTCAACGTTGCAGTTGCTCCAGTCAATGACGGCCCCCCGGTTCCGGGTGCTGATGGAGTCACAACGAATGAAGACACAGCCGTTCTGATCAGCAGTACAACTTTCCTTGCCAACGATACAGATCCAGATCCAGGCGATATCCTCTCTATTACGAGTGTGGGTTCGCCATCTAGAGGCTTGTTGACCAACAACAATAACGGTACCTTTACCTACACACCAAATACCAACATTAATGGCACTGATAGCTTTACCTATGTTGTCAGTGATGGTAATGGTGGTACTGCTTTAGGCGTTGTTAATCTCACCATTAATTCAGTCAACGATGGCCCTCCAGTTGCTAATTCTGATAGTGTCACCACGGATGAAGATACGGCCACTGCTAGCTTTAACGTGCTTGCTAATGACACGGATACTGAAGGTGACCCCATTACGCTGCTCAGCAACACGCAGCCAACAAATGGCTCACTCACTGGCACTGGTGATGGCACGTTTGTTTATACGCCAAGGGCTAATTTCAACGGTAGTGATAGCTTCAGCTACATCATTAGCGATGGCAATGGTGGCTCTGCTTCAACAACTGTTCGCATCATTGTCAACTCTGTTCAAGATCCATTGGTTGCTAATAACGATGCAATCGCAACCAATGAGGATACACCCTTTAGCTTTAGCAGCAATTTTCTAACGGCGAATGATAATGATGGTGATGGCGATCCGTTCAGCATCAGTACTTTTAGCCAGCCTGGACAAGGTAGCTTAAGCCGCAATGGAACTGGCACTTTTACCTATACGCCAAACGCCAATTTCAATGGCACCGATAGCTTTACTTACACGATTAGAGATAACGCCAATGGTGGCACAGCGAGTGCAACAGTCAATATTGTTGTCAACTCGACTAATGATGCTCCCATTGCTGTCAATGATGCGATCGCAACCAACGAAGATACACCCACTCTAATCACGATCGCTCCAACCCTGCTAGGTAATGATTCCGATCCGGATGGCGATAGCTTATTCATCACTGGCTTTGCACAGCCGAGCCGAGGCTCACTGGTAGACCAGGGAGATGGTACCTACTTCTACACACCGAATCCTAATGTCAGTGGTACTGATAGCTTCAGCTATACCATTAGTGATGGTCGAGGCGGCACTGCTACTGGGGTTGCCAACATTACGATCGCCCCTGTTAACGACGCACCCACCGCACGGAATGATGCTTACACCGTCAATGAAGACATTCGGCTCTCGGTTACCGCTGTTAATGGGGTGCTCAGAAACGATACTGATATTGATGGCGATCGCCTAATTGTTAGCGTTTCTGACACTAACAGCGTTCAAGGCGGCACTGTCGTTGTCAATAATAACGGCAGCTTCACTTACCAGGCTCCCACTGACTTTAGTGGGACAGATAGCTTTACCTATACGGTTGCTGATCCAAGTGGTGACACCAGTTCAGCTACGGTAATTGTGACCGTTAATCCCATTAATGATCGACCTACAGCAACACCTGATGCAGTCATCACAAATGAGGAAGAAACCGTCACTATTGATCTCACCGATAACGTGAGTGACGTTGATGGTGATGTTCTAACCTTTGCCACAGCAACCAACCCTAGAAATGGGGTAGTCGCTAATAACGGTGATGGCACTTTCACCTACACACCAAATGTTGACTTCTCCGGCAGCGATAGCTTTACCTACACGGTTAATGACGGCAGAGGAGGAACGGCTACTTCTACAGTTTCCATTACTGTTGATAACGTCAACGACATACCAGTAGCTCGCAACGATAGTTTTACAACTACCGAAGATCCGGGTAGTGTCACTATTCCGAATGTTTTGGCTAACGATACTGACGTTGACCGGGGGGATCTCCTCTCTGTATCAAGCAATACTGACCCAACTAACGGCACTCTTGTTAATAACGGTAATGGTACGTTCTCGTACACACCAACTACTGACTTTAACGGCACCGACAGCTTTACCTATGTGGTTGATGACGGGAAAGGGGGTACGGCTGAAGCAACCGTGCTCCTAAGGGTCACACCCCTTAATGATGCGCCGACAGCAACCGCTGAAGACGTGAGCACAGCTGAGGAAACCGCCATCGCGATCAACCTACTAGATAATGCCAGCGATGTTGATGGTGATCCACTAACGTTCTCCGTAGGGGCTAATCCTAGAAACGGTACCGTTGTCAACAACAATAATGGAGTCTTTACTTACACACCAAGACTCAACTTCGTCGGTAGTGATAGCTTTACCTATCGGGTCAATGACGGTAGAGGAGGCACTGCTTTCGCCACCGTTGGCATTACTGTAGGGGACGTCAACGACTCACCAATTGCCAGAAATGACAGCTTCACAGGCAACGAAGATACAGAGTTCACTTTTAGCGTGATCGCCAATGACACTGATATTGAAAGTGATCCGTTGACTGTAACTGAATTCACTGAGGCTGCCAATGGTACCCTGACAAACAATAATGGCACCTTCACCTATCAAGCCAATGAAAACTTCAATGGCTCTGATAGCTTCACCTATGTCATTGATGATGGCCGAGGAGGCACAGCAACAGCATCTGTCAATCTCATCATTCGACCCGTTAATGACGCACCAGTAGCCAATAGTGATGAGCTAGTCACCAACGAAGACACCCTTGGCAACGTCAATGTCCTATTCAATGATAGCGACGTTGATAACGATACATTTAGTGTCCTCAGCTTCACTCCAGCGACTCGCGGCACAGTCCGCAACCTTGGTAACGGTAACTTCTCCTATCAACCTCGAACTAACTTCAACGGCTCCGACAACTTCACCTACACCATTCGTGATAGCAGAGGTGCTACTGCTACCAGCACTGTTAATGTCACGGTCAACTCGGTTAATGATGCTCCCATCGCCCGCAATGATAGCCTGACCATTAATGAGGATGCTGCAGCTACTCCTATTAATATCCTTGTCAATGACACAGATGTTGATGGGGATGCACTGACTGTGATTAACTTCACAGAGGCTACCAAAGGAACCCTGCTCTTTGAGAATGGAGCCTTCAGCTATCAGCCGAATGCCAATGCTAACGGCACCGACAGCTTCACCTACACCATCGATGATGGTCAAGGCGGCTCTGCTTCTGCCACAGTCAACATCACCATTCGCTCCCTCAACGATGCCCCTCTGGCCGTCAATGACAGCTTGACCCTGGACGAAGACACCCTAGGCAGAGTTAACGTCATTGCCAATGACACCGATGCAGATAACACCTTCAGCGTCCTCAGCTTTACTCAAGCAGCTCGCGGCACGGTGAGGAACCTGGGCAATGGCAACTTCTCCTACCAGCCTCTGACCAACTTCAACGGCTCTGACAGCTTTACCTACACGATCCGAGATGCAGCAGGTGCAACGGCCAATGCCATGGTCAGCGTCGGCGTTAACTCGATTAACGATGCCCCCATTGCCCGCAATGACACCCTGAGCATCAACGAGGATGCAGCTGTAACTCTGATTAATGTCATTGCCAATGACACCGATGTAGACCGTGACCCCCTCACCATCGTCAGCTTCACAGATGCTGGCAAAGGCACCCTAATTGACAATGCCAACGGCACCTTCAGCTATCAGCCGAATGCCAATGCTAACGGCACCGACAGCTTCACCTACATCATCGATGATGGTCAAGGCGGCTCTGCTTCTGCCACAGTCAACATCACCATTCGCTCCCTCAACGATGCCCCTCTGGCCGTCAATGATGCGCTGACCCTAGATGAGGACACGACTGGCACCATCAACGTCATTGCTAATGACACCGATGCAGATAACACCTTTAGCGTCCTCAGCTTCACTCAAGCAGCTCGCGGCACGGTGAGGAACCTGGGCAATGGCAACTTCTCCTACCAGCCTCTGACCAACTTCAATGGCTCTGACAGCTTCACCTACACGATCCGAGATGCAGCAGGTGCCACTGCCACAGCCACGGTCAGTGTCGGAGTCAACTCGATTAACGATGCGCCCATTGCTCGTAATGACAGTCGGACAATTAACGAGGACAACGCGGCCATCCTCATCAATGTCATTGCCAATGACACTGATGTAGACCGTGACCCTCTCACCATCGTCAGCTTTACAGATGCCACCAGAGGGACACTCACCGACAACGCCAACGGCACCTTCAGCTATCAGCCGAATGCCAATGCTAACGGCACCGACAGCTTCACCTACATCATTGATGATGGTCAAGGCGGCTCTGCTTCTGCCACGGTCAACATCATCATCACTTCTATCAATGATGCCCCGCTCGCAGTGAACGACAGCTTGACGCTGGACGAAGACACGACAGGCAGCATTAACGTCATTGCTAATGACACCGATGCTGACAGCACCTTTAGCGTCCTCAGCTTCACTCAAGCGGCTCGCGGCACAGTTCGCAACCTCAGCAATGGCAACTTCTCCTACCAGCCTCTGACCAACTTCAATGGCTCTGACAGCTTCACCTACACGATCCGAGATGCAGCAGGTGCCACTGCCACAGCCACGGTCAGTGTCGGAGTCAACTCGATTAACGATGCGCCCATTGCTCGTAATGACAGTCGGACAATTAACGAGGACAACGCGGCCATCCTCATCAATGTCATTGCCAATGACACTGATGTAGACCGTGACCCTCTCACCATCGTCAGCTTTACAGATGCCACCAGAGGGACACTCACCGACAACGCCAACGGCACCTTCAGCTATCAGCCGAATGCCAATGCTAACGGCACCGACAGCTTCACCTACATCATTGATGATGGTCAAGGCGGCTCTGCTTCTGCCACGGTCAACATCATCATCACTTCTATCAATGATGCCCCGCTCGCAGTGAACGACAGCTTGACGCTGGACGAAGACACGACAGGCAGCATTAACGTCATTGCTAATGACACCGATGCTGACAGCACCTTTAGCGTCCTCAGCTTCACTCAAGCGGCTCGCGGCACAGTTCGCAACCTCAGCAATGGCAACTTCTCCTACCAACCGCTGACCAACTTCAATGGCTCTGACAGCTTCACCTACACGATCCGAGATGCAGCAGGTGCCACTGCCACAGCCACAGTCAGTGTCGGAGTCAACTCAATTAACGATGCGCCCATTGCTCGCAATGACACCCTTAGCCTCAATGAAGATGCTGCAGTTACTCCTATCAACATCTTGGCCAATGACACGGATGCGGATGGGGATACGCTGACAGTAATTAGCTTCACAGAGACTACCAAAGGAGCATTGACGTTCAACAACGGCGCCTTCAGCTACCAGCCGAATGCCAATGCCAACGGCACAGATAGCTTCACCTACATCATTGATGATGGTCAAGGCGGCTCTGCTTCTGCCACGGTCAACATTGTCATTCGCTCCCTCAACGATGCTCCTCTAGCTGTCAATGATGAGCTAACGCTGGACGAAGACACGACAGGTAGCATCAACGTCATTGCCAATGACACCGATGGCGACGGCGACCCAATTACGCTGTTCAGCTTTAGCCAAGCTGCTAGGGGCGTGGTGCGGAATAACAATGGCACCATTACGTACACGCCAAATGCAAATACGAATGGGACAGATAGCTTTACCTACAGCATTACAGATGGAAGAGGTGGCACCTCAACCGGTACTGTGAATGTCACGATTACCCCCCTGAATGATGCTCCTCTAGCAGTCAACGACAGTGTGACCACTAACGAGGACACACCAGCAACATTCAATGTGTTTACTAACGACACGGATGTCGATGGTGATTCGCTCATTGTGATCAACTTCACTGATCCTGGTAAGGGGAGCGTCACAAGTACGGGTAATGGTTCCTTCACCTACACTCCGAATGCAAATGCCAATGGTTCAGATAGCTTTATCTACATTGTGAATGATGCTAACGGAGGTACCGCAGCAGCTACGGTCAACATCAATATCAACCCAATCAACGATCTTCCGATCGCTGTGAATGATTCCGTCACTACTAGTGAAGACACCACAGTTACTACCGTCAATGTGTTGCTGAATGATACAGATGGTGATGGTGATCTACTAACGATTAGTAGTTCTACCCAAGGTAGCAATGGAGCTGTTACAGACAATGGCAATGGTACCTTCAGCTATACTCCCAACCCTAACTTTAGTGGCACCGATAGCTTTACCTATACCATCTCTGATAGCAGTGGGGGCACAGCTACAGCTACAGTCAACGTCGCGATCGCGGCGGTAAATGACTTGCCGATTACAGGAACTGACTACTTTATTGTTGGTGAAGGGGTTTCTCGTCCGATTAGCGATGCTAATCTCTTGGCTAACGATTTTGATGATGATGACCTGCAAAGTAGTTTGAGGATTATTGGCCTTGCTAGTTCTCCAACTAATGGCAGCATTACTCGAACTAACACTGGGTTCAATTACACACCAAGAGCAAACTTTAATGGAAACGATAGCTTTAGCTATATCGTTCGTGATGCTCAGGGTGGTACATCAACGGGTACCGTCAATCTTGTGGTAGCTCGCGACGTTGATAGTCGCTCTAGCTATTCTCTGAACCCTGACAGTAACATTGAGAACGCCACTACCATTCCTCATGCAAGTATCTTGAACGTAGCAGGGGATGGAACATTTGATTACTACGCCTTTACTGCGGGAGGAAGTACAGCGATTCTTGATATTGACTTCGGTGCGAAACCAACAGGATCGATAGATACGGAACTGTTCCTCTTCGATCAAACGGGTGCTCTTGTCACTCGAAACGATAATGCTTCGACTGCATTGGGTGCAGGTGGTAGCACATCGGGCTTTGATGCTTATATCAAAGCCAGCAATCTCACAGCAGGCCAGCTATATATAGTTGGAGTTGCTCAGAGCGGGGCTGGCTTCTCCGGTGGTCAAATATTTGGTAATCCACCGAATTCTGGACAAACTTACACCCTTCATATCTCCGTTGAAGGTCATCCTACATCGGCCTTCTAATCATTTGGAGGCTATCGTTTTCTAGCCTTAACACTGCCTCAACTGCGATCGCGGAAGGGGCAGTATTTCTTAGCTAGTTATGTTATCTATCAAGGATTACGAACTAGTACCTTTAGCGCTCTATCGCAAACTTTAACTATAGCTAAGAGTTTGAGGTAGCGCTTCTTCGTCTTCACGCTTCAGTAGTAGGTAAATTGCATGCCCCTGAGTATCACCAACCTGTTCGAGGAAAGTTATTACCTCGCTAATAACCCGGATGTCGCCGCCGCCGTTCAGGCAGGACAATTCAACAGCGGCTTCCAGCACTTTATCCAGTACGGCCAATTTGTACTGAGTAGCAAGCCGAGCCGCGCTCCTAGCCCTCTGTTTGATGAAGTCTTCTACCTCGCCAATAACCCCGATGTTGCCGCCTCCGTTCAGGCAGGAGAAATTGGTAGCGGCTTCCAGCACTTTATCCAATACGGCCAGTTTGTACTAGGTAGCAAGCCGAGCCGTAGCCCTAGCCCTCTGTTTGATGAAGCCTTCTACCTCGCCAATAACCCCGATGTTGTAGCAGCCGTTAGCAGGGGAGACTTGAGTAGCGGCTATGAACACTTTGTCAGGTACGGCCAGTTTGCAGTCGATACAAACTACAACCGCAATCCCAGCAAGCTCTATGACGAACGATTCTACTTAGAGCACAATCCTGATATTTTGGCGGCTCTTGGCAGGGGTGAAATCGAAAGCGGCTTCCGACACTACATCTTGTATGGACAGAAGGCGGGCAGAGTAGCAGTCAACACTCCTCCTGTTGTTGGGGCTGATAGCTTTACACTGGACGAAGACGCACTTCCCCTTACCCTGAACTTACTCGCTAATGACACCGACTCCGATGGCGATCAATTAACTGTTTCTGGATTTACCTCACCTGCTAATGGCTCATTAACTAATAATAACGGTGTTCTAACTTACACTCCAAATCCTAACTTCAATGGCACTGATGCTTTCTCCTATACCGTTAGTGATAGCTATGGAGGTCTCGTTAGCAATACTGTTAGCATTACCATCAATCCCAGCCCAGATATCCCAATCGCAGGTAATGATGCCTTTACCACGGACGAAGATACTCAGCTTAGCTTCACTAGCAGCCAGCTACTGAGCAACGACTTTGACCCTGAAGAAGATTCTTTATTTTTCAATAACTTCGTTCAACCTGCTAATGGAACGGTTGAAGGGCTGGGTAATGGCACCTTTGTCTACAATCCTAAGTCCAACTTCAACGGCACAGATAGCTTTACTTACACAATTACAGATGGTAATGGTACTACAGTCGCTGGCACCGTCAACATCACTGTTCGCTCCATCAACGATGTACCGATAGCGGGTAATGATACTTTCACTACCGATGAGGATACGCGAGTCAGTTTCAGTCGAGCTACGTTGTTAAACAATGATACTGATGCTGATAGCAATCCTATTTTAATTACAGGTTTTACTCAGCCTCTAAACGGTAGAGTCGTTGACCTAGGAGGTTCCTATACCTACACCCCCAATGCCAACTTCAATGGCACGGATAGCTTCACGTACACAATTACAGATGGTCGGAGTGGTAATACAAGTGCTGTTGTCACTCTGAACGTTAACGCGATCAACGATGCACCGATTGCAGGTAACGATATCATTACGACAGATGAGGATACATCTGTTACCTTTAGTCGAGCAAACCTGTTATCTAATGACAGCGATGCTGACCAAGATACCCTTTTAATTACTAGCTTCTCCCAGCCAGGACGCGGCACATTAGCAAGTAGTAATGGGACTCTTACATACACACCTGCTGCCAACTTTAGTGGCAGTGATAGTTTTACTTATGTTGTTACCGATGGCAAAGGTAGTTCTACAACTGCTACCGTCACCCTAGTCGTCAACCCAGTTCAAGATATTCCTGTTGCCAATAATGATGCATTCACGACCAGCGAAGACACAGAACTACTCATTAGTCCTAGTGATCTCCTTGGAAACGATACTGATGCAGACCAACAGCAACTGCTAATTAATAACTTTGGGCCAGCATTAAATGGCGTCATCAGGGATAACGGCAACCAAACCTTTACTTATACTCCAAGCCCTAACTTTAACGGTTCTGATAGCTTCACCTACACCATTACAGATGGTAGTGGTGGAACCGCAACTGCTACGGTCAACATCAATGTTACGCCAGTCAACGATCTTCCTGTTGCTAATAGTGACGCATTCACCACGAATGAAGATTTGTCGATTTTAATCACTAATGTACTCGCCAACGATACAGATGCAGACCAAGATGCGATCGCAATTGTTAGCTTCACTCAACCCAATAGCGGCACAGTAGACAGTCGCAACAACGGTTCATTTAACTACATACCAAATCCTGACTTCAACGGCTCTGATAGTTTCACCTACACCATTAGCGATGGCAGGGGAGGCAGTACTACTGGCGTTGTCAACATCACTGTTAACGCAGTGAACGACCCACCCATTGCCATTAACGATACGGCAAGCACCAATGAAGACACACAGGTTACAATCGTCAATGTCTTAGCCAACGATACTGACATTGAAGCTAATGCCTTTTTCCTCACCAGTAGTACCTCAGCTACTAATGGTCAGCTCATTGATCAGGGAAATGGCATCTTCCGATACACCCCCAACACCAACTTCAACGGCTCTGATAACTTTACCTATACCATTACTGATAGTAACGGCGGCTCTGCTTCTGCCACGGTCAACATCACTGTTAACGCAGTAAACGACCCACCCATTGCCATCAACGATACGGCAAGCACCAATGAAGACACGGCTGTCACCATTAATGTCTTTGCAAATGACACCGATGCCGAAGCCAATACTCTCACGATTGACAGCTTCTCTCCTGCAACCAAAGGCAGCTTGAGTCAAGCCAACGGCGTCTTCACTTACACTCCTAATGCCAATGCGAATGGCACAGACAGCTTCACCTACATCATCAGCGATGGCAATGGTGGAACTGCTTCTGCCACAGTCAATGTCACTGTTAACCCAGTCAATGATGCCCCCATTGCCATCAGCGATACGGCAAGCACCAATGAAGACACGGCTGTCACCATCCCTGTCCTAACGAATGACACCGATGTCGAAGGCAGTGCCCTCTCGATTACAGGCGTTTCTGCCAACCCCACACTTGGCTCTGTTGTCAACAACAACGGCGTCTTCACTTACACTCCTAATGCCAATGCGAATGGCACAGACAGCTTCACCTACATCATCAGCGATGGCAATGGTGGAACTGCTTCTGCCACAGTCAATGTCACTGTTAACCCAGTCAATGATGCCCCCATTGCCATCAACGATACGGCAAGCACCAATGAAGACACGGCTGTCACCATTAATGTCTTTGCAAATGACACCGATGCCGAAGCCAATACTCTCACGATTGACAGCTTCTCTCCTGCAACCAAAGGCAGCTTGAGTCAAGCCAACGGCGTCTTCACTTACACTCCTAATGCCAATGCGAATGGCACAGACAGCTTCACCTACATCATCAGTGATGGCAATGGTGGAACTGCTTCTGCCACAGTCAATGTCACTGTTAACCCAGTCAATGATGCTCCCATTGCCATCAGCGATACGGCAAGCACCAATGAAGACACGGCTGTCACCATCCCTGTCCTAACGAATGACACCGATGTCGAAGGCAGTGCCCTCTCGATTACAGGCGTTTCTGCCAACCCCACACTTGGCTCTGTTGTCAACAACAACGGCGTCTTCACTTACACTCCTAATGCCAATGCGAATGGCACAGACAGCTTCACCTACATCATCAGCGATGGCAATGGTGGAACTGCTTCTGCCACAGTCAATGTCACTGTTAACCCAGTCAATGATGCCCCCATTGCCATCAACGATACGGCAAGCACCAATGAAGACACGGCTGTCACCATTAATGTCTTTGCAAATGACACCGATGCCGAAGCCAATACTCTCACGATTGACAGCTTCTCTCCTGCAACCAAAGGCAGCTTGAGTCAAGCCAACGGCGTCTTCACTTACACTCCTAATGCCAATGCGAATGGCACAGACAGCTTCACCTACATCATCAGCGATGGCAATGGTGGAACTGCTTCTGCCACAGTCAATGTCACTGTTAACCCAGTCAATGATGCCCCCATTGCCATCAGCGATACGGCAAGCACCAATGAAGACACGGCTGTCACCATCCCTGTCCTAACGAATGACACCGATGTCGAAGGCAGTGCCCTCTCGATTACAGGCGTTTCTGCCAACCCCACACTTGGCTCTGTTGTCAACAACAACGGCGTCTTCACTTACACTCCTAATGCCAATGCGAATGGCACAGACAGCTTCACCTACATCATCAGCGATGGCAATGGTGGAACTGCTTCTGCCACAGTCAATGTCACTGTTAACCCAGTCAATGATGCCCCCATTGCCATCAACGATACGGCAAGCACCAATGAAGACACGGCTGTCACCATTAATGTCTTTGCAAATGACACCGATGCCGAAGCCAATACTCTCACGATTGACAGCTTCTCTCCTGCAACCAAAGGCAGCTTGAGTCAAGCCAACGGCGTCTTCACTTACACTCCTAATGCCAATGCGAATGGCACAGACAGCTTCACCTACATCATCAGTGATGGCAATGGTGGAACTGCTTCTGCCACAGTCAATGTCACTGTTAACCCAGTCAATGATGCTCCCATTGCCATCAGCGATGCAGTCACCACTAACGAAGACACCATTGTCACGATCGCGGCTCTAGCTAACGACATTGATGCTGAGGGTAACGCTCTCTCAATTACTGGAAATACCAATCCTATTAATGGCTCTGTTATTAGCAACAACGGTACCTTCCGCTACACCCCAACGACCAACTTCAACGGCACAGACAGCTTCACCTACACCATCAGTGATGGCAACGGCGGGACCGCCTCTGCCACGGTCAACATCACCGTCAATGCCGTCAATGATTTGCCCAAAGCTCTGGGTGATCTACTCGTAGTCGCGGCTCCTACATCAACCTCGATTAGTCCTGCTGCCCTGCTGGCCAATGATACGGATGTGGATGGTGTGCTCACGATCGCCAGCGTGACTCAACCGTCGCGTGGTAGTTTAACCACCAATTCGGATGGTACGTACACCTACAACCCAAGTGCTAACTTCAACGGTAATGACAGCTTCACTTACATCGTCAGCGATGGTGCAGGTGGAACTGCTTCAGCAACCGTGAATCTAATTGTGGCTCAGGCTCTTGATGCTGGCTTCTCCTCAGCCAATGACCCTAACATCGCCAACTCGACGACCATTCCTCATGCCTCAGTTTCTGCCACGGGAGACAACAACTTCGATTACTACTCGTTCACGGCTGCCGCAGGTTCTCAGGGCATTTTCGACATCGACTTTGGCGATCGCGGTGGTACAGCTGCTTTAGATACTGAAATCTTCTTATTTAGCGGCAATGGTACCCTCTTGGCTACCAACGATGATGCCACGGCAACCGATCCTGGTAGCAGTTCCCTCAACGACTCGTTCTTGACTTACAACTTCACGTCCTCCGGTCGATATGTCATTGGTGTCGCCAAATTTGACTCAACCAATACCATTGGAGTTGGCATTACAGGAAACCCACTGACGCCCAATGATACCTATACGCTCCATGTTTCAGTTCAAAACCCTACCCTTGCTTAGATAGAAGCATTGAAAAAGCTAGCTCACTCCAACTTACTTACTCGCAGATGTCGGGTTGGCTGTGACTTTTAATTAAAGGAGAGGTGTGACAGTCCACGCCTCTCTTCCTTTTAGGGCAACCATAATAGCGAGGGGTGAATTTAGATCAGAAAATTAAGCGTTTTCTACCCAGCAATCCATAGCCAGGGTTGGTAAGATGGAGGTAAAGCGGAATCATTCCGGAATTTAGCCCTAATCGCGAGTGATAATTTCATGACTTCTGAGGTTCTGGTCGAGAAGAAAAAGTTAGATAATCCTCCTTTAGAGATTCACCATCTTGGCGATCGCGTCTTGCGTCAGCCAGCGAAGCGGATCAACAAAGTAGATGCAGAAATCCGTGAATTGGTTCGTGAGATGCTGCAAACAATGTATAGCGCTGACGGAATTGGGTTAGCGGCTCCTCAAGTGGCTATGCAGAAACAGCTAATTGTGATCGATTGTGAGCCAGACGACTCCACCAACCAACCGCTAATTTTGATCAACCCCAGCGTTAAGCATATGGGTCGCGATATCTGTGTGGCTCAAGAGGGTTGCCTCAGCATTCCAGGAGTTTATCTGGATGTTAAGCGACCTGCTGCGGTCGAGGTATCTTATAAAGACGAGTATGGACGGCCCCAAAAGCTTAGTGCGACAGGTCTGCTTGCTCGTGCCATTCAGCATGAAATGGATCACCTAAATGGTGTGTTATTTGTAGATCGTGTCGAGAATGGTCTCGCTCTGAATCAAGAGTTAGCTAAGCATGGTTTCTCAGCCCAAGCTGTCAAGCCTATGGCTTAGTATGATTGGCTAAATTCGGAAATGATTCTGGAGGGGTGGTGTTTAGATAGCTGGGAACGTCTCAAGGACTATCCATAGACCATCCCTATATTTTTTAAACACGCTTTAAGCATGGGTGGCTAATTGCCTTTATTCTTGACTATTGAAGCTTAATTAAAGGTGGGACAGCATTGACCCCTAAAAGTGGTGTATTCCTAGGCGGTTCCTGTGTAGCGGCGATCGCTGCCGTCGGTTCTGTATTTGAGCTAGCTTCTGGTAAACCAGACCTAGGCGGGCTAATTACAGGAGTTATTTTGGCCATTAGCATCCCATTAACTGCCATATTTTTCCTGGCGGCGGTGCGAGATGCCAGAGCAAACCAGTAAAAGTGTGGCAAGATATGCCTAGCTGCTAAAATCCAGCCCTTCTGACGATGACGGGTCAAGATCCTTACCTCGCTTTCCTCTGGCAAGTTCCTCCTCTAGGTTCAACAGAACGGAACTCTCCTTGCTACCCGTTGTCGCGCACTGAGTCAGTGACAGTTGGGCGCGATCCCTATTGTCAAATTGTTTTGGACTCCAGTCTTTTTGGGATGGTTTCGCGGCGTCACGCCCAAATCCGCCCGATTCTAAACCTTAGAACTCAGACTAGAGAACCCGTTTGGGAGATTTGCGATCTCAATAGCGCCAATGGCACTTATTTGAATGGACAGCGATTGCAAAGTTGCCAGATCATGCAGATTGGCGATCGCATTACCCTTGGTAGCAATGGGCCAGAGTTTGTCTTTGAGTGCCACCTCGTTGAGCCTCCAGTCGCTTCTCGATTTGCAGTCGCTTCATACGGCAGTTCTACACCGCGTCAATCTGCTCATGCAGCTACCGTACCGCCTGCCAGAGGCGCTCGGCTGGCCCCAGCAGATTCGGTCACTTTGACCCAGTTATTTCCCATTCTTTCTACTGGCAAGGAGCTAGCTCGCAAAGCTTACCTTGTTCCTGGCATCATTACCGTCGGCTTCGTCGTCTTGATGTTTGCAGCGGTCGGTCAGCCTATTGCCTTCAATTTACTGCTCGCTACCTATCTAATAGGAGTGGCTTACTATCTCGTTTATCAACTCTGTGGTAAGCGCAAACCCTGGTGGGTTTTGTTTGGCGCTCTCGGCATTATGGTGTTGATTTTACGTAGCCCCATTCTGGCTACTTTTATCATCTTGTTCCGACAAATTCTGCCGGGTCAGCTTCCTACCCCAAATGAGCCTATAGGCTTCTTTAGACTCATAACCAGCATGTTTTTTGGTGCAGGCTTGATGGAAGAACTGCTAAAAGCTTTGCCAGTTTTAGCGGCTTACTGGCTGGGTCGCTGGGTGCGATCGCCTTGGCGCGAACAAATCGGAGTTTGGGAGCCACTCGATGGCATTTTGCTAGGCACTGCTGCTGCCGCCGGATTTACGCTAGTGGAAACGTTGGGCCAGTATGTTCCAGAAATTGAGCAGCAATCCGGTTCTTTGGAAGGACTACAACTTCTAATTCCACGAGTGCTCGGCTCTGTAGCAGGCCATATTGCCTACAGTGGCTACTTGGGCTATTTCATTGGACTTAGTGTGCTCAAGCCGAGAAAGTGTTGGTCTATTTTGGGAATTGGCTACCTGAGCGCAGCCATCCTTCATGCTTTATGGAATGCTGCTGGCACGATCAACGCTTTGTTGCTCATGATCGTCGGGGTCGTGTCTTATGCTTTTTTGGCAGCAGCCATCCTGAAAGCTCGGCAATTGTCACCCACCCGCTCCCAAAATTTTGCCACTCGACTTTCCAATTCCTCTTAGTATTTCTCTGACACCTTCAGCGATCGCCTGCATAACTCAGCCCAGCACCTATTTGCAGCTTGATCCAGCTTGTAGAAAGCCCAGACTAGGACTTAAATCCCCAACACCCCTATACCCTGTACCTTTCTGGCTCAGTTCGCCCAGTTGGGCGATGATGCAATTCGGAGAGGATGGTTGAATATAATTATTGAAAGCAACTTTTTATACCCGAAACCAGCGGAGCTTGTTGATGCCTAGACTATTACTCACCATCTTCATCAGCTTCAGTGCTATTAGTTTGGTGCAGTTGGGCCAAAGCACATCGAGCGATCGCCAAGCTCAGGCGGGCCTGTTCTAGTTCGGATAGCTCTTCCCAGCTCAAGGGTCGCACTGACTGAAGCGTAGATTCCACAACCTGAGTAGTTTCTGTTTCTACCCCCCGCATCGCATAAGCCAACGGACGCGCCAAGACTTGCAGGTCATCGACATTCCAATCGGGGAGGCTGTCCTGCACACACTGAATCAATTGATCAGCTAGGGACAAATTGCTTGCTACTACCTTTTGAGCCTGCTGCACGATCGCGTTTAGCACACTTTGGGGTGCCCAAGCTGCAAAGCGCTGCGACAAAGCCGTTTGAGCCCAAATTCCATCCAAGCGAGCAAAGAAATCATGCGATCGCTGAGCTATTTCTTCATCTAGCCAGCTATCCAAAGAAAACTCTTGCTCTAATTTCTCTATATAAGTGGCAGAGGCTGGGTCTGTGATGTCCCAGGGGTAAGGCGTGTCAGTGCTCAGGACAGCATCTAGCAGCTCGTCTAGCTCGACTTGAAATTGAGAATGTTCAAAATGATCTGATGACATAGTTCCGTTTCTCATCGTGCTACTCCTGATTGCATTTGACGTGGGTAGCTACACGCCGATTTTTGGAAGTTCCGCAAGCAATTACAATTTAAGCCAATTGGCTTAGAGGTTGTGTTCCCCTAAAGTTAGAGACTCATGTTCAACCAAAAACTCTACCGCCTCCCCCTTAGGATTGCCAAATTTTAGCTGAACCCCAGAGTTTAAAGAGACTTCCTGTTGATGGATTTTTTGCCAACCGTTGGCTCCCAAAACCAGGGTACCAAACCGAGAAAAATCTCTGAGGAAATAGGATGGCTGGCTCTTAGCATCATTGGAGGCATCTCGGTAGAAAATTTCGGCGTGATAACGAGATACGCCGGGTTCCGGTAATACCAAATCGTTGTCTTCCTTGCTACCCACTTGAATTCTGCCGTCTCGAACTGGCCACTTTTTTGCAGGGGGGCCGACTCGTCGCAGCGATGCCATCGGAATTCGGGCTGGAATATCACTTGGCCCTGGAGGTGGCAGCATGGTATTCTCTTCGGGCTTAATCAACTGACCATCAAACTGCGGATGCATGTACAGCACAGGCAAAGTCCAGGCAGGCTGATTGAACTTATAAAGCATCAAAAGATGCTGCCTAGCCAAGGCAACGGCTCGGTCAACGGGTTGGCGTTCTCGTAATGCTTGGGCCAGCGCTTGGATAAAGCTGAGGGCTTCTTGATCCGTAATCGAGTCCCGCATGCCCAAGACCGCCGGAACTCCATGATGAATCAGGACTTCTGCTAAGCTGCTGCGAGGAATCGGTTGCTGGTTTGTATGGTCGGGCTGGGCTCCCCAACAAGCATTAAACACTGCCAAAATGACACCGCGACGGGTTAACACTTGAGCTAGTTCTGTGCCACTCAGGGTCGTTCCAGGACTCAATAAGAGCAACCCACCGTCGGGGGCTGGAGTCCCGTGCCCTGCATAGAAGAAAATGTTGTAATTTCCGGTCTCTAAACGCTCGATCAGTTCTGCTGAAGTTGGCTGAATCAGAGTATCGACTTGAGGTAGATCGGGAACAATTCGTCCTCCCAGCGATCCAGAGGCTTCGTACCGAGTCAAGATATGGACTAAAGTTTCAGCTTCTTGTTCTAGATCCAGCGCCGGGGATGCATTTCCATTGTCAACCTTAACCGCAGCCCGATCAGACAGGGTTTCGGTTTCTTGCCCCAAAACTAATAGGATCTTTAGCGATCGCTCAAGGCGTAGAGGCGGTAGTGGCTCTACATCACTGGTTGTGCGGCTGAACAAGAGATGTTCACTATTGAGAGCGATCGCAGGCTTACCCATTTGTGATTGCATAATTTCCCAAGGCAGGGCGATCAGCTCAGGGGCTTGAATTTCCAGCCGTAATTGCAACCGCCCACCCAAACCAAAAGCAGCTCCTTGACTCCGATTGAAATTCGCTTCGATTGGGCCATCAAATAGCCATTGCCACAAACTGACACCTAAATGCTGCATCAACCGCGCCCCGTAGGGCAAGGCGTTAGAATCGGGAGGCAATACAAATGGGGTCGTTGGTGACAGGGGCGCAGCTGAGAGGTGAGGCACTTGGGGCAATCCCCGGAGGGAAAACATTTCCTGCCAAGCATGCCAAGTTTGGGACAGTGCATCAGGCCAAACGCGATCGTGGAGAACGTACCCGCTCGGATACGGGGCGTTTGTCACCCAAATTGCATACCGATTCGCCTCTAAAGCATCTAGGCGTCTAATTGCTAAGCTGAGGCAGAGAGTTCCTGACACAGGCATTCAAAATCTTAAGTTATCAGAACCTGAGCGATCGCTAGTTTTCTTATCAAGTCTATCTGGTCTTGTGGTGTAGTAACCCTCTTGCAAGATTCCATTTAATCTGAGATAGCTGACGGGCTGGGTTGCGCTGTAGGGGTCGGAGAAGAAGCTGGTGGGGTCTGCGCACAGGCTCCTAACTGATTCGGTAGAAGTGTAGAGCTGGGTATAATGAGCGGCGTTAAAACTGCTTCTTCAATCCAGCCGCCTTCCCCAGGTGCCAAGAAGCGATCGCTCGTAGGGGATGGAGTTGCGGGGACTGGAGCTGGAGTTCTAGGACTAGGAGTTGCGGGGACTGGAGACGTGCTGGGAGTAGAACTCGCATTGCTAGGAGGTGAGCAAAATCTTAATCTGACCCAACTGCCTTGAGCCGGAATCACCTGTTTACTCAAGACTTGCAGCGTCCCACCTGCAGGTACTAATCGAGCTGTTGTAGCAGTAGAGGGGCGATCGCCAGAGGCAGTGGTATAGCTGCCAGGTTGAGGTTGTAGTTCTATCGCTTCAGGCGTACTCTGGTTGGGTAGATCAGAAGGGTTGGCCTGCCGAATTTGCACCAAAGTCCCTGGAGACAGAAGGAGCGGTGGGGAGTCCGACGGGGAGTTAGGCGCAGCAATGGTCGCGATCGGATCTGGGCTTACAGCCGTAGTATCCGGTTGAGGTTCCCAGCCTAACAATGTATTCACACGACGACTCACGCCTGATAGCAGTAAGTAAGCTAAAACACCACCCAAACCTGCAAGCAGCAGAATTCCTAGAAGTAGAGCTGCTACATTCTGGGAGCGCTGAGGCGGCAAAATTTGAGTTTTGAGCGTGGAAGGTGCCGTACTTGCTGTTGGGGTGGGCGGCTCAAGCGCGATCGCCGTCTGGGTCAACTCTCTATCCTGGGCTGGCCCTCTAGTCGGAGAGACTTCTAGTTCTAGCGGCTCTGTCAGCAAAGACTCTGGCAATTCAGCGATCGCCTCGCTATGAGTGACGTGATAGTAAAGCATCCCAACGGTGACGTTGTCGTGACCGTTCCGCATATTGCCAATCTCAACTAATCTTTGGCAAGCAGTCGCGACATCAACCTTGCCATCTAGAATTGGCAAAATTTCGGTTTCCCAAGATTCCTCGACGCGATCGTTGTCACTCAAGCCATCGGAACAGAGCAGAAAGACCCCTGCTTCATCTAGCATGAACCGCTGTACGGTGGGATGTAAGGTCGCGGAACTACTCATGCCCAGAGCTTGTACCAGTGAACCTGCGACTGGTTGGTGTACGGCATCTCGATACAAGGCATAGCCTAAACGCACTTCTCGCGAAGCTACGTCATCGTCTACGGTGATTTGGTAGCAGCCTGTGCGAGTAATCCAATAAACTCGGCTGTCGCCAATATGAGTGATATAGATTTCATGACCACGGGCTAGCGCCATTACGAGGGTTGTCCCCATGCGCTGGCGATCGGTCCGTCTTTCCTGATCGTTGCGCTGGCAAATTAAGTCATTAGCGATGCAAACAGACTGCTCTAGTTCTGCCATCAAGTTATCTGGTTGCTGCAAAACCACGTCAATTTCTAGCGCCTGAATGCGTTCCTGAATTGCCGCGATCGTCAGATTAGAAGCAACATCGCCGCCTTCATGCCCCCCAATTCCGTCACATACCAAGGTTAAGGTTTTATAGGCTTCGCCGGGATGCAGGGGCACTGAGAGAGCCGTTCTACTGGCAGGGTAGCAAGCATCTTCGTTGCGCTGGCGGCTGGGGCCTTGATCGGTACGGGTAGCAATCTGAGCTAAGCGAGCTTGCGATCGCCCACAGACAGTTAGCCCCCGATCCAGTTGAGCCATTAACTGTTCGGGCGTACGAATCTGCTTTTGAATCATTTGATGGCATAGAGCTGCCAAGAAACGCGCAATCTCAGGCCGAGCGGTGGGTGCCCATTGCAACCAAAGCTGTCCCAGTTGCATCAAGGTAGGAGCGGCCTTGCGATCGCTTTGAAGTTCCAGCAAACGGACGAGCGGCCCCTCCACTCGCAGTAGTTGCGGTTCCAGCAAGCTTGAGGCGACTCCCTCACTACTGAACGGTTGCCACAGTTGGGCCATTTGCCATAACCAATTGAGCTGTCGCAGTGGCGTTGCCTCTGACCAAGCATTCACTAAAGATGGAAAGAGCGGGTCAGATAGTTTGGCTGCATTTTGGCTCAGCTCTCTACTGTTAATCGGCCCTTGCTCTAACAGCACGACAGCGGTCTGATCTGTCTGCACCTGTCCATAGACCTGAGGAATATGCAGTTGGTAGGGAAACAACCTCAAGTAAGAGGCGATCGCCGCCGAAACATCACTAGGCAAATCTGGCAGCAGCCCCGGCTTCGTATCAAACAGAACTCGGCAACCTTTGAGCACATAGCGATCGCCTAATATATCCCCTGCTTGATGGGCATCAACGCTAGCTCCTACAGCCCAAAGGTAACGTTTGGGCAAAGTGGAGCGACATTGTTGGCAAAAGTTCTGGGTCTCCGCATTAAGCGTCTGACAAACAGGGCAATAAATTGGTGCCGGAGCATGGTTCATGAATGGTCCTCATCGGAGCCGCCAAAGGGCAGAGCCATCATTTGGGAAGTGAGCTATTGCTATGGATTGTAGCGCCTGATTTCCCCTACATTAGCTGTTTTGGGTGCTGTTTTAGGCTAACTAATCGTGCCTCCACGTCACCCATCCTGCCCCAAACCTAGGGGTGATCAACACAACTCATTATGCGGGATTGGTTACTTATCTTGGCAGAAACCGCACTACACATGAACTAACGGCTTAGAGCGAAGTTCCACAGAACTTCCCTAAAGACAGAAGACAGATGCCGCCTCACTTTATACCTTGTTACTTAGATATAAAAAAACTGATGAATAATTCGTTAATTAAAGACCATGAAGAATCAACTGACTAACTGGCTTGACTTGTAGCAACGTCTTCATTCGCAGCACCGACCGTTCTACAGCCAATTGACCTAGCTTTATCACCATTACTGTTTCTATCCCGGATTGGCTGCTAAGTCACTAGAGTTTGAGGCTTCAACTCCAACTCTAGTTAGCTTGCGAATAGGCATCATTCTCAATTTTTTATGACTTTTGTGCCTTCACAAACCGTCTGTACCTTCGCAGGTGCTTCTGAAATGATCCAAATTCCCTTGCTACCGCCTGTACAGAACAATGCTGCCAGTCAACCGTTCACTACTACTGCGCTATGGGGTTGCTGTCTTAGGAGTAGCAGTTGCTCTACTTGTGCAATCCCCGCTATCTCATCTATTTCTTTCAGAGTCACAAATCCCTTTTCTCTTACTCCTGGGTGCCATCCTTGCTAGCGCTTGGTACGGTGGCTTTGGGCCAGGAATTGTAGCCACTGTTTTAGCCACGATTAGCTGCGCCTATTTCTCCATTTCACCCTTTTCTGCCGCGACGGCTTCAGAGTCGCAGGGGATCGAGTTAGGGCTTTTTGCCTTAGAGGGAGTTTTAATCAGTTTATTGAGCGCTCAGTTACATACAGCCCAGAAACGCACAGAAGTTTCTTGGCTCAGGTCAAAGCAGCATCAGGAAACACTGCGCCGAAGTGAAGAACGGTATCGCCTGCTGGTAGAAAATGTCAAAGATTACGCCATATTCATGCTCGATACGCGAGGGCGAGTCACTAGTTGGAGCCTTGGAGCGGAGCGTATTTTAGGTTACCGGGAAGCTGAGATTCTAGACCAGCATTTCTCTTGCTTTTTTACTGCGGAAGATTTACAAAGGGCACAGCCAGAACAGGAATTGAAGCAAGCGATCGCCGAAGATCGAGCCGAAGATGAGCGCTGGCATGTGAGAAAAGATGGTAGCCGCTTCTATGCCAGTGGTATCACGACTGCCTTGCGCGATCGCTTTGGGCAACTCCAAGGCTTTTCCAAGCTCATGCGCGACATGACCGAGCGCAAGCAAGCCGAAGAAGCCCTACAAGAAGCCCATGATCACCTGGAGCTAGAGGTGATCAAGCGTACCTCCGAGCTTTCTGAAGCTAATTTAGCGCTCCAAGCCCAAATTGCCGAGCGCTTACGTACCGAAGCTTGGTTACGCAATGATGCTGAGCGCCTAGCAGCCATTATCGACACCCAACATGACATCGCCACCGCAGAACTCGATTTATTGCGAGTCATGACTCTCATTGCGGAGCGAACCCAAAAAATCACCGCTGCTACAGGCGCAGTGATTTTGCTGCCCAACGGCAACGACATGGTCTATCGAGTTGCTAGCGGTACAGCAGCCCCACACACAGGATTGCGGGTCAGCATAGATTCCAGCCTTTCAGGGCAGTGCTTCCGGACGGGGGAAATTTTGCGTTGTGACAATGCCGAAAACGACCCCCGGATCAATCATGAGGTTTATCATCACGTCGGTGCTCGCTCCATGATTGCGGTGCCTCTCCGCTATGAACGGAGAATTTCGGGAGTTCTAAAGGTTTTATCTTCCGAGGTCAACGCCTTTAGCGACCAGGATGCTCATACGCTGCGGTTAATGGCAGGCTTTATTGCAGCGGCTGTGATGCATGCGGCTGAATTTGAAGCTCGCCAAGCAATGGTCGTAGAACACACGATCGCCCTTACAGCCCTACGCGAAAGTGAAGAGCGTTTCAAGGGAGCCTTCCATGATTCAGCCGTAGGAATGGCCCTGATCGCCACAGATGGCCGATTCTTGCAAGTGAATCGTTCCCTTTGCCAAATGCTGGGTTACGCGGAACCTGAGCTGCTCAATACCAACTTTCAAGCCGTCACTCACCCAGAGGATCTAGACAGAACTCTGACCTTTGTCTGCCAGATGCTGACCGGAGAGATTCAGGCGTATGAGATGGAGAAGCGCTATCTCCACAAGCAAGGACCGCTCGTTTGGGTTTTGCTCAATGTTTCGCTGGTGCACAATTCCCAAGGCGAGCCTGTGCACTTTATTGCTCAGATTCAAGACATTACAGAACGTAAGCAAGCTGAAGAAGAACGAGCCCAGTTGATCCGTGAGCAAGCGGCCCGTGCAGTGGCCGAAGCTGCCGAACAACGCTCCATGTTTCTAGCGGAAGCCAGCGCTGTCTTGGCCTCCTCGCTGGACTATGAAGCGACGCTGATCAGCCTTGCCCGTTTGGCAGTGCCTTATCTGGCTGATGTATGCGTCATCGACATGATGGAGGATGAGAAATCTCTACGACCGCTGACCGTCGCCCATATTGACCCCGTCAAAGAAAATTTAGCTCGACAACTCCAGCAATGTTCACCTCTTCGACTCAACCACTTACGTCCTGTGCTTGAAGTCTTAGAGACAGGAGAATCACAACTGTTAGTGGATGTCTCGGAAGCAGCGATCGCCACCTCAACCGATGATCCTGACTATTTAAGGCTGATTCGATCGCTCCATCCCAAGTCTGTAATGATCGTGCCGCTGGTGGCAGCAGGACGAATCATTGGCATCATTTCTTTTGCCAGTTCCGAATCAGAACGGCGTTATAACACCATTGATTTGACGCTGGCTGAAGACTTGGCTCGTCGGGCGGCTTTAGCGGTAGACAACGCCAGACTCTACCAAGAAGCCCAAGATGCGAACCGGATGAAAGATGAGTTTTTAGCCACGCTTTCTCATGAGTTGCGTACTCCTCTCAACTCGATTTTGGGTTGGTCTCGGCTGCTGACAAACCGCAAGTTTGATGAAGCCACTACGACTAAAGCTTTAGAAACCATTGAGCGTAACGCCAAATCCCAAGCCCAGTTGGTTGAAGATATTTTGGATGTTTCGCGAATCGTCCAAGGCAAGTTGCAGTTGCAAGTGCGGCCTGTGGAATTATTGCCTGTGATCCAAGCGGCCACGGATGCCGTGCGACCCGCTGCCGAGGCCAAAGCCATCTGCTTAAAGTCTCAGTTAAATGAAGTAGGCAGTCACGTTCTCGGAGACCCCGATCGCTTGCAACAGATTGTTTGGAATCTGTTATCCAATGCGATCAAGTTCACCCCCAGAGGCGGTCATGTCGAAATCAACCTGGAGCCTACCGATACCTGTATCCAAATTCAAGTAACCGATACCGGGCAGGGCATCCATCCAGAGTTTCTGCCTCACGTTTTTGAGCGCTTTCGACAAGCAGACAGCACCAGTACGCGATCGCATGGGGGCTTAGGTCTAGGATTGGCGATCGTCAGGCACCTCGTAGAGTTGCAAGGTGGCACTGTCAGCGCCGAAAGCCCTGGGCCAGACCAAGGCGCTACCTTTACGGTAAAGCTGCCACCTCTGATCATTCCTGCTGCCAACGAAGAACTTGCGCCCGCTTCTCAGGGGTTGATCAGTGCTGATAGTCCCTTAGACCCTTCTCTTCTTAAAGGGGTGACTGTTTTAGTCGTGGATGATGAAAACGACGCTAGAGAACTATTGCAAACCATTTTGGAGCAGTCTGGGGCCAAGGTTACTGCTGTTGCTTCCGTCGCTGATGCGATCGCCGCCTACGAAGCCATCCAGCCTGACATTCTAATTAGTGACATTGCCATGCCTGGGGAAGACGGCTATGCCCTAATTCATAAAGTCAAAACGTTGGGAGACTACCATGCCAAGCCAATGCCTGCGATCGCACTGACAGCTTACGGCAGAGAGGAAGACCAAGATCAAGCCCTCAGTGCAGGGTTTCAAATGCATTTTGCTAAGCCTGTAGAACCCAATTCTTTAGTCGGCGCTCTTGCTAATCTTTTAGACCATAACGTCCCACACTAATCATCAAGCCAGTTCGTCTATTTTTAGACAGCATTAAGGCTCCAAGAAACTAATAGGAACTCGTAGCTGCGATCGCAGCAAGAACGCTAAATCAGCAGGTGCTTTTTACCCTGAAATTTTCTCTTTAAGCAGTCAGATTCCCTATGATTTTTTGTAACTTTATTAACAAGCTAAACCGAGAACCTACCTTCCGAGCCTCAGCCTAGACTAGCTACTTTTACATACTTTTAAAGCAGCTTTACTAAAGACTTTACCCTATCGGAAACTAGCCAAAGATTTCTGAATACCAAAGGTAAAATGCTGTTTATTAGCACAAATCACCCAATTTTGACGGAATTTTTCCAGACAGTCTTTGATCAGCCTCGATTTTATCTAAGAGTAATTCAGCAAGCTCTGCCCTTAGAAGTTCTCTATTAAATTGTTAAATTGACCCTAAAATGAAGCCGATCAACTCCTCCATCCGCTAACGTTGGAAATTGAGCCCAAGGAGCAAAGTTCCATGCCTGCATAAAAAACGGTGTTAGCCCCTCCTTTTGGCATTGCAAGACTAGAAATACGAGATTAAAAATGGCACAAGCAAAAATTGGTGATACCGTCACTGTTCATTACACAGGTCGCCTGGATGATGGCACTGTATTTGACTCCTCGACTAATCGTGATCCGTTACAATTCACCCTTGGTCAGGGCGATCTGATTCCTGGTTTTGAGAAAGCTGTGGTGGGCATGGCCCCCGGAGAATCTAAAACCGAAAAAATTCCAGTCGAGCAAGCTTATGGCCCTTACCGTGAAGAAATGGTCGTAGAGATCGATCGGCAGCAGATGCCAGAAGATTTAGAGCCTGAGGTGGGTCAACAGTTGCAAGTTCGCGAAGAAACCGGGGGCGTGATTCCAGTCGTAATTACAGATGTCAGCGATGGCACCGTTACCCTGGATGCCAATCACCCTCTAGCAGGCGAAGAGTTAACCTTTGACATTCAACTGGTAGAAATCGCCTAAACTCGCGGCACTCATCCCAGGACTCATGCCAGCGCTCACTACAGCACTTAATTAACTGACAAATCTTTGAAATGGAGGTTTGTCAGTTTTTGTTTTTCAGTCTTTGTCGGTCAACAATCTCTATTTGTCAGTCAAAGATCTCCTAGAGATCTTTGAGGCAACAGCTTGAGGAAAACGCAGAGCGAGGCACTCCGGGGCTACAATAGAGCCAAATTGTTGCATAGCTGCAATCTGTATCCCATGACGACTGCTGCTCCAGTTAAGACTCAGTACGAAGCGATTATTGGCCTTGAAACCCACTGTCAGCTCAAGACTGACACGAAGATCTTTTGCAATTGCTCCACCGAATTTGGCGGCGACCCTAACAGCCAAATTTGCCCAGTTTGCATGGGTATGCCGGGGGTGCTACCAGTACTGAACCAGAAGGTGCTGGAGTACGCGGTTAAGACAGGCACGGCACTCAACTGCCAAATTGCCCCCTTTAGTAAGTTCGATCGCAAACAGTATTTCTATCCTGACTTGCCTAAAAACTACCAAATTTCTCAGTTTGATTTACCGATCGCTGAGCATGGTTGGATAGAAATTGAACTCGTAGATTCAGATGGCAACCCAGCCCGCAAGCGCATCGGCATTACTCGTCTGCACATGGAAGAAGATGCAGGCAAACTGGTTCACGGAGGCAGCGATCGCCTTGCAGGATCTAGTTTCTCTCTGGTTGACTACAACCGCACCGGAGTACCACTACTAGAAATTGTCTCAGAACCCGATTTACGCACGGGGCAAGAAGCGGCTGAATACGCTCAAGAACTGCGCCGGATTATCCGTTACCTGGGCGTAGGCGACGGCAACATGCAGGAAGGTTCCCTGCGTTGCGATGTCAACGTTTCCATCCGTCCCGTAGGGCAGGAAGCATTTGGCACCAAGGTCGAAATCAAGAACATGAACTCCTTCAGTGCCATTCAAAAGGCGATCGAGTACGAAATTGAACGGCAAACTCAAGCCTTAGAAACTGGGGAACGCATTGTTCAAGAAACTCGCCTCTGGGAAGAAGGCTCTCAGCGCACCATTAGCATGCGCATTAAGGAAGGCTCCAGCGACTACCGCTATTTCCCCGAACCGGATCTAACCTCGATTCAGGTGACAACTGAACAGCTAGAGCAATGGCGATCGGAACTGCCAGAACTGCCAGCACAAAAGCGACACCGCTATGAAACTGAGTTGGGCTTGTCTGCCTACGACGCGCGAGTCCTCACCGACGATCGCAGCGTGGCTGAGTACTTTGAAACCGCGATCGCAGCAGGAGCCAGTTCTAAACCTGCGGCCAACTGGATCATGGGCGACATTGCTGCCCACCTCAACGCCAACAAGCTCAACATTGCCGAAATTGGTCTCAAACCAGAAGCGCTGGCAGAACTTGTCAAGCTGATCGAAGACAACACCATCAGCAACAACGCCGGGAAGGAAATTCTGCCTGACTTGCTCGCCAATGGTGGTTCTCCCACCAAAATTGTTGAAGAACGCGGCTTAGCTCAACTCTCTGACCCCGATGCGATCGCCGCCATTATTGATGAAGTGATCACAGCTAACCCCAAAGAACTAGAGCAATACCGAGGTGGCAAAACTAAGCTGCTGGGCTTCTTTGTCGGTCAGGTGCTCAAGAAAACCAGTGGACGAGCTAACCCTAAACTGACCAATCAGTTGTTAGCCCAAAAGTTAAATCCGTAGCTCTCTATTCACGGAACTCACCAGGAACCGTCCTCGTCGGATTAGACCCTGGTGTTTTTTTTGCATAAAATTTTGATGAGGGGTGATACCCCACACCCCCTTAATGGCATAATGTGATAAGTAGATGCACCCTGATGGCGGGGAGAGTCGCTACAGGCTCTCCCTTTTTCTTATGCGTCTGCAATTGTGAGCGAAGTAGCAGCCAGTTGATATAATCCCCTTTCAAGCCCTTTCAAGCATGTCAGTGGTGGCAGGAGGAACAATGTCAGATTGGCGAAAGATTCCCGGTGGAATCACAGCTCCAAGAGGATACCGGGCTGCAGGAATTGCTGCTGGCTTGAAACCCTCTGGCCTGCCCGACCTGGCCTTGATTTGGTCGGAGGTTGAGGCGATCGCAGCGGGCGTTTTTACCACGACTCAAGTCCGAGCCGCTTGCGTGGACTACTGCCGAGAACGTTTACAAGCGAAAGGGAGTGCCCAAGCCATTCTCTGCAATGCGGGTCAAGCAAATGCAGCCACTGGCTCCCCAGGCTGGATTGACGCGATCGAAAGCGCCCAAAGTTTAGCTCAGGCTCTCAATCTTTCTTCCGACTCAATCTTGCTAGCCTCAACTGGGGTGATTGGTCAGCGCATCCCGATGGACGCTTTGAAAGCCGCCATTCCTCATCTCGTCGCCGCTGCTTCTGATCAAGGCTCCGAGCATGCCGCTCAAGCGATCGTTACCACTGACCTCGTGACTAAATCGATCGCGTTAGAAACCACCTTGCAGGGTCGTCCGGTGCGGATCGGGGGCATAGCTAAAGGCTCTGGGATGATTCATCCCAATATGGCGACGATGTTAGCCTTTGTCACCTGCGATGCCACCGTTTCCCCGCACCTCTGGCAAGACATGCTCAGTCGGGCTGCCGATCGCAGCTTCAACCAAATCACGGTGGACGGCGACACCAGCACTAATGACACCCTCTTAGCCCTTGCCAACGGTCAGTCTCGTACCCCGGCGATTACCGAACCAGGGCCAGATGCCGACAAGCTAGAGGCAATGTTGACGGAAGTTTGTGCCTATCTCGCTAAAGCGATCGCCCGTGATGGGGAAGGGGCCACCTGCCTCATCGAGGTACAAGTGTCTGGTGCGCCCGACGACAGCTCGGCTCGACAAATCGCTCGCACGATCGTAGGTTCTTCCTTGGTCAAATCAGCCATTTTTGGTCATGACCCCAACTGGGGCCGCATTGCGGCTGCGGCTGGTCGTGCTGGAGTTTCTTTCGGCCAAGAGAATCTGCAAATCAAGTTGGGTGACTTCTTGCTGATGGAGCAAGGACAACCCCTTAAGTTCGATCGCGCGGCTGCTAGTGCCTACCTCAAGCAAGCCACAGCCAAAGGCATGCTCCCTCCCGATATGGTCAGCACCGAGCTGAGCAATGATTTGATGGTAATGAAGCATGGCGAGTTAGTGGCTTTTCCTCGCATGGACAGCAGTGAAATCCAAGCTCAAAATGTGGTCACGATCGCAGTGAGCATTGGCAATGAATCTGGTTCGGGCACTGCCTGGGGTTGTGACCTTAGCTACGACTACGTCAAGATCAACGCTGAATACACGACCTAACTTGGCGGGGCGATCGCAATGAATGTGCTCATGGCTTGGTCAAGTCCAACCCTGGCGATCCCACAAAGCCAGTCGAGGAGTTTCGGCTCAAAGCTCGTGACTGCGCTCTACAAGGTAAACAGCTCGCTCGTGAACTCTGTAGCTGGACGCAAAGCCAAAATACCAAAATAAGCAAGTCTCAGTAGATCGCAAATTCTCTAAGAAAAGGGTAGGGTCAGGCTAAAAGCATTAGATCAAGCCATGACGACCTACCCATCCTCATTCTCTCCTGCTCCCGCTTTAACCGACGAAGGGACACTGGAAGCCGCCCTTGATTGTCTACTCGAGTCTGTTCCACTGAACATGGAAGGTGGATACACCCCCCAAGACCTATTCGAGATCCTGCTACGCGCTGCCAGTCGAGGGGATAGCATCGAACACACGGCTCAACGCTTACAAGGCGTGCCTAGTGGTAATGGTATCCGCTATCACTTGGACAAATTAGATGAGATGGCGACCTTCGAGAGCCAACTTAATGCGGCGCTGCAAAGCCGAATTCCACCCAAGATTCGCAGAAAAAAGCATCGCCTTGCTATCGACTTACACTTGATTCCCTACTACGGCAACCCGAGTGAGGTGGAGGCTCCCTACATCTACCGCTCTCAAGCTAAAGCTGGAACTACCTCATTCTTCGCCTATGCCACCGTCTATGTCGTCTGTCGTCACAAACGTGTGACCCTGGGGATTCATGCAGTGCATCGGCAGGAAACCTTAGTGGCGACCCTAACTTATCTGCTAGCAAGGTTGAGTCCGCTGCGAGTCCGGGTCAAACGGCTTTACCTGGACCGAGGGTTTTATAGTGTCCCTGTCATCCGTTGGCTGAAGGCATTACAGATTCCCTTCCTGATGCCTGCGGTGATTCGGGGCAAAACTGGAGGAACCCGTCAACTGCTAAGGGGACGGCGCAGCTACCAGACCCGCTACACCCTCAACAGCCCCCAGTATGGTTCGGTCAACTGTCAGATGCGGGTCATTTGTAACTATTACAAAGGGCTCAAGGGCAAGCATGGGATTCAATACACTGTCTATGTACTGCACCGGGTGAAGATTGCCCTACACCAGACCCATCGACATTACAGAGATCGTTTTGGCATTGAAACCAGCTACAGGATCAAGAACCAGTGTCGCATCCGCACCACGAGTAAAAATCCTGTAACGCGCTTTTTGTTTGTTGCTCTAGCGTTTGTCCTGGTCAATCTTTGGGTGTATTTGCTGTGGTTCTTCATCAGTTGGGCGCAACGAGGAGGACGAGTGGTTTACCGAGAAGTGTTTGCACTCAAGACAATGCTGGAATTCCTGTCCCAGGCAGTGGAGCGGCATTTTCCAGTCATCACAGCCATCTACTTACCCGCTCTGGAATGAATTTGCGATCTACTGAGTCTGCTTAAACGTTTTGATTGCCAAGTGGACTGTGCGACTGAGCGGGAAATTCAAGCCAAAATTTGCGATCGCGTCCTGCAAAAAGTTTCTCTCTACCTTGAAGAATTTTCGCATCAAGCGATTGATTGGCATTAGTCATGGCAAACTAATAGTTGGCAGGAATTGTAAATCTTCTAAAAACTTGAAATATACATACTTTAGTTATTAAAGTCAGAAATTCAGAAATTCAGAACCGTGATTTCAAACGGGCTTAGGGAATTAATTGTTAAAATCAGTAACAAACATGAGAGGGTAGGGGGATCGTGACCACAATGGGTCGTACTGGCGTTCTATTACTCAATTTAGGTGGGCCTGATCAACTGGAGGATGTCCGTCCCTTCCTGTTCAACCTATTCTCCGATCCAGAGATTATTCGACTGCCCTTCCCCTGGTTGCAGAAGCCTCTAGCCTGGTTTATCGCCACGAGTCGGGCCAAGAAGTCCCAGGAAAACTATAGTCAGATTGGCGGCGGTTCCCCTCTACGGCGCATTACAGAAGCTCAGGCTCAAGCGATCCAAGACTCATTGCGACAGAAAGGACACAACGCCTCAGTCTATATTGGGATGCGCTACTGGCATCCTTTCACCGAGGAGGCGATCGCTCGCATCAAGCGGGATCAAATTGAAAAGCTAGTCATTCTGCCCTTATACCCTCAGTTTTCCATCAGCACTAGTGGCTCTAGCTTCCGCTTACTAGAGAAACTTTGGCAAGAAGACCCTGCTCTCAACCAAATTGAATACACAACGGTAGCGTCTTGGTACAGCCGTCCTGGTTATCTTCAGGCAATGGCCCAGTTGATTGCTCAGGAACTAGATAAATTTCCTAACCCAGAGCAGGTGCATATCTTCTTCAGCGCTCATGGTGTTCCCGTCAGTTATGTGGAAGAAGCGGGCGATCCTTACCAGAAGGAGATCGAGGAATGCACAGCGCTGATTATGCAAACCCTCAATCGACCCAATGCCCACACCCTAGCCTACCAAAGCCGAGTGGGTCCAGTAGAGTGGCTGAAGCCTTACACCGAAGATGCGATCGCGGAACTAGGAGCCCAAGGCATTCAAGATTTGGCTGTTGTTCCCATTAGCTTCGTTTCAGAGCATATTGAGACCTTGCAGGAAATCGATATTGAGTACCGAGAGTTAGCAGAAGAATCGGGGATTCATCATTTCCAGCGGGTTCCTGCTCTCGATACCCATCCTGGCTTTATTGAAGACTTAGCAAATCTCGTCGTCGAGGCGTTGGATGCTCCCCCCATTGCCTTGTCTCAAGTCACCCAAATGAAAAAGATGGTGAGGATGTACCCCCAAGAGCGCTGGGAGTGGGGTATGACGACTGCGGCAGAAGTTTGGAATGGCCGACTTGCCATGCTGGGCTTCATTGCGCTGATGATCGAACTGATCAGTGGTCATGGCCCTCTGCACTTTGTGGGGTTGCTTTAATTTGATCATTACAAGGATTGTGAAAGCGAGAGGCAACCTAAACCACTGGACTCTCGCATCGGGCCAGATAACCTTGGCTAATCTGGTTCTCGCTTGTGTCGCCGAGGCCGCTTGCGATCGCTAGGATGAGCTTGCTCGACATACCAGCGCCGCCACTCTTTAGAACTCCGAATAGCCAGCCACAGCAGCAATAAGGCAATGAGTCCACCTTGGCGGGGGGCATCGAAAGCAAAGAGGACTAAGATGACACACAGGCTATCTTGAGCAAAAACCATCCAAAGCGGTAGCTTGCGTAAGCGGTAAAACCATCCAATTTGCACGAGTTGTAAGACTAATGCTAGTAGCCCCCCAGTGACACCGATCAGCCCTACCAACCACGTTGGCATCTCAGCGACGCGAGCGATCGCCATCCCCATCAAAGCGCCGACAATGGGGCTAAAGATAACTTGAACGATCTGTAAAGCCCGCTGCCCTAACCGCCGCTTCGAGATTGAGACTTCTACTAAGGACCAACTCACTAACACCCCAATCACTACAGGGGGTGGAACATGAGACAAGACTGGCACGCGAGACCACAAATTTTCGCCTTGCAGCAACCCAATGATCAATAGCGGCAAAGCAACTCTCAAACCTGCTGCCGAAGAAGCGGAGAGCGCGGCTAGAATCTCAATCATAATGACTATTTAGCCTGCACTGAAACCTAACAGCTCTCAAGGTTTGTTATCTAGTTTAAAAGATTTGCAGCCAGGGGTTGTAATCAGACTGACATGTTTCTAACTCTATCCCTAAATAATTTTTCCAAGAAATCTTCTCAAGACCGAAAGTTTTTGCTGAGGTTTAGTCTCCAAGAGCTTAGGGAAAAGCAGTTTAGCGTCTTGAGTTTGCTACTACCTCAAGCGACGAGCCAGGGCTGTGTAACGCTGTTGATCCTTAACTTGATTCACCGCGATCGCGATCGCCTTCTTCGGCCCGACCAAAATGGCTAATTGCTTAGCACGAGTGAGCGCAGTATAGAGTAAGTTGCGACTCAGCATCATGTAGTGCTGCAAATATAAGGGCAAGATCACAACCGGATACTCACTGCCCTGGGCTTTATGTGTTGTAACAGCCCACGCCAAGGTGATTTCATTTAAGTCGGCGCGATCGTAGTTAATGAGGCGATCGCCAAACCGCACCGTTACTTCTTGATCTTCAGGATCGATCGCAGCAATTATTCCTAAGTCTCCGTTAAACACTTCCCGATCGTAGTCATTCACTTGTTGAATCACGCGATCGCCGACTCGTAGGATCATGCCGCCTCTAGTAGTCTCAGTTTTGCCGCTATAGGGCGGGTTAATCAGCTGTTGCAATACCGTATTCAGATTCCGAGTTCCTACTTCGCCGCGCGTCATGGGGCACAAAACCTGCACATCCTGGGCGGGGACAAACCCCAATTGAGGAATCAAGTCGTTAATCAGGTCATGAATCGCCTGAACACCGTCTGCTGGCTGCGGTGCCCCTAACCAAAGGCAGTCAGTTTGTGGAGCGGCAGAAACGGGTTCCAGTTGCGGCACCTGTCCTTGATTAATCCGGTGGGCGTTTTGAACAATGTGACTCGCTTGAGCTTGCCGAAACACCTCTGTGAGCCGAATGACTGGCACCTGTTTCGATCGAATCAAGTCCCGCAACACATTGCCTGGACCCACACTGGGTAGCTGATCGATGTCACCTACAAGCAGCATTTGGGCATCCAGTGGCACAGCTTTGATCAAGGAATTGGCGAGAAACAAATCTAACATCGAGGATTCGTCTACAATCACCGCCTGAGTTTCTAGAGGATTGTCGTAACCACGCTTAAAGCCAAAAGTTTTCGGATCAAACTCCAACAAACGATGTAGCGTTTTGGCTTCCTGTCCGGTCATTTCACTCAGCCGTTGGGCGGCCCGTCCGGTGGGGGCAGCCAATGAGATCGCCTTACCCATCGCTTTCCAGAGCGCCACAATCGTTCGTGTGGTAAAAGTTTTGCCACAACCTGGGCCTCCAGTCAAAATCAACACCCGCTGGCTTGCTGCCATTTCTACGGCTTGACGTTGTTGCTCAGAAAGGGCCAATCCAGTTTTGGCTGTAAAGCGGTCGATCCACGCTTGGACTCTGGGCAAATCCACTGTGACTGGGCGCTGCAACCATTGCCGCAACCGCTCTGCCATATTGGTCTCGGCTTGGAAGAAGGCAGGTTTATAGCAAATAAATTGACCTTGTAACTCGCCAGAGCCACCTTGCATTACCAATTGATCTTCCAAACCCATTTGGGTCACGATCGCCGAGATTTGCTCCGGATCTGGCTCATGATCGCTCAAGGCTAATCGTTGCACCGTGCGCTCTACCAACTCTAGCTGCGGTAAAAAGCAGTGCCCTTCCTCGCTGGCCTCTGACAAAACATGCAACAGACCGCTGCGGTAGCGAAATTCTGAATCTGGGGCAATACCGAGATTTCGGGCGATCGCGTCTGCGGTGACAAAGCCAATGCCATAGACATCAGTTGCCAACTGATAGGGGTTATTAGTAACCGTGACGATCGATTCGGCCCCATACTGCTTATAGATTTTGACGGCATAGGTGGTAGAAACGCCGTGACTTTGGAGAAACAGCATCACCTCTTTGATCGCCTTTTGCGTTTCCCAAGCCGCCTGAATCATTTTGACCCGCTTCTTAGCAATACCCGGCACTTCTCCCAGGCGATCGCACTGATTTTCAATCACCTCTAGAGTTTCTAGGCCAAAGTGCGCCACAATTCGCTTAGCAGTCACAGGGCCAATCCCCTTAATCAGGCCACTCCCTAGATATTTCTCAATTCCTGTCAGGGTGGCGGGCTTGGTCTCCTGGTAATAAGTCACCTCAAACTGAGGACCAAACTTGGGATGATCTCGCCATAGCCCTTGCATCTGCAACGTTTGGCCCGCTTGAATATTAGGAAAGGTGCCCACAATGGTCACCAAGTCCCTGGCTCGCGGAGCCTTTAACCGAGCGACCGTATAGCCCGACTCTTCCGAATGAAAAGTCAGACGCTCCACCACTCCTTGCAGTTGCTCGGTTTGAGCCGATGAGGCGGCATTTGCTTGTCCATAGGATGGTGAAGAAGTGGACATAATAGTTCGATAACCCTGTCAACAGCTACCAAAATCTGATCTTAAAAAACCTAAAACGATGAGCCGCGTTGCTTCAAGAACTCCGCTTCCTCAGGGGTGGTAGTACGCTCCAAAATTTGATTGCGGTGGGGAAAACGCCCAAATCGTTCAATGATTTCTTTGTGACGAACCGCGTAGGGAAACCTATCTGCTATTTCAACCACATCACTCAGTTGCCGCAACAGTTCTACCGATAAGCGCTGGTGCTCTAAATTCTCGCTGTGCTCAAAGGGTAAGTAAATAAAAATCCGTTGCACTGGCAATAAGGCTTGGTCAAAATCTTGCGCGATCGCGTGCTGAGCCGTTGCTAAAGCTTGAGCATCCGTCGCAAAAGCGCGGCGATCGCCCCGAAAGATATGGCGCGAAAACTGATCGAACAGCAAAATCAACGCCAAACAACCATCACGCGAGGCTCTCCAAGCATCGTAGTTACCAGCGACTGCCGCTTCGTAATCGGGCAGAAAGCGATCGGTCACATCTCGATCAAACTCTGGATCTTTGGAGAACCAAATCTTGCGGCTTTTGCCATAACTCGCAGATTCTGGGATACCAAACCAGAAATTCAAAATTTGCTCAATGCGTGACATTTTGCTGCTTGTAGGGTTGCTTTAAATGCAGAGCGAGTTAGGGCAACTCTAGTTCTTGTCGCGATCGCTATTTTGCCAGTACCAGCTCTAATGAAAATTCTAGCGATCGCTACCACTTATGATCTGGCAACTACCCTGTCCAGCATTTTTGCTCCAGACAAAATGTAACGAATTTTACCGAAACCCAGAATGATCCCCGTTGAGAAGGCTAGGCTACGGATAGATACCCAGTTCGCAGAGAGACTGCGATTGTGAGAGGAATGTTATGGGTTCACCATCAGTCCTGCCTTTAGAACCTGCTTCACCTGCCCACATTTGTCCCTTAGATCAAACCTGTAGCTATCTAGACGAAGCGGCTAGAGAACTCCAACTAGATGCTGGTTTGCAGGCCATCTTGAGCCATCCTCGTAAAGTTGTCACCGTTTCCATTCCCATCAAACTGGATAACGGTACTGTACAAGTTCTGGCAGGTCACCGAGTTCAGCACTGTGACGTCCTCGGCCCCTACAAAGGCGGTACGCGCTATCACCCCGCCGTGACTTTAAGAGAAGTTTCGGCTCTGGCCATGCTGATGACCTGGAAGTGTGCCCTCTTAGGCATTCCCTATGGCGGTGCAAAAGGGGGAATTGCGATTAATCCTAGTAATTACAGCATCGGTGAGCTAGAACGCATTACCCGCCGCTACACCAGCGAGTTAATCAAAGATATTGGCCCCTCAGTTGATATTCCCGCCCCCGATGTTGGTACTTCGGCACGAGAGATGGCCTGGATGATGGACACCTACTCTATGAACGTGGGCCACGCTGTCCCAGGCGTAGTGACTGGTAAACCCCTTTCCATTGGTGGTTCTCGTGGGCGAGAAATGGCTACAGGCCGAGGCGTTATGATCACAGTCCGGGAAGCTTTGGCGGCTCAAGGCAAGTCGTTGGCAGGTGCCCACATTGTCATCCAAGGATTCGGCAATGTTGGCCGCTCAGCCGCTCAGTTACTGTACGAAGCTGGCGCTAGGATTCTCGCCGTCTCTACCAGCACCAACGGTCTATTTGCTGACGCTGGTCTGGATATTCCTGCCTTACTCGCTTACACCGCCGAAAATCATAAAAGCTTGGTTGGCTTTCCAGGCTCCACAGCGATTAGCAATGATGATCTCTTACTCCTGCCTTGCGATGTCCTGATTCCAGCGGCTTTAGAAAACCAAATTACTGAAGCTAATGTCGATCAAGTCAAGGCTCAGATCGTCGTAGAAGCGGCCAATGGCCCCGTGACGTTAGCTGCAGATCAAGCCTTGGAAGCAAGAGGCATTACAGTCTTTCCTGATATCCTCGCTAACGCAGGCGGCGTGGTCGTAAGTTATCTGGAATGGGTGCAAGGGCTATCTTACGTTTTCTGGGACGAGGAACGGGTGAACCGCGAAATGGAAAGCTTGATGGTTCTTGCCTTCCAGCGTGTCTTGCAGCAATCCCAAAACCGCCAAGTTCCACTCCGCTTAGCAGCCTACACTCTGGCTGTGGGACGAGTAGCCCAAGCGGTTAGCGATCGCGGGCTTTACCCTTAATTCTCGATCCCCCTGTTTAGAGGATTGGGGTTTTAGCGATCGCCCTTGCCTAATTTGAGAGGAAGAGGGCGATCGCTAAGCTCTTTGAAAAATCACAATAAAGCAAAATTATTTTTCCCAAGTCACAGCTACCTCATGGCTTTGGCATTGCTGTTTGATTTGCCTCAACTTTTGCGGAGTCACTTCTCCGTATAAGTGCAGCCGCTTTTGGTGAGAGGGATAGTACTTGCTATAGGCTAAAACTTGTCCAAGCCCATGCTTCCAATCCGGCGCACACTTAACTTCGATAACTTCTTTTTTCGTAAGAACATCGATTCTACCGTCTGGAGTTTGAACCTCAATCTTGCCTTTTAGTTTCGCAGCTAACCTATCGCGGTACTCAGCTTCTCTCCCAGTTTGTCTCCTATCAAAAGAACTCTCTACAAATTCTTTTAGAGGTTCTGGCGTGACCTCAATCAACGTATCAACTAAAAAATTCTCTAAATTCTGGTTAAAATCTGAGACCGACTTCTTGAGTAGGCGTTGTAGGGGGTTAGCTTTCTTTCTACGCATGATATTTGAGGGTTAGCAACCACACCCAGAACCCACGACATCTTTAAGCAATCTCTTCAGGTCATCCGAAATTGGCAATCCCTGAATTTCCCGCACAAGTCGCTCGCGGGATTCAGCTTTTCTACGTTCACAGTAGATGCCTCTAAGGAAACCTTCAATGCCAACTTTTGCCAAAGAGTCAGCCACTAAGGCTGTGATTCCTAGAATTCCTATGCCACCAAGCATGCCAAAAGGGCCACCTAGGACCGCAAGGGCAGTTGTGATTGCAGCAGCTCCAGCAAAGCCTGTAGTAGCCATTGCAATCACAAGCATTACCCCAGGCAACCCCAAGGCTGCAACTTTTCTGAATGCATCATCCACAACTGTTTCCTCAAGCTATCTCGTTGCCTCTCAATTTAGAGAGTGCCCGTAGCTAGTTCTCGTTTAACAGCGTATTGAGTGAAAAGGCATCCAAAATCATAAGATGCAGCACGCTGGCTGAACAGTTTTATGGCCTGTTCAACTAGCGTGCTGTTTGTACCACTCGATCGTATTTTTCAGCCCTTGCTTGAAATCCATTTGAGCCGTAAAGCCAAACTGCTTGGCTCGTTCTGTATCTAAGCAACGACGTGGCTGACCGTTGGGCTTATCTGCCTCCCAAACGATCTCACCCTCAAAACCCATCAGCTCACAAATCAGAGTTACCAGATCGCGAATTGAGATTTCGTAGCCAGTCCCCAGATTCACAGGCTCAGAATCGTTGTAAGCCTGTGCGCCCATCACAATGCCACGAGCCGCATCCTCAGAATAGAGAAATTCACGGGTTGGGCTACCATCACCCCAGACGGGGAGTTGCTGATCCCCCCGCTGCTGTGCTTCGTAGACCTTACGAATCAAGGCTGGGATGACGTGGGAACTGCGAGGATCAAAGTTGTCTTCAGGCCCATACAAGTTCACTGGCAATAAGTAGATGCCATTGAACTTGTATTGCTGACGGTAGGATTGCAGCTGGACCAACAGAGCCTTTTTAGCCACACCATAAGGTGCGTTGGTTTCCTCTGGATAGCCATCCCAGAGGTTCTCTTCCTTAAACGGAACTGGGGTGAACTTAGGGTAAGCGCAAATAGTGCCCACGCAGACAAACTTCTGCACTCCCGCTTGATAAGCGGCATGAATCAGTTGCGTGCCCATCATCAAATTGTCGTAGAACAGCTCTGCTGGCTTTTCTCGGTTCAACCCGATGCCACCCACATGCGCCGCTAAGTGGATCACCACATCCTGCTGATCAACCGCTCGTTGGCACTGATCAAGGAAACGTAGATCACAATCCCGCGATCGCACAACTGTAATCTTCTCAGGATCAGCACCCACGCTCTGGAGCTGAGCGACCACTTGACGCCCCAAGAAGCCAGCTCCCCCAGTCACTAAAATCCGTTTATCTCTGAGATCCAGCATTGTCATGGCTTTTTTGTCTCTGTTGAAATAAATCAGAAATGCTCAGAGATTAGCTCATTACATTGCTGACTTGGTGACGAACGGTAGCGTGTTCCAAAGACGAACCTCTACCATTTTCCATAGTAAGTCCCAAAGCTTGCAAGTCAGCTTCCACCATGATGGCGACAAGCTGTTCAAAAGTTACAGAAGGTTCCCAACCCAGCTTTTGTTTCGCTTTAGCGGGATCTCCAATCAGCAGATCGACTTCTGCAGGACGCAAGTAACGCTCATCAAACTCAACGTAGTCGTGCCAGTCAAGGTTGACGCACTTGAACGACAAATCGAGGAACTCACTAATCGAGTGCGTTTCACCCGTCGCCACTACATAGTCATCTGCCTCATCTTGTTGCAGCATTAACCACATTGCGCGCACATAATCTTTGGCGTATCCCCAGTCTCGCTTGGAATCTAAGTTACCCAAGTAAATTTTCTTTTGCTTACCTGCCACAATTCGCGCGATCGCTCGGGTAATTTTGCGGGTGACAAAAGTTTCACCCCGACGTGGAGATTCGTGGTTGAACAAAATCCCATTAGCGGCAAACAAGCCATAGGATTCGCGGTAGTTTACAGTTTGCCAGTGAGCATAAACTTTCGCACAAGCATAAGGACTACGGGGGTAGAAGGACGTAGTTTCCGTTTGGGGTACTTCCTGCACCTTCCCAAACATCTCTGAGGAGCCTGCTTGGTAGAACCGCACTTCTAAGCCTGTGCGGTGCTGATAGTCTCGGATCGCTTCCAGCAGGCGAAGTGTTCCCATACCCACTGCATCAACCGTGTACTCTGGCGAGTCAAAGCTGACGCGCACATGCGACTGAGCCCCTAGGTTGTAAATTTCTTGCGGCTGTACTTCTTCTAAAATACGGCGTAGCGTTGTCCCATCTGTTAAGTCACCATAGTGCAGAAACAAACGCGCTCCCTCTTTGTGAGGGTCTTCGTATATATGGTCAATCCGATCCGTATTGAAGGTTGAAGTTCGTCGAATAATGCCATGAACTTCATAACCCTTTTCTAACAGCAGTTCACTGAGGTAAGAGCCATCTTGACCTGTAATACCTGTGATTAGCGCTCGCTTCTGTTGGGTCATTTGCAAAGTTCCTTCTGTGGCTGACATGGGGGCTGGGAAGCATAACTTTTAGCTGTTTAAGTAGCTGTCTGAGCTTGTCACAGCTCCAAGCAATTCTTTTGAAATCTGGAAGCGGACAGAGGCTATTTAAAGCTTGCACCTAGCCGTTACACCTTATACATCCCATTTTTGTGGGGGAGCGCTCAGGAAAAGACTCTGTCGTCAATGGTAAGCCATCTTTTGAAGGTGCTTTTCCATAAGCATGCTGCACAAATAAATAGATACTGCGGGTGTGAGAATCAATCCATACGTTAACTTGAAATTCTCAACAAAACATCAAAAAACTATGTAATGTCTGCAAAGAATCAGGAGCCTCTGTGTATTTTTGCCAAAGATTGAGATTCAGCTTTCCCAGGAAAAAATAAGTCAACTCATCTCTTGCGCTCATACTGTATAGTTGGACACTGGCTATAGAGAAGTCAGCCCTAACAGATGTGATGGATTAGCTTCAGTAAGCACCATTTTTGCTCGGAAATATAACTACGCCAATTGTCTTCACGATTAACCAGAGATCCATCCAAAGGTTACGAGCGTTGACATAGTAAAGATCCATTTGAACACGACGATGATAAGGAATATCATTTCGTCCTGAAACTTGCCAGAGTCCTGTAATTCCAGGTTGAATGGTCAAAATTCGATCCATGTATCTGCCGTATTTTGGTAACTCTTCCTCTACCAGAGGCCGAGGACCCACGACGCTCATATCACCCTTCAACACATTCCAAAATTGCGGGAACTCATCCAGGCTTGTAACCCGCAAAAATCGACCGATCCAGGTAATGCGAGGATCGTATTTCAGTTTGAAATTGGCTTCAAATTCTTGCCGGGCTTCTGGGGAAGTTGCCAACAGGTGGAGTAACACCTCGTCAGCATTTGCCACCATTGTTCTGAATTTGATGCAACCAAACGGTTGACGATTCTTGCCAATTCGTTCTTGGACATAAAAAATCGGCCCTGGAGAGCTAAGGGCAATCAACAGGGCCAGGAGTAGATAAACCGGAGAGAACAAAACCAAAACCGCAAGCGAAAACCCAATATCAAACACCCGCTTGGGAAGCTCTCCGTCTAGACTAATTAACGTAACTGGCGGCAAGCCCCGCTTAAAAATCGCCCGAATTGTCTTGCCGGAGATAAGTTGACTTTCGGCAGTCATTGTACTCCTTCAACTCACAAACTCACACCACACACAGTCCTGATCATAAAGCCAGAAACACCTTCTACGGTAATTTAGGTCTAAAAGACAATGCCCCACTGGGATCGCTAGACCGAAATTCTTGGCAGGAGTGTTCCACAAAGCTGAGATATTGTTGCACAAACGCCTTAGCGTCAAAGGTTAGGGCATGCGATCGCACCACCTCAGGCTGAAATGCTTGGGCATGAGCTTCAAAATACTCCACCGCTTCAATTAAAGCCACCTCCGATTGAGTTGAGAACAAAACTCCTGTCGCAGCATCAGGATACTGCCGCACATCTCGCACCGTTTCCAAGGCTCCTCCTGCCCCATAAGCAATCACAGGGGTACCACAGGCTTGAGCCTCAACCGGAGCGATGCCAAAATCTTCATGAGCCGCATAAACAAAAGCCTTCGCCTCGGCCATGTATTTCTCCACGACTGCATCTGGCTGCCAACCCAACACTTGTACATTCGGCTGGGCGATTTTGCGTAGCTCTTGCAGTTCTGGGCCACTCCCAATCACCACCAGCGATCGCCCTAACTGATTAAAAGCACGCACAATCAGCGAGGTTTTCTTGTAGCTCACCAAGCGAGAAACGGTAAGGTAAAAGTCCTGTTTCTGAGCCTGGAAGGGAAATCGCTCCGTATGCACAGGTGGATAAATCACTGTAGCTGGACGCCGATAGTAGCGCCAAATCCGACGAGCTGTGTTGTAAGAGTTGGCAATGAAATAATCCACCCGATTCGCAGATAAGACATCCCATTGCCGCAGATAGTGCAGTAGCCAGCGAGTTGCCCACCCTGGAACTCCACGCCCTAAAGCACTGCTGCGCAAGTAGTCGAAGGTTAGATCCCAGGCATAGCGCATGGGTGTATGGCAATAACAAATATGCAACTGATGGGGGCCAGTTAGGACTCCTTTAGCCACCGCGTGGGAAGAAGAGAGAATCACATCATACGGACGCAAATCCAGTTGTTCGATCGCCAGAGGCAATAGAGGCAAATACTTCTGCACACCCTCGCGAGCACCCGGAAAATGCTGCAAGAAAGTCGCGCCGATCTGACGCTTAAACAAATAGCTGTCCGGATTTGTAGATTCGAAATCAATTAATGCATAGAGGTCAGCATCCACATGCTGCAAGATCTCCTGCACAACTAGTTCCGAACCCCCTGTTGCTTTTGGCGTTAACCATTCATGAACCAGCGCGTACTTTAATTGCACAGTCAGTTTAGAAATTAGGGAGATTAGGGCTGCTTAAAGGCGTTATCACCGAGTTTGTCACACTCTAGGATGATGAGTGACGGAAATATAAGTTGCTAACCAGCCTCAACCTCACTTTGGTCAAGCTGTAGAGAGTATAAAACGTGGGTAGTGTTTCACCAAGCCTAAAGGTGGCAAGAATTCGGTCTCCCCAAATCTCAACTACTAAGTCTTTACGATATAGTGTGCCTTTGTCAGGAAGATCCTGCCTTAGGTTGGTAACGCTCTTAGCTTAGTTAGACTAAGAACGACCAAAAAAAGCACAAATTGAACTAACACAATACTAGGGCCAGAAGCAAAATTCAGTGCTCCAGATACCAACATGCCCATGATGCTACTGAGCGCTCCGATCGCAACTGATAGGAGCAAGAAACGAGCAAAACGTTGGCTCAGCAACTTGGCAGTCGAGGCTGGAATAACCAAAAAGGCATTCACGAGCAAAATACCGATCGCCTTGATAGAAACGGCAACGGCAAGAGACAGCAGGACCACAAACAAATATCGGTGCAGTTGGACTGAAATTCCTTGCACTTGAGCGACCGCTTGATTGAGCGTCAGCAGGATTTGTTGTCGGAGCGTCGATAGCAAAAAAATAGCACTGACGATCAACAACAGGAGAGTCAGCACCAAGTCGGTGCGGTTGATGGCTAGGATATCGCCGAACAACACTCCCATCAGGTTCCCGCGATAGCCCTGAATAAAGCTAGTCAGGATCACCCCGATCGCTAAAGCGCCTGAGAGGACAATGCTGAGGATGTTGTCACTCCACAAGTCGGTTTGGTCAATCAGGTAAAGCACCGCTAAACCAAACAGGAGGGTGAAAGGTAGCAGCATCCAAGTGGGGTTTAACTGGAGCAAAACGCCCAAAGCGACTCCAACTAAGGCTGCATGACCCACAGCATGACTAAAAAATGACAACTGGCGCAGGGTCACAAAGCAACCGAGTAGTCCACCTAACACTCCCATCAAGATTCCTCCGGCGATCGCCCGTTGCATGAACGGAAATTGCAGGAGGTCAATGAATTGATTGAGATCAATAACAGCCAACTGCCACTGATCAACCTGAAGCCAAGGAAGACAGCCTAGAAGCATAAGAAGGAGCCGAAAAGCATGAGCTGAAAAGCATGAATAGACTGTACAACTTGCTGCTACTGTTCTGGTATTAATTCACAGGAAAGGGATCAGCAGCTTTGAGTGTTGAGTGGGTCAACCGGATTTTGAGCAGACTGGGGCATAATTGGGAAGTAGTGCAAAGACTTTAAACATCGATAAGAGATCAATAAATTCGATAATTCCAGCAACTAGCCTTTGTAATCGTCTTTGCTTTTACATAAACAAAAGTTAATTTTTGCATCGTAAAGCTTTACTCTGGATTTTGGACTGTCCCTGCTTCTGCCCCAGGCAACTGGAGTAAAGGCAGCAACTTGGCCCCACTTAGGTCTTAGGACAGCTTTGGCATGTGATCATTTAAAAATTATGGCTAAGCAGCGGGTTCTTTCTGGCATTCAACCGACGGGCAATCTCCACTTAGGAAACTACTTAGGAGCCATTCGCAATTGGGTGGAAGGCCAAAGCCAATACGAAAATTTTTTCTGTGTCGTCGATCTCCATGCCATTACTGCACCCCACAATCCAGCTACCTTGGCAGCTGACACCTACGCGATCGCAGCGATTTACTTGGCTTGTGGCATCGACTTGCAGCACGCCCACATCTTTGTGCAGTCCCACGTCCCAGCCCACAGCGAATTAACCTGGTTGCTGAACTGCATTACCCCGCTGAACTGGCTGGAAGACATGATTCAGTTCAAGGAAAAAGCGGTGCGGCAAGGCGAGAATGTCAATGTGGGCCTGCTCGACTATCCGGTGCTGATGGCCGCCGATATTTTGCTTTACCAAGCTGATAAAGTCCCAGTGGGAGAAGACCAAAAGCAGCACCTAGAGCTAACTCGTGACATTGCCGCACGGTTTAATCATCAGTTTTGTAAAGACAAATATCCGACCTTTAAGCTGCCAGAGCCACTGATTCGGGCGGCAGGTGCGCGAGTCATGAGCTTGACCGACGGCACTCGCAAAATGTCTAAATCTGATCCTTCAGACTTGAGTCGGATCAACGTTTTAGATGCGCCTGAGCAGATTCAAAACAAGATTAAGCGCTGCAAAACTGACCCCGTCAGAGGGTTAGAGTTTGACAACCTAGAACGGCCTGAGTGCAACAACTTGTTGACGCTCTATATGCTCATGTCAGGCAAAACTAAAGCTGAGGTGACGGCAGAGTGTCAGGATATGGGTTGGGGCCAGTTCAAGCCTTTATTGACTGAAACTACGATCAGCGCTCTCAAGCCCATCCAAGACAAATACAACGACATCATGGCGGATAAGGGCTATTTGGAATCAGTGCTGCGCAAAGGCCAAGAAGCTGCTGCTGCGATCGCCAACCAAACCCTGAACCAGGCAAAATCAGCCTTGGGCTATGCCTTGCCCTTATAACTGGGATACTCAACAGCTCATTAGCTCAGCAGGAGTACGGAATGCAAGATGAAGTGATGATGGTGAGGTCAATTAAGTGATGGATAACGGTCAAAACAATCTCGCGATGCTTAATTCATCCCTACTGCCATCTCCCTCTTGCTTCCGCAATGCGCTTCAGTCTGGTGAGTTTTTAGTCACGGCTGAGGTGGCTCCGCCCAAAGGTGGCAACGCGGCTCACATGCTGCAAATGGCTCTGCTACTCAAAAATCGAGTTCATGCCGTCAACATCACTGATGGCAGTCGGGCAGTGCTTCGCATGAGTTCGCTGGCAGCGTCAATCATTTTGCTTCAGCATGGCATTGAGCCGATTTGTCAGGTGGCTTGCCGCGATCGCAACCGCATTGGTTTACAAGGTGATTTGATGGGAGCCCATGCCCTTGGCGTTCGCAACATTTTGGCGCTAACCGGAGATCCAGTGAAAGCAGGCGATCACCCAGAGGCACGGGCCGTATTTGATTTGGAAGCAGTGCGGTTGCTGCAACTGATCTCCAAGCTAAATCAAGGCTTTGACGCCAATGACAAACTAATGCCTGATGGCCCCACCGATTTGCTAGTGGGTGCAGCGGTTGACCCTCAGCTCAATAGCTGGTCAGGCTTACAAAGTCGCTTTGAACGCAAATTAGCGGCTGGAGCCCAATTTTTCCAGAGTCAGTTAATTTGCGATTTTGATCGGCTAGAAAAATTCATGACTCAGATCGCGGCAGGTAGCAATAAGCCAGTTCTAGCAGGAATTTTTCTGCTTAAATCAGCCAAAAATGCCCAGTTTATTAACCGCAATGTCCCAGGGGTTTCCATTCCAGACGAGATTATTCAACGCCTAGAACGAGCGGCTGATCCCTTGCAAGAAGGCATTGCGATCGCGGCAGAGCAAGTCAAGTTAGCCAGAGAACTTTGCCAAGGCGTACATATGATGGCGGTGCGACGAGAAGACCTGATTCCTCAAATTTTGGATTTAGCTGGAATTCCGCCCATCATTCAAGCGGCTCCTGTCTTTCAACCTGCGGGAAGCTAAGGGCGATCGCTCAACTTAGCTGACCAGGACTGATGCCAACCAGCCTATTCAGGCTTCGTATCGTGATTGAGGAACTCTAGCATCTGCGGCGGGCCAAGCTGCGTGAGCTGGTAACCCTTGGGATAGCTGCGATGGTGAGCGTCAGTGTAGAACTTTGGCTGCTTCCGGGGTGGCAGCCAGCGGAGAACTCGGCTTCTCAATCTCAAGCTGTAGGCGATCGCTTGTCGCAGGAAAGCGGGTGGAGCGGTAAATCCATAAGCTTCTAGCATTCGCTCATCTAAGAAACTGTGGACACTCGGTCTCACTAGAGGGCGCAACCAGCTTGGAAACCAACTCAGCATCAAGTTTTGCGTGGAGTCACCCACCAAGCGATTCGTTTGGGCATAGCGGAAGTGCTGTTGCTCATATTCAACGTTGTAGCGCTCAAATGCTTCGTAGGTGTCAGGAATGTTTTGAATCTGCATTTGCTGACCCACTGCTTGCCAGAAATAGAAAGAAGCCAAGCGTTCGTTGTGGGACATCGGTCGCCAGCCAAAGCGATCGATCCAACGGACAGGCTCATAGATAAATGTAGAAAGCACATACAAAAAATCGGCGTTGCTGATCTGAAAACGCCCATGCATGTGGTTCATCCGTCGAATCGCTTCTTGACCGCGATCGCTGTCATATCCCCACTTCAAAATCTCAGCCACAATCAAGGCTGTATCGTCGTAACGTTTTTGCGGGCGCTGATGAAACTCTCCGGTTTTATCAAGTAGCACTGAAATACTCGGCACACAAAATGTCCGAAACAGTGCAATTTCTAAAGCCCGATTAATATCCCAAGGAAATTCGTGGCCTGCCATCAAGCGGCAAATCTCCTGATGATCCTGCATGGGATCTAACTGCTGAATTTGATGCAGATTTTGGTAACGTTTCATACACCCCTGCATTACCCCTAACTGGCTCAAAAAAGTTATACCAGCAATAGCTTAAACAGTTTGTTTCATCATCCAACTTTTTACCCCACCACTTAACACAAACAGTAGGTACAAAAAAAGCCAGCTCCCATAGCTGGCTACTTTAATTTTTAATGACGTTGTCTTCTCAATTTGGAGGAACCTAAGCTGCGCGTTCCCACACTTGCAGCAGGTATAGGGTTATTGTTCCCGACTCCAGAAGTATTGTAACAAGATACACAAACTTTTTGTCATGAATGTTTACAGCAATTTTTGAGAAGCTGCATCACTCTTTAGCTGGAGCCAGATGACATCCTACCATTCATTGCCGCTTTAATTCTCTGGCACGGTTAAATAAAGATTGGCTCGCTGAGGTTGGCCCCAAATCACCTGCTCTTGCTTATAAATCGCCATCCCTGGTTTTGCCCCCTTGGGCTTGTAGACGTATTTTGGCTCTGTGTAAACCACAGGAACTTGCTCGCTTTGACGGGCACGACTGTAATAGGCGGCTAAGTCAGCCGTAAATTGTAGGTCTGCTTCTTCAGGAACTTTGCCTGGTTCTAGCCGCAAGAGGACATGACTGCCAGGAATTTCTTGAGTGTGGAACCAGAGGTCATAATCGCCAGCGAGCCGGAAGGTTAACTGATCATTTTGGCGATTATTACGACCAATGAGCAACTCAAATCCACTCGGCGTTTGAAAGCGGTAGAATTCTGTACTAACTTTGCTCTCTGGGCGACTGCGATACTCTAGCGACTCCAAATATTGCTGCTGAATCAATTCATCGCGAATTTCTTCTACAGCGATTAGGTCAGCGGGGACTTGATAGCTAGCCATCTGCAATAGGGCCGCTTCTACTTGCTCTAGATAGTCCACCTCTACTTGTACCTCAGCTAGCAATGGCTCCACTGCCAAACGGGCTCGCTTGAGTTTCTGGTGTTTTTTGTAGAGAGACTGAGCATTCTGTACGGCGTTTTTCTCCGGATCGAGAGCGATCGCCACGGGTTGCTCAGTATGGAAATCCGCCAGCGTCATGACTTTCATTCCGGGTTGCCATTCTTGCAAATGGGCCATCAACAAGTCTGCTTGCTCTCGGTACTGGTCGGCTTGGTCAGATTGGGCTAAGCGCTGCCGAAACAAGTCGGCTTTGAGGCGAACTTTCGCCAAAACATTGTTTACTTTTTGGGTCAATTGATGGTGGAGTTGCACGAACTCCTGGCGATTGAGCTGTGCGGTGTAGTACTGGTTGAGCAAGGTTTGTACGCTCTCTACCGCTTGCGTCTGGCCCCAACCCAAAACGGTATATCCCTGCTGAGTCCAGCCCGGATGCAGTTCACAACTTTCTAGCGATCGCAACCAAGTTTGCCAAGCTGCAAACAACCGCTGCCACTCTGACTCATCTAGGTCTTCTGTCGATCGCTCTGGGTCAAGTTCGATGGCCTGCAACATTGACAACACTAAGGCTGAGCTTAAGCCACGATAATTCTTGATTAAGGTACGGCGTAAAGCCCCAGGTACAAGGCTAATCCGTTCTCGCCAGCGGTCATACGGCTCACTTAAGCTAGGGGCTGGATCGGTGAGTGCAGGCGGTAGTTCATAAGGTTGTCCAGTAAGAATGGGGCGAACACTAGATTGCTGAGCACTGACTTGATGAGCCGCTGTCACAATCAAGTTCTCCTGGTTCGCCAGGATGACATTGCTGTACTTGCCCATAATTTCGACATACAGGTGCCACAACGGGGGATCTCCGGGCCGTCGCGCAAACTGTAAATCCAAAGCCCGTTCCCAAGGGGCGATCGCCTCAATGGCAACTAGAGCCAAACCTCCCAGTTGATGTTGCAGTTGTTGGCTAAAGGTAAAGGTGTCTGGGGTGCGAGGGGGCGGATCGCCAATGCAAAGACGGGCTGCTTGCGGGTGCCAACAAATAGTCAGCCAATCTCGGTGCTTCAGAGTTCGCAAGGCAATGGCAAGGGTAAAGCGATCGCGCTGATAGACCTGCTCCAGTCGGGATGGCAGCCAATCAGCTCGAAGTTCACAGCAGGCAGCAGTTAGCGTAGTAAAGTCAACAGGTTGCAAAGTGAAAAATCGTACAAGTCACAGGATCGCTGCTCAGTCTAACGTTAATTGCACCGGATCGATCACCGAGCTGAGGGATTAGTGAGTCAGATCTATACCCAAAGATAGAAAGCTCCCTAGCAAGCCAAAAAACTCTGTTATGCTGCGAATTTTAGCCTTGTTAGTCCAAATTTTTGTAGATACCATTGAAATTAAATACTTATGAACCCCTCACGCGGTCAAGCCGCCGTTCAGTATGGATATTAAGCTGATCAATATCGGTTTTGGCAATATTGTGTCTGCCAACCGAGTGGTTGCCATTGTCAGCCCAGAGTCCGCCCCCATCAAACGAATCATTACAGATGCGAGAGACCGGGGGCAGTTAATTGATGCAACCTATGGGCGGCGCACCAGAGCAGTTATCATCACCGATTCAGGTCATATTATTCTTTCCGCAATTCAGCCTGAGACCGTCGCCAACCGCTTCATTGTCAGTAAAGACGGAGCGGGCAACGATGAATAACCATCGTGTCAAGCTGCCGATACAATCCTAATCCCTGCGGCGCTCAAACCGTTGAATCGATTGCCTATAGATAGTGCTACCCTAAGAGGTTTAAGCAACGTAACTCGAACGGGTAGTGGGAGCATGCAAGCAGGCAAGTTGGTTGTATTGACTGGGCCGAGTGGAGTTGGAAAAGGCACCTTACTGCGATCGCTTCTCCAACGCCATCCAGACCTCTATGTTTCTATTTCAGTCACGACTCGCGCTCCCCGCCCTGGCGAAGTTGATGGGCAGCATTACTACTTTGTGAGTCGCACCGAATTTGAGCGCATGGTCGCTGGTGGGGAACTCTTAGAATGGGCAGAATTTGCGGGCAATTACTACGGCACACCGCGCCTAGCTGTAGAGCAACAAGTTCAGCAAGGCAAATGTGTGATTCTAGAAATCGAGCTGGAAGGAGCTAGACAAGTTCGGCAAACCTTTCCAACGGCCTTTCGCATCTTTATCCTGCCACCTTCTTTGAACGAACTAGAGTTTCGCATTCGTAATCGTGGACAAGACTCGGAAGACGCGATCGCCCGCCGACTCCAGCGAGCAAAAGCCGAAATTGACGCAGCCAGCGAGTTCGATATTCAAATCATCAATGATGATTTTGAGAAAGCTTTAACTGAGATTGAGGCGGCTTTGTTTGCGCCTGTTCACTGCTATAGCGTCTAGCTTGCAATCAAGTCATACATTAAAGCCATAAATTAAGGCAGTCAATCACACTTCCATTCTTACTAAAGCTACCAGTGAAGAATGATCAAGCTGGCAACTTTAAGAGACTAAAAGTGAACGACTGACTGCCTTAGAAATAACTCTAGATTCTTGTCAAGAATTACTAGAAGAGATTTTGCAGGATTTGAATGTTGGCTAGTAGAGCATAAGCAAAACCTGCTCCACCAATCCCACCAATCAAGAATCCACTACCAAACTCATTCCAACCCTCTTGGGCTGTCAAAGCAGCAGGAGGGTTGGGAGTGGTGATGGTTCTGGTTGGGTCAGGAGGGCAGCTGTTAGCGTACAGAGACAAGCCAATCGTCAAAATCACGATGAGGCCAACCGTAGACAACAAACCAGCTAGGTTTGCCACGTCGGTGTCTCTTAGGGGACCCAGCTTAGCAAAGGGGCCAATCAGCCAGTAACCATGAGCCATGCCAATCTCCAAACCGCGCCGCAGTGGAGAAAGACCACGACGATAGGCAGGCAGGTTATTAATGTAAGCTTCTGTGAAACCTGAAGCGTTAATTGGGGTTTCCAAATTACCAGTTTGAGGATCACCCCCTGCTGGACGGACGACTTCCCGGTTTCTCGGATCGCCTAAACGATCTTTTGATCTATCTATCGTTTCTGCTGGTGATACCATATTGCTCTTTTAGTTAATAACGTTGTAGCCCTATTTTAAGTGAGAAATTTATTCTCACTTTCCAGACCAAAGTGCACTTAAAGAAAATTAATTCTACACTTTGGTCAGCAATGGTTCGGCTAGGAAACTCGCGACTTCAAGAGGGCGATCGCGAGTTTCTCAAGTTAAAAACCTTGATCTTTCTAGAACCAAGGCTTGCTAACTTAGCAAAGCAAGAATTCTAGGAAAAAGAAGTTCTTAGTGCAGTCTAAGGAGACAGAAAGAGGCCGTCAGGAAACGTTTTATTGATCAGAATAAACGCTGTCAGCACACCACTCACAAACAACACTGCTAATACAGGAGCATTAGACAGATACTTGACGAAATCATTCATACCAAACTCCTAAGAACAAGCTAAAGGAGAAATAACGAAAATGGAAGCGAGAAGGAAATCAATTAAACTCTTGCAACAGAGTTCAGAGAACTTCGTTAGCGAGGAGAAACAGGAATGTTTTCCTCTTTTTCGACCAGCTCTCCGCTGAGCAATTCTTTTACTGCTGCCAAAGGCCACAGCAAACCGCCGATAAAGCATTGAATTGCCAAAGGTACGTTGATTTGAATTTCGCTGTACTCTGGATAGTCGCTCTTTTTGACAGTTCTGATATAGCTACGGCCAGACCAACCTAACCAACCAGCCAGATACAAGAAAAGCAACCCAGGATATTGGAAATCACCCCAGTGGCTAGGACGACCATCGGTGATCAAACGGGGCAAACCTTCAGGGCCGCAAAGCATCCCTTCATAGCGTGCAAACCGTTCCCGAGCCCGATCAATTCTGCCTTTGATAAGTGCAGCAGAATCGCTGTTGGGATCATATTTTTGTAAGCGAGCCTCTTGGCTTCTTACACTGTTATTTAGACGTTGCTGAAAAGCAGGAGTCTCACCGCAGGGAACTAACCCAGCTACATCTGCTGAGGCAGGGGGGGCCATGCCTAGCCAGAGGCAAACAATGAGAACTAAAGCAAACAGTCGTTGCATGGAATCATTTCCTTTTGTTACAAAACTCAAAGTTTGTTGTACAAAAAGATTACGCTATTTGTACAGGAAAGTTTGCTGAACTTGGAAGCAATCATACTCTTCCGAGTAGACCCAGTAAAGTTTTAAGTTACTAGAAGTAGCTCATTCATTCAAAAAATTACCAGCGAATGGCAACGGTTTTAGCACTTGAAACAAGTTGTGATGAAACAGCGGTCGCGATTGTTAAAAATCGTCAAGTTTTAAGTAGTATTGTTTCTTCTCAGATTGATATTCATCAACAATATGGCGGGGTTGTACCAGAAGTTGCGTCTCGCCAACATGTAGAGATGATTAATTTAGCGATCGCTCAAGCGTTTCAGGAAGCATCCCTAGATTGGTCTGCCATTGATGGCGTTGCTGCCACTTGTGCCCCTGGGCTGGTGGGGGCTTTGCTCGTCGGTCTCACAGCTGCTAAAACCTTGGCCCTAGTTCATCAAAAGCCCTTTATTGGCATTCACCACCTAGAAGGCCATATTTACGCTTCTTACCTCACTGAACCCACGCTAGAGCCGCCTTTTCTCTGTTTGCTGGTTTCGGGTGGGCATACCAGCCTGATTTACGTCAAAGCTTGCGGTCACTACGAAACCTTAGGCCAAACTCGCGACGACGCAGCAGGAGAAGCCTTCGACAAAGTAGCTCGTTTGCTCAACTTGGGCTATCCCGGTGGCCCAGCCATCGATCGCCTTGCGGCTCAAGGCAATCCTCAGGCTTTCCCTTTGCCCGAAGGCAATGTCTCACGGTCTGAAGGGGGTCATCACCCCTACGACTCCAGCTTTAGCGGTCTTAAAACTGCGGTGCTGCGCTTAACCCAAAAACTTCAACAAGAAAGCAACCAACTACCCGTTGCCGATCTCGCTGCCAGCTTTCAAGAAACTGTGGCGCGATCGCTGACTCGACGAGCGATCGCCTGCGCCCGCGATTATGGCCTCACCACAATCGCGATTGGGGGAGGAGTTGCCGCCAACAGCAGCCTACGCCGTCACTTACAAACCGCTGCCCAAACTCATGATTTCCGGGTGCTTTTTCCACCCCTCAAATTTTGCACCGATAATGCGGCCATGATTGGGTGTGCTGCCGCTGACCACCTGAATCACGGTCATACTTCGTCCCTAACGCTAGGAGCACAGTCACGGCTGGCGATCGCTAACGTTATGCAGCTATATGAACAGGCTTAGGTTTATCGGGGCGTTACCTGCTCTTGAACTTCGTGTCGAGCCACAATCGCACGCAGTTGAGCTACCACGGTATCAGGCTGCTCCACCATCGCCATGTGCCCACAATTGGGAATCTCAATCACGTTATCGCCACAGGCTCGAAAAGTTGGGTGAAAACTGGCTAAGTGCCGTACGTACTTGGGCTCCATGATTGGATCTTGTGACCCCGCCATAAAATAAACAGGCTGTAGCAACCGGGACACCACATGAGGGAGATGATGCACCTCTTCTTCGGTAGTGGAATCCAGCAACGCTCCCAAGGCGGCTTGAGGATTAGCCATGACAAAATCAATCACTCGCTGTCGTCCCCAAACCCGCTCAATCGGACGAGCGACAGTGGCACGACTAAACAGTAAATCAATCAACGGCAGTTGCGAAAACCAGCGAGGCCGAAACTTTAAGATTTTGGCTCCTGCCGAACGAAAACGCTCAAATTCCTCTTTGAGATAAATGCCACCCCCTGCATTCAAGCAAATCACGCCCTTCACAGCGTCGGGTAGCTGATGGCCTGCCCAGAGCGCAATACTGCCACCCAGGGAATGACCGACCAACCAAGCATTAGAAATATTTAGCTGTTTTAATAAAACGGCTAGATCCTGAGCGTAGGCAGCGGGTGTATATCTTGAAGCTTTAGGGGAGGCGATCGCTTCATCTATTAACTCCGCAGTCGCAGTAGACAAACTGGGCTGGTGATCGGAGATCGAGCATTGCGATTCGCCGAACCCACGCAAATCATAGGACAAGCATTGATAATCCGGTGACAACCGCTCAATTAACGGTTGCCAATATTGACGGCTCAGGAGCCAACCGTGAATAAAAACAAGGACAGAGGGAGATGCAGTGGCCGCCGTCAAATCGTAGGCGTGCGGAACTCCTAGAACGTTAATGCTGGTCATACTTTTATCCTAGCCCGAAGTTCAACTGAAACACCTTAGGGGCTTCAGCCGACATTACCGCCAACATTGCAGCAACAGGGCTTGGACATCAAACGACCTTACCCCCTGAGCTTAGTGTCGTCGTCCTAGCAACCGTTGGCGAACTCCTTCCGCAATTTTCTGGCCCAGGTACTCTGGAATTAAGTTTTCGTTGGGACCCAACAAGTACAAAATCAAACGGGTTCGGCCCCGCCAGACCAAAAGATTGGCGTTGACTACCAGCAAATCCTCTTGCCAAATGGCGTACATGACTTTGTAAAACAGACCTGGTTGGTTGTCGGCCTCAATTAGCAAGGCTGGCAAGTGAAACACCGGGTCCACATAGAACTCCGTTTCCACCTGCTCTAAGCCAGCGTCTAGATTAAACTCTACCGCCAGCATTTCTTCGACTTCAAACCGCCCTGCCAAGGCCTCTCGCACTGCCCGACAGACGTTCTCCGCAGTCTTCTCGGTTAAAGTCTTGCCGCCTCGTGATACAACCAGCTTGATGAAGACCAGCATGGGTGGATAAATCTGCCCATATAAGCTGAGGCTATGAATAGTTAGCCCGTAAGCTGCCAAAACTCCAAAAATATCGCTGAGTAAAAAAGACTGATTACGGTAGGCAAAATGTAGCGCACTCTTACTACCTTCCGGCTTCAGTTCAATCACCGCTTGCTTGGTTTTATAAAGCTGGTAAGCCAACCTCAGGTTTTGTAACTGAATTTCGCTACTGACAAATTGCTCATAAAACTGGGGAAACGCCCGGTTGAAGCGCTTCAGCAGTTCTAGTGTGGACGATTTCAAACCCGAGGCCATAACGGAGAGTACAACTCACTTGCTACAACAGAAGCCTGGACGAGAGAGCGATCGCCAAGGTGCAAAACTCAACATTAGGTCAATTTCTCACAAATTTTCATTGTTCAACTTTTATTTCCTCAGATGATTTTCTCCGACAACTCGATCAATCTTCTAAATAAGTGCAACGATGAGAATCAAGTTCGGAAGATATACTAGCTAGTACTGTCTTCTAACTCCTACTTACCTTAACCACGCCTACATGGGTTTCTGGAAAAGTTTATTTAGTGGTTCTGACACTACCCCCAGCTCTAAGCCCACTGCTGTTGAGGGATATATTGCTGAGGATGAAAACAGCCTACCCACTGAGGCACCACGCGATCCTAGCTTAAGTGGCTCAGCGGCCCGAAGCCGCAGTAGTTCTCGCATTTTTTTCAGTACCGATCGAGACATCGACCTCTACGAATTAGAGGAACTGTGCGATGCGGTGGGTTGGTCACGGCGACCCCTACGCAAGGTCAAAAAAGCAATTCAGCACAGCTTTCTCGTCGTTACTATGTGGGAGCAGCGAGGCGTACAGCGACGCTTGATTGGCTTTGCACGAGCTACCTCTGATCATGCCTTTAACGCTACGCTTTGGGACGTTGTGGTTCATCCAGACTTCCAAGGCAAAGGATTCGGGAAGGCTCTGATGAAACACGTGATCAAGAAATTGCGGAGTGAAGATATCAGCAACATTACTCTATTCGCTGATCCTCAAGTCGTTACTTTCTATCGTAACTTGGGTTTCATGGCAGATCCAGAAGGAATTAAGGGCATGTTTTGGTATCCCGACTAAGCGCAAATTCAACTTGCGCCGTCTCTCACAGTATTCCCTATCTCTCTGGCTGCTCTTACCTGACTTGTAGGTTTGTTGCCGCAAAGCTAATTTTTTGCTTACGGATGCTTGAGAGTAGGGTATACTAGCTAAGTGACGTTAACGGGATGTAGCGCAGCTTGGTAGCGCGCCTGCTTTGGGAGCAGGATGTCGCAGGTTCGAATCCTGTCATCCCGATTTAGACAAGATTTTGCTTAAGCTCAGAACTTCTAGTCTCTGAGCTTTTGGCATTTTATGAGCCACCGACGCTGATCTGACCTTTAACCGCCAGCTCGCCGTCTTCTTGAATAGCCCAGATATCGTAACTGCCCACAACATCTCCTTGGGCGTCTAGTTCTAGCGTGCCACTAGCGCCTTGGTAGTTCACATCTTTTCCTTGGCGCACGAGTTCTAAGGCTTGGCAAACATCGGTCACTTCTTGCCCAGGTGCGCTTGCGACTTCGCGAATCTTGTCTTTGAGAGCAGGCCCCGTCGTGGCTTTGGCAGCTTCCGCCGCTAAAACCATTAAAGCTGTGGCATCCCAGGTATTGGGATCGTACACACTAGGCTGACGCTTGTACTCAGCGTTGTAAAGTTGCCGGAATGCTGCGATCGCGGGGCCTCCGGCACTGGCTGCGGTGCCAATCAATCCACTAGCAATAAATTTTCCTGCCTGATTTTTGCCGACTAGGTTGGCGATCGCGGGATCTTTCAGGCCATCGGTCGCCAGCACTTTCGTTTTCTGATCCAATAGCCCTTGTTGATAAGCGGATTTTAGAATGAGGCTGCCTGTCTCTGGATAAGCAATTAACAAGACTGCATCTGGATTGCTACTAAAAGCAGCGCTCACCTCCGACTCGAATGTAGCGGCATCAGGTGGATAGCGCGTGGGCTGGCCTGACACTACTTTGCCGCCCAGCGCCTCAAAAGCTGGAATGAAGGAGGCCACCAAGCCATTGCCGTAGTCATTATTGATGGCCAAAATTGCGACTGTTTGAAACCCTTGATCTTTTGCCAATTTTGCCAGGGCTTGCCCCTGGAAGGTATCAGGTGGAGCCGTGCGAAACCAAAACCCTTGGAACTCACCTTTTTGGGCTCTCTCTGTGAACACAGGACTGGTACTCGCAGGCGAGATTTGCGTCACTTGATTACGAACTGCAATATCCACTGCTGCGCTCGAAACTGCACTCGATGCGGCCCCTACCACTCCAGCGACTCGATCGACCTCGGCCAATTTGGTCATGGCTGAAGCACCAGCAGCAGGTTCTGTTTGGTCGTCTTCTGAGATCAGTTCTACTGGTTGGCCCAAGACGCCCCCGCAGTTGTTGACTGTTTTGACGAGTAAACGAGCACTGTCTTGCATGGGTGAACCATATTGAGCCAAGTCCCCTGTAATGGGTAACAACGTACCTAGCTTCAGGCCGTTACTGGATGGAGTGGGAGTTTGGCAGCTCGCTAAAGCTAGCAATGCGATCGCAACTGGACTACGAACAGCGATTTTGGGCAGCCAGTGAAGTAACCCGTCAGAAAGAGTGTGAAATGTAGACTCCTTAAGATGAGAGCGTTCAACGCTCGATCGATTAAAACTCATATCAGGTCCGCGTGTTATGGCAGTGTTAGTGTCAGTAAAAATCTCAAATGCTAAACACAGCTACAATCTCAACTACACAGTAATGTTAGAAAATAGGCATCTCATCGGCACGAGCTGAGCAGATATCACGGTGCCCCAAAGGAGCACGACGTTTAACAAGCCCAAGTACTGACTCAGTTGTGTTAGTATCCTACAAGCCAACTGGTGCCTGCCAAGAAAAGCCCTTAGCTAATACAGATTATCCCGCTTCTTTTCTGGGCCTGGAACCATTTTTTCTGGGACAAGTCACCTGTAAATGACATTAGAGCAACGTAGATCATTTACTAATGCGTCCTGTTCAACAATGTCTTTCGATGGAGTGAATTAGTGTAGAGCTAGTGTGTGAAGCTGGGTAAGAACAATATTTTGCCACATCTCTATCTTGAAATTTAGGCGGCACCAGTGATGAAAGATACCCAATGTTTGATGAACTTGCAATTGCATAATTAGCAAACAGCTAGCAAACTAATTCATGGCAATTCGCAATTCAGCAAACTATCAGCCACACCTTGATTTCTCACTCGCAAACGCTAGTGAAAAGCGTAAATATTAACTCCTTTACAATCTTTTTCTAGGAGCAACAATGAAATCTTTTGTCCGTTGGAGTGCAGTTCTAGGTTTAGTTGGAGGTGCATTACTAGGCCCCTCTATCGCAGGCGATATGGCTGCTCTAGCCCTGCCTAAAGAGCAAGTATTGCAAAAACTGCGTGCAGTGCCGATGTTCACAATTGCAGATGCCCAAGGAGCACCGTTGGTTGCTTCTGCACCCAATGCCGCGAATGGTCAAAAGAATACTCCAGTGGCAGGAGTTTTTGTCAGCCAGCAGGATGCTCAAGCGTTTTTAAACAACTTGAAAACTAAGAATCCTGATCTAGCTAAGAATGTCAAGGTAATGCCTGTCTCGTTGGCAGAAGTTTATGAATTGAGTCTGGCCAACAAAAACAAACCTGATGGTCTGACCTTTGCTTTTGTGCCAACTCAGCAGCAAGTCGCATCAGCAGTTGCGCTCTTAAAGCAGAGTGGTCAAAAGGTAGAGCGCTTTAATGGCGTACCTCTCTTTATTGCTAGAGGCGGCAAAAACAAAGGATATTTGACTGTGAAGCGGGGAAATCAGCAGATTATTCCTCTATTCCTGAAGAAAGAGGAGTTGCAAAATATGGTGCAGCGCCTGAATCAACAGCAACCCGACTTAGCAGCTAGTGTGGATATCCAGGTGGTCAACCTCGAAGGTGTGATCCAAACCCTGACAGATAGCAATAACAAGGAACTGGAAGAAGTCGCCATTGTGGCACCGCAGGAGTCAATTGAATTTCTGCGATCGCTTCAGCCTGCCCAAGGTCAAGCTAGACCCGCAGCGAAATAACTTTCTGCCTTCCAGCATGACTGTTCAGTGACAAACATGCACTCCCCTAAGACATGGGTAGTCTCAGGACAGGAGCTTTGGCAATGGCGGAATGAAGCTTGTGCCGCAGCATTAGCTGCGGCAATTTCGTCTGCCGAAGTAGACTGGCTATTGCAAGAGTTAGGTGGCTTAGACCGTTTAACTCTACGCCTAGAGTCTTTCAAGCATTGGCCGCAAGTACAGTTGCGGATATCCTTACCGGAACTGACCGAGCTGTGGCAGAAGCGGATTGAGGCTCGCGTTCCAGTCCAGTATTTGGCTGGAACGGCACCTTGGCGACAGTTCAACCTAACGGTGTCTCCAGCGGTCTTGATTCCACGGCCAGAAACAGAATTAATCATTGACTTAGCCCTTACTGCGACCAAAGCTATCACCCTTTCAGCCGCCTCTAGTCCTAGTGTTAGCAGTAAAGAACCGGAGATTTGGGTTGATTTAGGCACAGGCAGTGGCGCGATCGCCATTGGTATAGCAACCGCATTTCCAAAGGCAACGGTATATGCCGTGGATTGCAGCCCTGACGCCCTTGCCGTAGCACAGCAAAATGTTACTGACTTAGGCTTAAGCGATCGCGTTCAGTTTCGCCAAGGTGCTTGGTTTCAGCCTTTAGCTGGACTAGAAGGCCAATTGTGGGGGATGGTTTCTAACCCTCCCTATATCCCTACTGCGATGGTATCTGACCTGCAACCAGAAGTTGCTTGGCATGAGCCTCATTTGGCTTTAGATGGAGGGGTAGATGGTTTAGATAGCATTCGCCATCTAGTGGCAACAGCGCCCACTTATCTCAAGCCAGGTGGCATCTGGTTGATTGAAATGATGGCAGGTCAGGCAGAGCAAGTCGTGGAATTATTGGAGCGGCAGGGCGACTACGATCGCGTTCAAGTTCATGCTGATTTGGCAGGCATCGATCGCTTTGTCCTGGCTTATCGACGCTAATGGCGCTAATTTAGTTCAGGGTTCTTCTTAGCTCAGCACTCCACGACATGCCTCAAGTTTCTCTAACTACTTTAGTGGCCCAGGCAAAAGCGGGCGATCGCGTGATTAGCTTTCCCACCGACACGGTGCCAGCTTTAGCTGTTCGTCCTGACCGTGCCAAGCTGATCTATGTGGCGAAACAGCGGAGTCAAGAGAAGCCACTGATTTTGATGGCGGCAGAGGCGAATGATTTATGGCCGTTTGTCCAGGGTGACGCAGAGGCGCAACAAATTTGGCAGCAGGTAGCGGCTCGATATTGGCCAGGGGCTTTGACGCTCGTTTTACCAGCCAGCGATCGCGTTCCCGCTGCCATCCATCCCCATGACCCCACCAGCATTGGACTACGAGTGCCTTGCCATCCAGTCGCTCAAGCAATCTTGGCTCAAACAGGCCCTTTGGCGACTACCAGCGCTAACTTATCGGGTCAGCCTCCTTTAGAAACAATGGACGCGATCGCCGCTCAGTTTCCAGAAGTTTTGACGCTCTCACCGAATGAATTAGCGCATCTGACTCCCGCTAGGGATGCCGCCGCAACCCAGAGGAGCGAATCAGCCTCTGGTATCCCTTCCACTGTCATCAAGTGGAGCCATTCAACCTGGCAGGTTCTTCGCGCTGGAGCGGTTAAGCTAGAAATTTGAGTGGGGCAGCAAGGGCACGTCAATGGTAAACCAAAACCAAACAATCGCAGCATTGCAACAAGAATTAGAGCAAACGCGACTGGCTTATCAAATGGCAGTGGAGATGCACCAGTTCAAGTCTGGATTTCTGGCTAGAGTCTCCCATGAGTTGCGATCGCCCCTCAACGGCTTGATTGGTATGCACCAATTGATTCTCTCTGACCTCTGCGATGACCCAGCGGAAGAAAGAGACTTTCTCGGTCAAGCGCATCAGTCGGCCCTAAACCTGATGCAGTTGCTGGATTTGATTTTGGATGTAGCGAGGTTAGAGCATGGCTCTCGGCAAATCCAACCTCAACCCTTGCAACTGGCCCAAGTCTTGCAAGAAGTCTACAACCTGACTCATCTGCAAGCACGCGATCGCAATATTCGCCTCAAACTCTTGCCCATTTCTGAAGATGTGTACGTGCAGGCTGACCCAAAATGGTTGCAGCAAATCCTGATGAGTTTGGTTGATACCTCCCTGCGTTTGACTACCGAAGGCACCATTATGGTATCTACTACAGTCCAGCCAGAAACCAAGCAGGTAGCGATCGCGATCGAGGCTCCTTACTCTGCCAGTCTCTGGAGCGAACCCACTCAGCTTTTATCCACTCAGGCTTTACCCATCAAGGCTAATACGCCGCCAAACACACCAGCGGCTTTATCCCCCGGACTCTCTCTCCTAATGCACCAAAGCGTGCTGGAGCGGATGCAAGGTCGCTTGGAAATCATGCCACTTTCTAGCAAAGGGCAAGATGCGGATGCAGATTCGACAGACACTACTGAGTCCACCCGCATTCAATGCCTGATCCCTCTAGTGATGCCAGAGGCTGATTTAGAATAATCTCTCGGCCAAAGGCTTACGAGGTTTGAGGCATTTCTGCAACTGCGGGAGCGGGGGGTTGCTCCATTGGCTGATTGCACAAAACCATTGTGGTGCTGGCATTGAGCTGAAACCCAATCCGCTCGTAAAACTGCTGTTGATGGGTGGTCATCAAGTACACCCGCTCCACCCGATTCATCTTGGGATGGGTTAACACAGTTTCGACTAGCTTCCGCCCCAAGCCTGCTCCCTGATAGTCGGGATGAATCACCACATCCCAAATAGTGGCGCGATAAACTCCATCGGAGGTAGCCCGAGCAAAGCCAATCATTTGGTCTTGATCCCAAACGCTGATCACAGGGTCGCTGTTGGCGATCGCGATCTCTAGCTCTTCAACCCGTCGGTCTTTTGCCCAGAAAGCCGCTGCCTGAAACAATGCTTGGAGTTGATGCAGGTCGATGTGAGACCGCTGATGGGAAAACTGAATATGGCGACAATCCATCACAACTAGATTTCCTCTCCCTTAGGGAAATAAGTAGTGGTTCAATAGCTCCTGCAAGAACGGCAGTGGCCTCCGTAACTAGGCACGACTGGTAAAAGGGGAGGCAACTGATTGAGTTAAGCATGAATGCTTAATCAACAAAGATAATGCCTATCTCCTCAATCTGGCACGCGGCAATTCCTGACTCAGTGGAGAAATGCCGACAAGTTAGCCATGCTTGCCTGAATCTCCTAATCTAATGATCCTAATTTAATGGCTACGTTTGTTAAGTTTTGCATTTAATTTTACCGATCGCTCTGCCTAAGCTATCTATCGCTCTCGGTAGAAATCACCACGGCCCTTTTGGTAGGTTAGTGGTCAGACCGATCGCAGGAATAATTTCCCTCTCTAGCCCGTCACACTACTCTGATTTAGGGTCTAGGCGTAGGCAATCTAGGCACCTACGAATCAACGATCACGTCACGACAACTGTTAACATCCTGAAGTTCTTGGTAGTGAGTTCATACGCATGTCCCGCTCTTCCCAACCAACCGATGCCACAGAATCTCATCCCACCCCGCAGAGTGAGCTGAACTCCAAGCGACGACCCCGCAGGCGATCGCCCGTGATTCTCCTGGTGTTAGTTCTATGGTGGAGTGTGACGCTGGGATGGGGCTTAGCTCAAGCAACAGAAACGCCCCAAGCCGCTCAGCTCGCTCAATTTACCCCTAGCGTAGAAAATCTCACACCTGCGGCAACTCCTGTGGGCACCGTAGACCCAGTACCGCCCAAATACCAACTCGGTCAAGAACTTTATCTCGAAAACTGCGCTACTTGTCACATTGGTTTACCACCCGCAATTTTGCCCACAGAAACTTGGCGGCAAATATTGCAAGACCGCCAGCACTACGGCCAACAAATCAAACCGCTAGTTGATCCACCGCGTCTCTTGGTTTGGGACTACCTCCGCACCTTTTCTAGAGTCCAAGACCAAGAAGAAGAAACGCCCTATCGCATCGCCGACTCCCGCTACTTCAAAGCACTGCACCCCAGAGTCGAATTGCCGCGATCGCTGACGATGGCAAGCTGTGCTAGTTGTCACCCTGCCGCTGCTCAGTTCAACTTCCGCCGCCTCACGCCAGAATGGGAAAACTCGCCCTAACTCTGCGAGCAAGATAGGTACAAAATGTTCACGAACCTCCAGCAGGTTGAAATTACCACCGGATCGGGCGGCGATCGCGCCATGCCATGCCGTCCCAGACAGGGCCGAAATGATACGATAAATAATGATTTGGGTCGGCAATCTGAGTCTGTAAGCCCATCGGTTGCTTAGCTGCATAGTTTGCTTCTACTTAACTCAATGCAGCCGTCAACTTACAGGTTGGTTGAAAATCCCAGACCTAGCTTTGTTACATTGGACTTTTAACTCGTTAACAAAGCGCTTCCAAGGAAATATCTCTCCCTCCTGCCATGCTTAAGAATCTGCTGGGCGATCCCAACACACGCAAGCTCAAAAAATATCAACCCATTATTACCGAGATCAACCTGCTCGAAGAAGAAATCCAAGAACTCTCTGACCAAGAGTTACGCGGCAAAACGGCAGAGTTTAAACAGCGGGTTGAAAAAGGGGAATCCCTTGACGACCTGCTACCAGAAGCCTTCGCCGTCGTTCGAGAGGCTGGCAAGCGTGTGCTGGGGATGCGCCACTTCGATGTCCAGCTTTTGGGCGGCATGATCCTCCACGATGGCCAGATTGCCGAAATGAAAACTGGGGAAGGTAAGACCCTGGTTTCTACATTACCAGCTTACCTAAACGCTCTCCTCGGCAGAGGTGTGCACGTGGTCACCGTAAACGACTACCTAGCTCGTCGGGACGCAGAATGGATGGGGCAGGTGCACCGTTTCTTGGGCTTGAGCGTGGGTCTGATTCAGCAGACCATGACCCCCAACGAGCGGAAACGCAACTACGACTGCGACATCACCTACGCCACCAACAGTGAGTTGGGCTTCGATTACCTGCGCGATAACATGGCCACCTCAATGGTGGATGTGGTGCAGCGACCGTTCCAATATTGCGTGATTGACGAAGTGGACTCGGTGCTAGTTGATGAAGCTCGTACCCCTCTGATCATTTCGGGTCAGGTAGAACGACCCAGTGAAAAATATATTCGGGCCGCTGAGGTAGCAGCGCGATTGCAATCAGAGACTCACTACGAAGTCGATGAAAAAGCTCGCAACGTCCTGTTAAGCGATGAAGGCTTTATTGAAGCAGAAAAAGTCTTAGGGGTTCAGGATTTGTTTGACCCCAAAGATCCTTGGGCGCACTATATCTTCAATGCCATTAAAGCGAAAGAACTCTTTATTAAAGATGTAAACTACATCGTCCGCGATGACGAAATCGTGATTGTAGATGAGTTTACTGGACGGATCATGATGGGTCGTCGCTGGAGTGACGGCTTGCACCAGGCGATCGAAGCTAAAGAGCATGTAGAAATCCAGCCGGAAACCCAAACCCTAGCAACAATCACCTACCAAAACTTCTTCTTGCTCTATCCCAAGCTGGCAGGGATGACCGGAACGGCCAAGACAGAAGAAGTGGAATTTGAAAAAATCTACAAACTAGAAGTCACGATTGTTCCGACTAACCGTAAAACGGGTCGAGCTGATGTCTCTGACGTGGTTTACAAAACGGAAGAAGCTAAGTGGAATGCGGTTGCGGCTGAATGTGCTGAAATCCACCAGTTGGGTCGCCCGATCCTGGTAGGTACAACCAGCGTAGAAAAATCAGAAGTCCTATCTCACTTGTTGCATCAGCAAGGTATTCCTCACAACCTACTGAACGCCAAGCCAGAAAACGTCGAGCGAGAATCAGAGATTGTCGCGCAGGCGGGTCGGAAGGGAGCCTTGACCATTGCTACCAACATGGCGGGTCGAGGTACAGACATTATCTTGGGTGGTAACGCGGACTATATGGCGCGATTGAAGGTGCGTGAGTACTTCATGCCCCGGATCGTGCAACCTGAGGATGAAGATACTTTTGATGTCACCAGAGTCGCAGGAGCCAGCGAGAGCCGAGGCGGTGGCCAAGGCTTTGTCCCTGGGAAGAAAGTCAAAACCTGGAAAGCTTCTCCTCAAATTTTCCCGACCCAACTGTCGAAAGAAGCCGAGCAAAAGCTCAGAGCAGCGGTTGACTTTGCGGTACAGCAGTATGGGGAGCGATCGCTGCCAGAACTTGAAGCAGAAGATCTGGTTGCAGTAGCTTCCGAGAAAGCGCCGACTGACAACCCAGCAATTCAGCGGTTGCGGGAAGTTTACAACTTGATCCGCAAAGAATACGAACAGTTCACTGAACGCGAACATGAAGAAGTGATTCGCTTGGGTGGTCTGCATGTAATCGGCACCGAGCGCCATGAGTCGCGCCGGATTGACAACCAGTTGCGGGGTCGAGCAGGTCGGCAAGGTGACCCTGGTTCTACCAAGTTCTTCCTCAGCTTGCAAGACAACTTGCTGCGGATCTTTGGTGGCGATCGCGTCGCGGGCTTGATGAATGCCTTCCGAGTCGAAGAAGATATGCCGATTGAATCTGGCCTCCTGACGCGATCGCTAGAAGGGGCACAGAAGAAAGTTGAAACCTACTACTACGACATCCGGAAGCAGGTCTTTGAGTACGACGAGGTGATGAACAACCAACGTCGGGCCATCTATGCTGAAAGACGCCGGGTTCTAGAAGGACAAGACCTGAAAGAACAGGTGATTAAGTACGCCGAGCGCACAATGGACGACATTGTGGAAGCTTACGTCAACCCTGATCTACCTTCAGAAGAGTGGGATCTCGGTAGCATGGTGAGCAAGGTGAAGGAGTTCGTCAACCTCCTGTCTGACCTAGAGCCTGATCAATTGATCGATTTATCGATCGGAGAAATCAAAACTTTCTTGCATGAACAGGTTCGTATTGCCTACGACTTAAAAGAAGCCCAAGTCGATCAAATTCAACCCAGTTTGATGCGGCAAGCAGAGCGTTTCTTTATCTTGCAGCAAATCGATACGCTATGGCGGGAGCACCTCCAGCAAATGGACGCGCTACGGGAATCGGTTGGACTGCGCGGTTATGGTCAGAAAGACCCCTTGATTGAGTACAAGAGCGAAGGCTACGAACTCTTCCTGGAAATGATGACCGATATTCGCCGTAACGTGGTTTACTCTCTATTCCAATTCCAGCCTCAAGTTCAGCCTGCGGTCGAGGTTCCGACGGAAATGGTTTAGTAAATGCCTAACGACTAAAGTCGCGGCTACAGGAACAAAGGCCGCCTTCGCGGCCTAATTCTTAAAGTCGTTTTATAGGGACAGGTTTAACAGCCTGTCCTTTGCTTTTTAAGGAAATTCACTTCTAGAAAAAGCCAGTGGTGTTGCCTCGGTTGGCGTAGGTTTTATCTGTAGGAGATCCTGCCGAAAGCGGAATCACCAAGCGGCTCAAAACGCGACCATCCTCCAACTTATAGAGGTTGAACTCGCCTCCCATTTGCTTGATCAAAGATTGGCAAACTAGTAGGTGCAGGCCAGGGGGTTGATCCAAAGTAGAGGGAGCCAGCAGGTCTACAGAACGTCCGGTCTGTAACTCAGCGACTAACCTCGGCTCAATCACGCCATTGTCTGTAATTGAAAGCTCTAGCCAACGCTCCTCTAGAGTGCGGCACCAAATATCAATGCGACCACTCGGTTGGCAACGGTGACAAGCCGTAACCAGCAATTCATACAAAATCGCCTCAATTTTGGTGATGTCCCCGGCGATCGACAAGTTGCCGTCGTTGTTATGTACCTGCGACCACAACTGGCGTTGCTTGATTAAGTGATCGACCCGCTCAAGCGATCGCTTGAGCAGCGTAGCCAGAGGCACCGTCTCGTAGTAGGCCCGTAACCGCCACGGTTCATCTTTAATCAGTTGACCCACGCTATTGAGGGCATCTCCGAATTGGCGGAGGTTCTGCTGAAAGCGAGTGCCCACCAGTGGATCTTTCTGAGTCGAGAGCTCGTTGAGGCGTTTGAGCGTCACGTTGAGCGAACGATACATTTCTTCAATGCGGCGCTGTTTGTACCAGTTCAATCGCTCCAAGCTTTCCCGCTGCGCTTTTAGGGTGTCGGTCAGCAGCAAATTACGACGCGACCAAGCAAGTTGGCTTACCAGAGTACCCAAAGCATTCAAATGTCGTTCTGGCCAATGCCGCGATCGCTCATCGGCAACAATCACGATTCCAGTCGGTTCATGCTCTGGAGCGGTGCGGAGTGCTATGACTAGAATTTGGCCGATTCCAGACCCAGAAAGCCATTGTCGCGTTTCTACAGTCAGATCATCAGCGGTCAAAGGCAACAGCCCGTCGGCTTGCAAGGCCCACTGCACCAGCGTATCGGTCTGCACAGGCACGACTATTTCTGTATTGATCATGAACTGACTGTTCGCCATCACTGGGGCCACAATCCGTCCACCTCGCCGTCCTGGGAGCCACGTCACCATCATGGCGAAAGGAACTTGCAGAATTTGGGCAATGTGCTGCAAAGCCGAGCGCTCCAGACGATCTGGCTGGTAAGTCTGCTGGATAGTGGTGAGACCCCATTGAATGGTTTGGGAGATTTTCTGCTGCTGTTCGGTTTGCCGCTGGAGTTGCCATTGGTGCAAAATCAAACCAATTTGCTGACTCACCACTCGGAGAATCTCTCGTTCGGGACGGCTCCAAGTGCGAGTGGCTTCATGACAAATCACGACTAATCCTTCTAAAGGATGACCAATGGAAGTACTACACATGAGCAGCGATCGCACCCCAATTTCGAGGAAGACCTCTTGCCAAGCCATCAGCTTTAAGTCTTCATCTAAATTTTCTACCCCCACCGCTTCGGTGCTGCGCTCCAGCATTTGCCAATCGACATCGTTTAGCATATTCAGCGGGGTGGTTGCGGGCCGACGATTGGCGGGTTGGCTTTGGTAGCAAATGTCAAACTTCTCTTGGTCTTTGTCGTAGAGCAAAACCAGAAAGCGTTCCGCCCGCAGGCGTTGGCAGAGCTTATCTGCACAATTTTTTAGCGTACTCTTCCAGTCTTCGTCGCTGTAGATGGCATGAGTGACTTCGGCGGTGAGCGATTGATCCAATCGCGTTTGCTGAATAATCTCCTCCATTTCTTCGAGGGGAGCTGTCAATGCAATCAGTTGAGCCGCACCCCGGACATAGCTTTTTTCTTCCTCTTCCCAAATCCGAGCTTCACTACCTTCTACAGCCAAAAACCCTATCAGCTCGTTCTGAAACAAAATCGGGGCGGCCAAGAGCGATCGCGCCTTGATCTGCTGCATCAATCGGCTGGTCGTATCCGCCTTGAGCGAACTGTGAGCTTCCCCAATCGACACCAGTTGATCGGCTGCTAGCGCTTGATAGAAACCACTAATTTCCTGCACCGTAATGCCAGAAGCCACTTGATTTGCATCACTAAACCCGGCTGTCTTCTGGTGGTTACCCACTCGCCGCCAAAAATAGCGCCGTTCTCGCTCAAACCAATAGATATTGGTCCGCGAAGGCCCGATAAAATGGTGCGTTTCTTCCACAACTGCTTCTAAGCGTTGCCCTAAGGTCGGCAACATCCGCAACTTAGACAACAGCGTTAACAACGGCTCCTCTGGCCGCTTAGTTTGTTGTCGCTGCCAATCTTCTTCGATTTGGTAGAGCGCTGCGGCTAAACCACCAAAAATCATCGAAAGTCGCGCTTTTTCATCCGAGCGGGGAGAAACTCCCCAGAGCGTTGACCCCAATAGAGACACGCCAAAGCAGCGATCCTTGTAGCGAATCGGAAACAGCATCGTGCCTTGAATATTAAATTTCTGGGCCGCTTTCCGCCACTCACCCGCCCGTGTTTCTTCTCGTAAATCTGGCACACCTACGGGACGCTGCTGGATCACTACTTGCTCCAAAATATCGCCTGGAGACAGGGTGAAGCGCTGCCGCAAAAAAGAGCTGTCACCATTGGGCATAACGCCGCCTTTGCCAAACAGGCGATGCTCCAAGCGATCGTAGAGACCAATCCAGATCAAGCTATAGTCAAATTCATCCTGTAGATAACTGAGTGTCGTTTCAATTAAAACATCGACGTTTTCCTCTTCCCGCAGGGTCTGGAGGGCACGACCTAAAGCAACTAATTGTTTTTCGTAGGTTGTCGGCTCTTTCTGCTGACCCATGTTATTTGGACTCCGGTTCCGGGCAGCTTATGCTTTTTACACAAAGAATTTGGAAGAGAGAAATCCGAGGCACCTTTAGACCTGAAAGGGTACTTGCAGCCTGGATCAAAATATTTCTAACCCCTTTTGGGGTTGCAGCAGATAGTCACCACAGGGTTGGTAAGATTAGCGGCTGATGGCAGGCAGGTTGGTAGACCACAAACAGGATTATTTTCCCAAGCTCTCAAAATTCTATCTGGTGATGCCCCTTTTCCTCATAGATCTACTCAACCAGTTAGGCAAAAGAGCTTGTAATATCTAGAATGCCCATAACTAGGATGCCCATAAAATTGATGAGTGTTTGCGTTTGCTCCTAAGCTTGGCATTCTAGTTGTCTCTGCTGATTTCTGCCGTTCGATCCCTGACAATTACACAAGAAATTGGACATCTATCAAGTCGGTTTACGTCCCCTTCTCTTCTCTGGATTGAAAGCAGATCCGGAACAGTTGCATCTACAAGCGCTTCAACTTCTCAGTTGGTTAGACCGCACTGGTCATCAGCTACCTGCGAGTTGGGCACAGGCTCGATTGCAGCAATCTTGTTGCTTCGCAGATCCACGCCTTGAGCGATCGCTGTGGGGACTAAGCTTCCCCAATCCTGTTGGGTTGGCTGCTGGCTTCGACAAAGATGGTGTGGCTACTGGAGTTTGGCCTAATTTGGGCTTTGGGTTTACCGAAGTTGGCACCGTGACGTTTCAGGCTCAGCCCGGAAATCCACAGCCTCGCCTGTTTCGCTTACCCCTGGATCAGGCAGCTCTAAACCGGATGGGTTTCAACAACCAAGGCGCAGCGGCGATGGCGGCAATGTTTGAGGCCAGGAGACAGCGGCAAGCGACACCCAATGCTTCCCAGCTCAAAACTCCCATTGGGATTAATCTAGGCAAGTCTAAAATTACGCCCTTAGAAGAAGCAGCGGCAGATTACTTAGGCAGTTTCCGATTGCTCAAGGATTGGGGTGATTATTTTGTGGTCAATGTTAGCTCGCCCAACACCCCAGGCTTGCGATCGCTCCAAGCCACTGAACAACTAGAACCTATTTTGGCCGCCTTACAGCAAGAAAACCAGCAGCAAAAGCCGATGCTAGTCAAGATTGCGCCCGATCTAGCATGGGAGGCGATCGCGGATGTGATTGCCCTCGCCCAAAAACATCACCTAGCTGGGATCATTGCGACCAACACCACGATTCGTCGGGATGGCCTCAAAACAGAGGTGATTGAAGCTACGGGCAAATCAGTCCAAGACGAAGCAGGTGGCATCAGTGGCGCTCCAGTCAGACAACGGTCTACAGAAGTGATTCGCTTTATCTACCAGCAAACTCAAGGTCAGTTACCCATCATTGGCGTGGGTGGCATTTTTACCGCAGAGGATGCTTGGGAGAAAATTACTGCTGGAGCTAGTTTGGTGCAAGTGTATACAGGCTGGATTTATGAAGGCCCGTGGATGGTGCGGCGAATTTTGACGGGGCTGGGGCAAAAGCTGGAGCAACATGGACTCGCCACTTTAACCGATGCAGTTGGCATCAATACGCGAGCTTAAGATTGAGCGATCGCCATCAGAGTCACTTCCCACACCAAGCGAGGCTGGGCATAGCTAAGGAGAGCTTGGCGAGCTTTCTCTAAGGGTTGCAATAGTTTGGGTTGCCGCCGCGATCGCCAAAGAGCATGTTGTAGATAGTCCACCAACCAAAGTTGGGCTTCTGTATCTAAGGCTTTGGCCAAACGCCGAGCTAGCTCTAAAGCTTCATGGGGTGAGCGCAGGGGTTGAGTCAAAGTGGCTAGCAGATCTGGAGGAATCGCTTGCAATTGCTGCCAACTCGCGATCGCTTCTCCGGGGCTACCTTGAGCAATCTCCAACAACTCTGGATGCTGCAAGATTTCGGCATGGCCTGCCTGCTTCAACACTTGAGCCAGCGCTTCTGTACTCAAGCGATGAAAGGGAATCCGCTGGCATCGAGATACTAATGTCGGCAACAAGGCTTCGGCTCCCGGCGCAATCAAAATCAGCGTTGCTGGCCCTGGTTCTTCTAGCGTTTTCAGCAAGCCATTTGCAGCGGCTTCTGCCATTGTTTCTGCTTGCTCAATCACAATAACGGAGCGAGTTGATTCCATCGGTGGACGACCAAGAAACTGTGCCAATTGCCGCACTTGATCCAAACGAATTTGAGGAGGCGCTTTCCGTTTCAGCCCCGCAGCGACAGCTTCCGTTGTTGACAACAATTTGCCCTGGTGTAAGTAGGTCGGTTCCACCCACAGCAAGTCAGGATGGTTGCCTTGTTGCAGTCGATGTTGCAGTCCTGGTTGTTTAGCAGACAGCGTATCTCTCTTAAAGAGCAGTTCCAGAAAACACCGAGCCGCTAAACTGCGTCCTACACCGGATGGGCCTGCAAACAAGTAGGCAGGCGCAATTCGCTGTTGAAGTACGGCTTGATGCAGCAATTCCACAGCCTGCGATTGTCCGATTAGGGGTGCAAAAACGGTTGATACCATTGCGTTAAGCACTGACTGAGAACTTGTTGAATCTGTTGGGTCACGTCCTGTTCACTTTGACTTGCATCAATGCGAATTATCCGCTCTGGATACTGCTGATGTAATGACTCAAAGCCCTGCTGCACTCGCTGGTGAAAGGCTAAATCAGCTTGCTCTATCCGGTCAGCTTGGCCTCGTTGTCGCATCCGAGCCAAACCCACTTCGGCATCCACATCCAACCATAAGGTCAAGTCACTCTCTAGGCCACCTGTAGCAGCTTGGTTGAGTTGGTCAATCAAGGCTAGATCCAAGCCCCGCCCATACCCTTGGTAGGCAATGGTGGAGTCGGTATAGCGATCGCACAAAATCACAGCTCCCTGAGCCAGCTGCGGCCTTAAATAGCCATCTACATGCTGCGCGCGATCGGCAGCATAGAGAAGCAACTCAGCCCGATTTTGAATTGCTTCTTGCCCTTGATAGCCCAGCAACAATTGACGTAGCTCTAATCCCAGCTCGGTGCCTCCTGGCTCCCGTGTCACCAAAATGGCTGGAGCTAGATCTTGAGCTTTGAGTAACTGGAACCACTGGTTTTCAGAAAGCCATGCTTGCGATCGCAGCATTTGGGTGGTTTTCCCACTGCCTTCCACCCCTTCAAAAACAATTAACCGACCTTGCATAAGCTGCTATTGAATGACTCCTCACCCCGCACACGGATTTTGCCCGAAGTGCTACTGGCAGGCCACTCCACGAATCAATTCGTTGACCTTGGCCCCGATGCACTCTAGCAGAAATTGGGTACCGACAGTGCATCCAAGCTCATTGTCATCAGAAATAAGTAATTTATGTTATTTCCCCTAGCCGCGACTTTCTCAATTGCAAGCATTCTGTCCGGATCAGAGGCTGGTATGCTAGAAGCTGGTAAAGGCCAAGCCAAACATGCGGGGGTTAATTGCAAAGCTTCTCGCTTTTATGCAACCCAGACTTTGAATGGTACGATTGGCCCTTATGCTTTGAGTCTTATCATAGCTAGTAACCTAAGTATGACTTAGCCATGCTTAGCGGACGTTATGATAGGAAAGTCTTAAAACTGCCACGCCTGGGGTTGCCTATGGCTCGCTATACTTGTCTGTTTACCGTTGAAGTACCTGTTAACAATCTCCAGCAACAGCTGATCGAGATTCTAGAATCCTGTAATTTTGACATCATTTATGACACGGGTGATTACCTGATGGCACGTGAAGTGCCGGGTCATATTTCCTTTTCAAAACTAGTGACGGTAGAAGTTCTGATTGATAAATCGGTTGCCGCTGATCGCGAGATTCGGATGAATTTTGTGATTAAAAATGAAGAACTACCCCTTCATCTCGATAATCATTGCCATCAGATGTATGAGTTGGTTAGCCGAGCTGTAGCGGAAAATCGGCATTGGCAGCTCATTGAAGCAGTTGCAGGATAACTATCTTAAAAGAAGCTAGACCAGATCTTAGAGATCTGACTAGCTAGTCCGCAATTAGATATTCGCATTCAGGTTAATCTTCTGGATCACCAATCATGCCGGGGCTAATTAATGTAATATCGAACTCATCTGGTGGTATGGTTGACAGCCCATCCTGCTTCAGCAAATAGTAGACGGCTTTCACTTGCGGTCCGAATATAATTTCGTCTTCATTCTGCAAGTCATGAGCTTGCAGTTTACGACCATTAATTAAGAGGCCATTCGCACTAGGTTTGCCCTTGAGGTTGCCATCTACAACTCGATAGTAATAGCTGCCATCTTCACGAGGGAGCTGTACTAAAGTGGCATGACGACGAGAGACAAACTGGGAGATCAAACGAATATCACATTTAGGATCTCTCCCGATCGAGTAGATAGGATTATTAAGAACAAACTCGCGGCGGCCTTTGTCATCCTCAATAATTAATAAATGATTTTGGGGCGGTTCTGGTGCCATTGCCAAGTAAGTGGTGCCGTGGACAAACAAGTTAATCGCTAGGATTGCTCAAAAATAGATAGCCTAACTAGAACAGTCAGGCTTGGTGCCTGTATCCTAGCTTATTTTCTCTAATTATCGACCCAGCTTTACTTTAATTGCCTTGTAGTTCCTCGACTGTAATAAAAGCCTATCTAAAGCTCGAGCGAATCCAGTTGAGCGAATGTAGTAGCGATCGCCAATCAATCTTCGCAAGCAGCTCCCACCATTTTGGGATCAATCAAAGTGATATCAAATTCAGGGAGATCCAGTGTGTCTAGATCAAGGGTATCGTTTTCCAAAACAAAGTAGGTTATTCGCACACAGGGACCAAAAACAACGATATCTTCGTTCTTGAGATCATGACCTTGGAGTTTATGCCCATTGACTAGAAGCCCATTTACGCTAGGCTTACCTTCTAGATCACCGTCTACAATTCGATAGGAATAGCTACCATCGTCGTGCAATTGTTGTACCAAGTTGGCGTGGTGGCGACCCACAAAGAGTGAAGAGAGGCGAATATCACACTTGCGGTCTCTACCAATTGAATACCGGGGTTTACCAAGAACCAACTTGCGCCAACCTTTGGTGTCTTCAATAATCAATAAGTGGTTTTGGGATGGTTCTGGTACCATTGCCGCACAGGAATTACAACAGACGACCTAGTTTGATGATTTAGCTGGGGTATAGCTGGTCAGTAACGTAAGATTGCCATCAAGAATATTAGGGTATAAAGACAACCCTCAATCTTCGGAAGAAACTCCTACCATTTTAGGATCAATTAATGTCACATCAAATTCTGGGATATCAAGCTCATCAGGATCTAAGTTGGCCAGTTCATCTTCTTCTAAAACAAAGTAAATAATTCGCACCGAAGGGCCAAATACAACTACATCTTTGGTTTGCAAGTCATGGCCTTGCAGCTTGTATCCATTAATCAGCAGCCCATTCACACTGGGTTTACCTTTCAGGCTCCCATCCTGGATGCGGTAGTAATAGCTGCCGTTTTCCTTAGGCAGTTTGACTAAGGTGGCATGCCGCCGTGAAACAAACAGAGAGGCGAGACAGATATTACATTTAGAATCTCTGCCAATTGTATAGACCGAACCGTCAAGGGTAAAGTGTCGTTGCCCCTTGTCATCTTCGATGATTAAAAGATGATTTTGCTTAAGTGCTGAAGACATAAGGCCGTGGGAATTTCAAATAGTTAGAACTTATAATGTAGAGCCTGACGAGATTCTGAAGATTTTGTGCCTGGAAACCACTAATATAAGCTATGTCTTAAGGTTACCCATCCGAACAGGCTTTTGAGCGTAATAGTGCTTCAAAACTAGCATGCAAAACTAATATTTGAAGCTTTAGCGATCGCTGTTACTTTTTGGAGCTAGCAGATGATCTTAGACATGAAAGGAGGTTGGGTTCGTTTCATCTCCTTTAGCAGCGTGAGTATAGCGAAGTAAAAGTGAATTGGTGACTACACTGACAGAACTGAAAGCCATCATAGCGCCCGCTGCTGCTGGACTTAGAGCAAACCCTGTGGTTACTAGAAGCGCACCCGCAGCCAAGGGAATACCCAGCACATTGTAAGCAAAGGCCCAGAATAAGTTCTGACGGATTTTGTTAAAGGTAGCGCGACTCAGTTGAATTGATCGTACAACGTCCATCAGGCGATCGCGCATCAGCACAATCTCGGCGGTTTCCACAGCAACATCGGTACCCGAATACAGAGAAATACCAATATCTGCTTGCGCTAGGGCAGGCGCATCATTGATGCCATCCCCCATCATTGCGACTCGATGCCCCTGGGTTTGTAGCTGAGCGATCGCGGCTGCTTTTCCGGCTGGGCGGATCTCAGACTGCACGTTCTCCGGAGGAATTCCAACCGCTTGAGCAACGGTGGCTGCGACTTCGGAGCGATCGCCACTTAAGAGATAAACACGTAAGCCCATTTGCTGAAGCTGCTTGGCAGTGGCACAAGCATCAGGCCGCAGGGGATCAACGGCAGCAATCAACCCCGCTAGTGTCCCTGCGATCGCAACATAGACCACCGTTTTGCCAGCTTTTGCTAATATTTCTGCTTGATGCTGGGCTAGGTCACTCACAGGAATGCCTTGCTGGCGCAGCCAATCAGCATTGCCGAGCACCACTGGGCGATCGCTGACTAATGCCGAAACTCCCAACCCCGGTTCTGTGTGGAAATCTTTGGCAGGTAGAAGATCTAAATTCCGAGCTTGGGCTTGCTGTAAGATTGCGGCGGCTAGGGGGTGACGGGCACCACTTTCAACCGTGGCAGCAAACTGTAATAAATCCTGGGGAGAGAGTGGTTCAAGATCGGCACTAGCAGTGACTAGAGGTAAACAATCGGTAACCGTCGGCTGACCCGCTGTCAGAGTGCCAGTTTTGTCAAACACAATGGTGTCGAGGTGATGCACCTGCTCCAGGACATCGCCCCCTCGAATCAACAATCCCTGTTCAGCCCCTAAACTAGAACCCACCAAGATTGCGGTCGGAGTCGCCAAGCCTAACGCACAGGGACAGGCAACGACCAACACAGCGATCGCCAATTTCAGGCTTAACAATAATGGCGAGGTCTGCGTCGGCAAGTCTGCTAAGTGGCTCTGCTGCATCAGGTGAGCATGAGTCGTGAGGGAAGCGATCGTTGCGTGGTGGCTCAAAACTTCGGGCCAGAGATGGGTGCCGATCCCGTACCAAAAAGCAAAGGTAACAGCCGCAATCGCCATGACTGTGTAGGTGAAGTACCCAGCCACGATGTCGGCCAAATGCTGAATCGGGGCTTTGCGAGTTTGAGCCGTTTCTACTAGAGCAATGATTTGAGCCAGCGTCGTGTCCTTGCCTGTGCGGGTGGCTTGGATAGCGATCGCTCCTGATTGGTTCAGGGTGCCTGCTGCGACCAGCTCCCCAGGCTGCTTGAGCACAGGTAACGATTCGCCAGTCAGCATCGACTCATCGACTGTAGTTTGCCCAGTCACCAATTTGCCGTCTACAGGCATCTTTTCTCCCGGTAGCACTTGGAGCCACTCTCCCACTCGGACTCGCTCCACCGGAATTTCGACACAGGTTTGCGAGGCGATCGCAGTTTGATTGCTAGGGTCAATTGTGGGTTGGGGGATCAGTCGGGCAACCCGAGGTTGAAGCGCTACCAAAGCTTCAAAAGCGGCAACAGCTCGGCCCCTAGCTCGCTGCTCTAAGGTACGGCCTAACAAGATAAACCCCACTAACATCACGGGTTCATCAAAGAAACACTCCCAGCCCAATCTGGGAAAGAACAGGGCAATACAACTGGCAGTGTAAGCGGTGAAGGTGCCTAAACCGACGAGTGTATTCATGTTGGGGGCGTTGCGTCGTAGCCCTCGCCAGCCTTCTACTAAGATGAAACGTCCAGGCCCCAAAAGTGCCAGTGTGGCTAGACCCCAATGGAACCAAATATTGCTGAGACCCGGAAGAGTTAACCATCCCCATTGCCCCAGATGGCCTAGCCCAGACAGGAATAGGAGCAGACCCGCGATCGCAGTTTGACGGGTTTGTTGTTGAATTTCAAGTTGATGCCGTTCTCTAAAGCTTGGAGCAAAACCAACTCCAGCCGTTGCATCAGTGGCTGTGGCTGCATATCTAGCTTGTGTCGGGAAGCCCGCTTCGGTCACTGCTTGAGCCAAAATAGCAGGATTAGCAATTCCTGCTTCACACTCAACTGTTGCGACCTCAGTTACTAAGTTGACTGAGGCGGAAATCACTCCCGGATGCTGACTGAGCCGCTGTTCTACGGTTCGGACACAGCCTGCACACTTCATCCCCGCAACTTCTAAAGTCACAATTTCTGGGGAGGTTGGAGTTGCAACAATTTGGTCTGGAGTCAGTTGCATAAGCTTCTCGATCTACCGCCATCATGGGATACCTAAATTGGCATCTCTTCTTTAGAGGGTAGGCGAAGACTCCAAAAATTGCCGTAAAAATGCTGAGTTTTTTACTCCCAAGCCTAAATTTAGAATCTCAATTGCTTTCGCGTCGAAACATAAACAGATAAATCAAAGCTCCAACTTGAATCGGTAGCAGAGCAATAGAGCTTTTTAAGAATGGCACTACTTCTATCGTGGACATGGCGCTAAAGTAACCTGCCCCAATCAGTGCCAACAAAAGAGTGAACAGTAGCCTTTTACGTTTGAGCGCTAGCATCGGAGCCTACCTAATAACAAACCTTCAGTTGTACTTGACTTAAAGAGAAAAGAATCTAAGCCATGCCTGGGCTAGCGAATAGCAGGTGCCCTAGAGGGGATTGAAGAAACACCAGACTTAGTTCGCCTGATTGGGACAAGCCGTAAAGTCGCCAAACATGGTAGCCCAAAAACATTGCCAGCCCCAGACAATGCACTTGCCGTTGACTAATCAGGGCAGAATAGCCAGTCGTAATCCGTCGTCCTACTACAAGTTCAGCCAATAGATGTACTGCTGCGATCGCCAAGCTTACAAAAAGCACAGGCCCAAACAAGTGATGAACTAAAGCCTGATTCCAATCACCATGAGCGATCGCCATAAACGATCGGGTCATGCCACAGGTAGGACAAGGAATCCCTGTTAAATTTCGGATGGGACAGCCTAGAAAGGGTAAGCGGTAGCCTTGGCTATACCAGTAAGCTCCTGCAATGGGCGCAGCACATAGGCCCAATACTCCCCAACGAATGAGCCGTCCTTGGCGAGATAAAGCATGTTTGGAGAATGCCAACATAGTTGAAACCAGGCCCAGGTTTCTCTAGAACCAACCTTTCTTAGTCAATATGTAGGTGCTGACGAATTCTTCATCCGACTTGGTGAGGTAGATAATTCCTTCTACCAAACCAATCACTCCCATAATGGCTCCGCCAATACCACAGGTGAGCAGAGTTGCGAGCAGCATAATAATGCCTTCGGTGTTGTAGCCCAAAATGAATTTGTGAACACCGAGGGCTCCCAGCAAAATGCCACAAATGCCGGCAGCGGTTTTCTTGTCAGCTTGATTGGAGCTAGTCATTTAAGTAGGTCTCCTTGAAAAGCGGGTATGAATTGATTCCGCAGTCAGTATGCCCAACTACACCACGCAATTAACGAGAAACGGAAACCTACTCGTCTCTGATTCGAATTTTTTATCTCAACTAAATGCCTCAGCTTAAGTCGAGCCACTGCCCAGAATAAAGAGGCTCAGCAAGGTGCCACTATTCCAAAGACTGTGCATCAGCATGGGAGCAAGGAGATTGCGCGATCGCGTGTAGACAAACCCCAGCACCATTCCCAAAACCATCAGCGGTAATATTTCTGACAGGCTTAGGTGAGCAAGGGCGAATAGAAAAGCACTGATAGTAATGGCTCCCCAAACGGGCACGTAGCGGGTTAGCGAGGGTAGCAGAAACCCTCGAAACATTACTTCCTCAAATAAAGGAGCCGCGATCGAGGCGGTCAGGAAAAAGATTACCAAGGCCACATTATCTCGGCCCTCTAGCACAATCGGCAAAATGGGATTGCTGCCTCCCTGCCCTTGCCAAAACTGTTGGTTAATCAACGACACCAAAATCACTAGAGGGAGGGCCATGAAATAACCGCCTAGCCCCCACCAGAACCACCTGCCTCGGCCATTGATCTGAAACCAGCCTTCAGGTAAGGGTAGGAAGGGCTTTAAAGAGCTGTAGAGAACCAGAAGCCCAACAGTCACCAGCAAGGCATACACAGCCAGAATATAAATAGCTTGCGTCCGACTATCAAAGCTAGCGGGGTTAATGCCTAAAATCTGAAGACCTACGGGTAAGGCAATTTGGCCGACAAAGAATTGCCCCACGAAAAACAGGACTAAAACTTGCCAAATAGTTTCGCCACCCCAAGAGGTTGGCCAAGTCAAGGTTTCATTTTGCACTAACAGGGCTTGTTTTCCTTTCAGCAGCCACTGCACGACTAAATAGATCAAAATGGCGATGCCAATCAAAAAGCCAAAGACTGGAATCCCAGCAATAATTAACAACTTAAAAGCGGCTTGCTGAGCTAGGTCTTGTTCGGTAGTTTGCAATTCGCTGAGGCTAGTTTGGCGCTGTTGCAGTGCGTACAATCGCGTCAGAGCTTGGTAGCGAAACCAGCCATCTAATTCTTGTTTGATTTGGAGTTCGGCATCGGGTAGTAGTCGGGGAGGAGAACTCCACAATCCGACTAAAGCGGTTGCTGTATTGCCCAAGCTGCCAAATCGGCTACTCGATTGAGTGGTGTCAATCAACTGGTTCCAGGTTGCTAAAGCTGCATCAGTTTTTCCCTGCTGGGCCTGCAAAACCCCTAACCGCAAGTCCAACTCACGAATGAGGCGATTCATCTGAGTGATGGGTTCTTGGCTTTGTTGGGCTTGAGTTTTGGGGGCAGGTGTTTCTGTAGCTGGAGCCACTTTAGGCTGTGTTTCTGGCTTTAAGGTGCGATCCAATGGGCGATCTAAAGTGGGTTGCGATCGCGCTTGCAACTTGTTTAAAGTGCCTGCTACCGATTGGCGAGCCTCTTGGTACTGCTTTAAGGCAGCTTTGACGGGTTCATCCCCAATCAATTTATCCCGTGCCACTTTGAGATCTACATCGCTGTTGGCATCGCCTTGCCACTCGGAAGCGTGCAGCAACAGATTGGTTTGATAGAGTTCTAGACGGCTCTGAACTTGAGGCTGGCTCCAGCTTTGGGCTAAAGATAAACCAATAAAAGCGATCGCAATAATCGTCAGAATCCCTAAAATCAATTGCTTCAGTCTCATTCCCTTCCCCAGCAGCAAGTGCAGTGATTTCACCCCCAATTTGGAGTGATGAACCCGTTCAGCTCAATCTAATGTGAGTGCAATGTTAATCAGCCTCAAAGGCATTATCTCATTGCTAGTCCTGCTCCGTGGCCTATCAGCAGTTAGAGCCATCAGCTTTTCAGGAGAGATAGGCGATCGCGGCTAGTACAAACAGCGGGCTAGACCGTATCTTTCATGATCCAGCGCGTCTCCTCAACGGGGTAAAATTCTTCTGGTCTTGTTTTCTACTGGTCTTGTTTTAAAGAGTCTGCATCGTTGGCGATCGCTCTATTTCTTACACCCCTGCCCTGATTTGATTGGAGGATAAAGCCCTGAGTACTCGTGTCATTCTTGTGCGCCACGGCGAGAGTAGCTATAACGTTGAGCGCCGTGTTCAGGGTCACTGTGACCAATCAACCTTAACTGAAGTAGGTCGTGCTGCGGCTCAACAGGTGGGGGCAGCTTTGAGTGGCCTCACCTTCGATGCGGTATATAGCAGCCCGCTGAAACGAGCCAAAGAAACCGCTCAGCTAGCTCTTTCCTGCTTTCCGACGGCTACTCACTATCCGCCCGAAATCCAGCTAACCGACAACCTCAAGGAAATCAATCTGGTGCTCTGGGAAGGCATATTGTTTGATGAGGTCGAAGCCAAATTCCCCGATGACATCCAGTTGTGGCGAGACCAACCCCACAAGCTGCGGATGGAAATCCCTGGCCCCAACGGTACAGTTGATTTCTTTCCAGTTCCAGCGCTTTACGAACAAGCTCGACAGTTTTGGCAAGAAGTTTTACCTCGGCATGGGGATCAAACCATTCTGGTCGTCGCTCACAGCGGTATTAATCGAGCTTTGATCAGCACCGCCATTGGTCTAGATTGCGATCGCTACCAATCTTTGCAGCAGTCTAACTGCGGCATTACAGTCTTGAATTTTGCAGGTGGCTTAGACGCGCCTGTGCAGGTAGAGTCTTTGAACTTGACAGCTCACTTTGGCGAACCGTTGCCAAAGCGTCGCTCTGGACAAAAGGGACCCCGCCTTTTGCTAGTGCGGCACGGGGAGACAGAATGGAATCGACAGAAGCGCTTCCAAGGTCAAATTGATGTCCCACTCAACGACAATGGGCGTGAGCAAGCTGGACAAGCGGCAGAGTTTTTGCGCTCCATTAGCATCGATGCGGCAGTGAGTAGCTCAATGCAGCGGCCCAAAGAAACAGCAGAGATTATTCTGCAACACCACCCCGCTATTGAATTAAAGCTCGACGATACCTTGCAAGAAATCAGTCATGGTTTGTGGGAAGGCAAGCTAGAGTCAGAGATTGAGGCAGAGTTTCCGGGTGAGTTGCAACGCTGGCAAGCTACTCCAGAAGCCGTGCAAATGCCTGAGGGTGAGAACCTGCAACAGGTTTGGGATCGGGCGATCGCAGCTTGGAACGCCATTGTCGAAACAGCGGCTGCATCCCCTACTCCTCAGACTGTACTGGTAGTGGCTCATGACGCCATCAACAAGGCCATTTTGTGTCATGTGGTGGGCTTAGGGCCAGAAAACTTCTGGAACTTCAAGCAAGGGAATGGTGCGGTGAGTGTGATCGACTACCCCAAAGGCCCAGCAGGTCAGCCTGTCTTGCAAGCGATGAATATTACGTCTCACCTAGCAGGTGGAGTTTTAGACAAAACGGCAGCAGGAGCTTTGTAAGTACGAAGGCATCATGACTAATGAACTGCTCCAACAAGTCCGGGTCTTAGATCCTGCTGCGATGACCGATCGCGTGGCAGATGTCTTGATTGTCGATGGCAAGATTGAGGCGATCGCAGAGTCGATCTCTGAGTGGCCCACCAATACTCAGGTACGAGAAAGCCGAGGCATGATCTTAGGGCCAGGGTTAGTCGATTTATACAGCCACTCTGGCGAACCCGGATTTGAGGACAGGGAAACCCTACGTTCTTTACAGCAAGCAGCGATCGCAGGTGGCTTTACACGCCTAAATATCCTGCCGGATACGACTCCCGCCCTGGATAATCCGGCTGGACTCGCCTGGTTGGAGGACAAACGGCAATTTCAGCTTCCAGTCCAGGTGCAGGCATGGGGCGCTTTGACGCTAGGGGTGCAAGGACAACAAATGACCGAGCTAGCCGAACTAGCAGCAGCGGGCGTTGTGGGTTTTGCCGATGGTCGAGCCTTATCTAGTTATGGACTCCTGCGGCGACTCTTGGAATATCTCAAACCACTACAAAAGCCTGTAGCACTTTGGCCTTGCGACCTGAAGTTAGCGGGTGACGGGGTGATGCGAGAGGGGCCAGAATCGATTCGCTTTGGCTTACCTGGAAGTCCTGCGATCGCCGAAACCACTGCGATCGCGGCGCTTTTAGAACTCGTTGCGGCGATCGGCACCCCTGTGCATATCATGCGAGTTTCTACAGCTCGGAGCGTGGAGTTAATTCAAGCGGCTAAAGAGCGTGGTTTACCCATCACAGCTAGTACCACCTGGATGCATTTGCTGCTCCATAGTCAGGCAATTCAAAGCTACGACCCCAACTTACGGCTAGAGCCTCCCCTAGGCAACCCAGCGGATCAAGCCGCTTTAATTGAGGGCTTCAGGCAAGGCGTGTTAGATGCGATCGCCATTGATCACACTCCTTATACCTACGAAGAAAAAACAGTGGCTTTTGCCGAGGCTCCTCCAGGCGCGATCGGCTTAGAACTGGCACTGCCGCTGCTATGGCAACGCTTTGTCGCCAGTGGTGAATGGAGCGCTTTAGAACTGTGGCAAGCCCTCAGTAGCAATCCAGCCAAGTGTTTGCAACAGCCTATCGCGACAGTGGCATCCGGTCAGCCTGCCGAACTGACTCTGTTTAACCCTAACCAACCTTGGGTAGTAAGCGGACAGTCTCTCAAATCCCTGTCCACTAATACACCTTGGCTCGGTCAAGAGGTGCTGGGGCAGATCGTGCAAACTTGGTACGTTAGTGCTTAACGAGTTATTGAGCAGGCTTGAGTTCATAAGCTGGATCTTGCCCTAGCTCTCCAACTCGGTTGGGAGGCCAGAAGCGCACCACAGCTCGACCAATAATGCGATCGCGAGGGACAAACCCCCAATAGTGGCTGTCGTAGCTGTTATTGCGGTTATCGCCCAACACTAAATATGAGTCAGAAGCTACCTGCACAGGCCCCCATTGGTAGCTTGGTTGCTCCTCAATGTAATCTTCTCGCAGAGGTTGATCATTAATAAAGACTCGCCCTCCCTTGACTTCCACCTTCTCACCCGGCAGACCAATGATGCGTTTGATGAAAGCATCCTTAAAGCCCTGATCTTCTAGGGTTTGAGTCGGTGAGAACACGACAATATCACCTCTATCTAAGCTCTGGAAATGGTAGCTAAGTTTATCTACAATGAGGCGATCGTTGATTTGTAGCGTTGGCAGCATTGACCCAGATGGGATATAGCGTGCTTCAGCGACGAAAGTGCGAATTCCCAAAGCTAAAACAACACTCAGCCCTATTGTCTTGAACCCCTCTAGCCAAGGATTTTCAACTTGTGGTTGGGTATTTTCTTCAGGCGCTTGATTCTGCACACGAGTCATAGGTGTTTAGTTACCAAGGAAAAGAGCGGTATCAGTTAAGAGTTATAAGAGTTACTCAGACTACCAGCCTATCAATTCAAACCTATAAATGGGTTTGACACTGCGCTGAACCAGGGAGAGCTTGTAAAACTCTGACATAAAAATCGATATTTGGACATGTTCAGATTGAACCCGACCTCTCAGATACAATGGATAGCTCTGGGAGCCAGGAAATATTAGACGCTCAAGGACTCACTTTGTTGCCGGGAGTGATTGACCTACAGGTCCACTTCCGCGAACCGGGGTTGGAACACAAGGAAGATTTATTTACTGCCAGTTGTGCCTGTGCCCAAGGAGGCGCTACTTTTTCTTAGAAATGCCCAAGCTGGAGTCCCTTTAAAGGTTGGGAGTTAACAGGCTGACCGATCACCACTATTGTGGGAGGCAAAATCGTTTGCGGCCCCGGAAAATTGAATAAAGAAGTCAGGGGTCAAGCGCTAACATTCAGCCCAAACTGAGGGATTTCTAGCTCGTCCGAGTCCAGAGCAGAAACTGAGCCGAATTAATCTCTTAGTGATATACCAAGTTCATCTAAGTAACTGGGCATGCTTAAAGTAAAGAATTCTACGAAACTTTTCCTTAAGTTGCCTTGATTCACCTAGATGTATTTCCCCAACCAAGTAGCATGGCAAATACAGAACTAATACATGCGATCGCCCATGACTTAGAACAGCACGCCAATTCCACCCGAATTAGGAAGCTGATTTTTTACATTTGCAAGCGCACTTGGGAAAATGATTTAGACACACTCAAGTCTTACAGGCTTAATACTCTGATTCAAGAGTTAATTCAGCTTTATCCTAAATTACCTGACCTAGACTCTCAGCTTAATAAAGTTGCCCGTAGCTTGAGCAAACCCGCTGAATACAGCTTAACTGCCAATCTTATTTTGCAGAAAATTAGGAAGCTTTATTCTGAGGCTCAACCAAAGCCAAATCTCGCCTCAAAACAGCAGCAAATCCCTCAAATTATTGACAGGTTTTCTCGAGACAAAAACTCAATTAGAATAAAAAAAATCTTAGTTTATATTTGTAAAAATATTTGGGAAAATGACGGCGATCGCCTCAGTCAATATAACCTGCAAGAGTTACTCGAAGAACTACTACAAATTGCTCCTACTCTTGAAAGCCTTAATCTAGTGCTTAACAGTGTTATCAAAACACTGAATCGGCAGGCAGAATATACTCTTGTCGCCAACACCATCTTGGGTCAAATTGGCAATCTATATTTTAAACAGGCAGACTCAACTCAGTTAGCAACAAATGACTATAGTACACAGATAGTTGCTCAAATTGAACAAACAAATTTAATTAATGAACCTCAGCAAACTGAAATCTCCAATTCTCCAGCACTAACTTCCTATATACAAATTGCATCATTTCTAGAAACCCAGCCAGAGCAGATTCGGATTAAAAAGCTAGTTTTCTGTGCTTGTAGAAATCATTGGGAGAATGATCCAAATAATCTCAATCAAGTTTCACTAGAAGTTTTAATTCAGGAGTTGCACGCAATGGCTCCTGCGATCGCAGATCTAAAACTGCTTTTAAGCAATATTGTTAATACCTTAAACCGAAAAGCAGAATATTTTTTAATTGCGGATACTCTCACCCAAGCTCTCGAAGCCCTCTACTGTTACTCAACTCACTCAGTTCCAGCAGCTTCAGATAAGCAAGGTCAAGTTAGCTTCACGCAACCAACCGATTGTCATTCATCACTATCACTGGAGCTACCACTAGAAACAACCACAGAGGCAGAAAATGCTTATGACCTCTTCGAGTTGCGGCTCGAAATCATGAAATATACCAATCCTCTTCGAGCCAAAATTTTACTCTTTTCAGTACTTAAGCATAAGTTTTCTTTTACTACTGCCGATTGGTCTACACTCAAATCTTGTGGCTTCGATGATTTATTGCAGCAACTCCTAGAACAGTGCGACACTTTATCAACTCTGGAATCCCGACTAGAAATTATTGCTAGTTGCCTAGAAGATTCCTCCGAATACAACCAGGCAGCAGGGGCGATTATTCAGTGCGTTAAACCCTTTTACCCCCTTATACAACGACAGCAACAACTGAGCTTAGCTACATCCATCCCATCACCCATTTACTCAGGTCAACTTCCATCTGAGCAAACCAAGATTAAACTCAACTTCGAAGAAACGCTTCTAACTACTGGTCACACTATGGTTGAAGCAGATGATGAGCGTACTTGTCAGTTTTTCTCCACTTCAAATTCTTCCAAGAATACTGTTGAGCGATCGCCTAATGATTTAGAGCAAACTTGCGAATTGTCCTCCACCCTGCCACCACAAACATCATCTTTTCAATAAAGCTTTTCAAGAGCAATAACTTTAGCAAAACTGGAATTCAACCCCCACCAAATCTTATATATCTTCTATGAATGCTGACGAACTAATCGATCGCTATGCAGCGGGTGAAACTGAATTTAACGGATTAAGTTTGGCTGGCATCAATCTCAACAGTGCAGATTTAATTGGGATCAACTTATCAAGAGCTGATTTACAAGGAGCCTCACTGCTTTTTGCTTATCTCAGCCGAGCCAATTTGAGCCGAGCCAATCTCATTGGCACTAAGTTAAGTGGTGCTAACCTCAACCAAGCAGATTTACATCGAGCCAACCTCAGGGACACCGACCTCCACGGCGCTAGCCTGCAAGCTGCTGATCTTCGCAGTGCGGACATTACTTTAGCGAATTTACTGGACGCTAACTTAATCGACGCTGATTTACGCAACGCTAACCTGAGCGGCGCTGACCTCACAGGGGCTTGCTTGCGAGGCGCAAATTTTCGCCAGGAAAATCGTCAATACACAGCCAATTTAAGAGGCGCAAATTTAGCCAAAACAGACTTGAGGGGCGTTAACTTAACGGGTGCAGATTTAACCAGAGTCAACCTCCGAGGCGCAAACTTGAGCGAGGCTATGTTAAGAGGAGTTGACCTGAGCGGTGCAGACCTCACAGAGGCCATTCTTAACGGCGCTTTCCTGACAGAAGCCCAGCTTAGCGGTGCGATATTAGTAGGAGCAAACCTGGTTAACGCCAAACTGGAGCGAGCCATATTATGTGACGTTGATTTGACAGGAGCGAATCTGCACAACGCCATCTTGCCCGATACGAAGCTGAGCCGGGCCCAACTAGAGCAAGCCAATCTCAGTGCCGCAAAGCTGAGCCGCGCTGACTTGAGCCGCACTAATCTTCGTTACGCCAATCTGACTGATGTCAACTTAATTGATGCTTATTTAGCCAGAGCTGATTTAAGTTACGCCAATTTGACCGACGCCAACTTGGTTCGAGCCGAACTCAGTAGCACGAATTTAATGAACGCCAACCTGAAAGGAGCCAAAATGCCCGACGGTAGAGTCCATAGTTAAATTGGTTAAATCTAGTTAAATAATTGTCCTTAAGGACGGTTCGGTGAAGCTAAGTTGCGAAAACAGGTAAATTGCGGCTCAAATAGCAGTTTTACTGTTCCCACCGGGCCATTACGATGCTTAGTAATAATCACCTCAGCAACCCCGCGATCAGGCGTGTCTGGGTTATAATACTCATCCCGATAAATCATCATAATTAAATCCGCGTCCTGCTCGATCGACCCCGACTCCCTCAGGTCGGACATCATAGGTCGCTTGTTAGTACGAGATTCCACCCCTCGGCTTAACTGAGACAGAGCAATTACTGGAACACCTAGTTCCCGCGCTAGACTCTTCAAGCCGCGAGTTACTTTCGACAACTCTTGCACTCGGTTCTCTGAACCACTACCCTCCATTAGCTGCAAGTAATCAATCAATACGAGTCCCAAAGGTTTGCCGTTCTCTGCTTGCAAGCGACGGGCTTTGGAGCGCATCTCTGTGACGCTGATGTCCGGCGTATCGTCGATGTAAACATTCAGCTGCGATAAGGTGCTGATGGCATGCCCCAAAGGTTCCCATTCGGTCTGGCTGATCCGCCCAGAGCGTAAGCGACCGCTCTCAATTCGAGACTCACTAGAAAGTAAGCGGTAAACCAACTGCTCCTTAGACATCTCTAAGCTAAAAACTGCTACAGGTAGCTTATGGAATGCCGAAATATTCCGAGCAATATTCAAAACGAAACTGGTTTTTCCCATTGACGGACGACCCGCCACAATCACAAGGTCCGATCGCTGGAAACCTTGAGTCATGGCATCCAGATCATAGAAACCACACGCAATCCCTGGCATCACCATGCCTAAGGAGCGGCTTTCAATGTCGGAAAAAGTGTCGGTGAGAATATCCGAAGTCGGGACTAGACCTTGTTGCGGGCGGTCTTGAGTGATGCTAAAAACTTTTTGCTCGGATTGATCGAGGATCTTGACTAGTTCGCTATTGGTTTCATAGCCGAGCTGCGCGATCTCAGTGCCAACCTGAATCAACTTGCGGCGCAAATACTTATCCATGACCAGCGAAGCATACTGGTCAATGTTGACAGCACTGATTGTTCGATCCACCAGTTGAGCAAGTCGGCTTTGCCCCCCAACTTTTTCCAGCAGGCTGTGATCTTGCAACCAGCTGGTGATGCTCATCAGGTCGGTCGGCTTACCTTGGCTATGGAGCGTGACCGCTGTTCGATAGATTTCTTGATGAGCACTAATGTAAAACGCCTCAGGCCGCAGAACATCAATGACTCGGTTGATGGCCTCTGGATCGAGCAAGATACCGCCCAAGATGGCTTCTTCAGCGTCAATATTTTGCGGCGGCAGGCGATCGCTCAGCGGTTGAAAACTTAAGTCGTGAACCATAACAGGGACAACTGCAAAAAGGTTTGGATCAAATGAGACGGATGAGCGGCTGACTCACCCGTCCTGCACTGAAGAACAAAACTGGTCAGTTGCAGCCTCTACGGGGCCTCACATACTAGCCTGTTATGTATATCAGAATTCTACCGACTCCAAGCGGTAAGAATTAGCTAACCAGACTTAGCTAGCGACAACCTCAATTTCTACTACCGCAGAAACATCGGGATGAAGCTTGATTTCAGCTCTATAAACTCCCACCTTATTGATATCGGGTAGAGAAATTTCGCGGCGATCGACATCTTCTCCGGTTGCTGCTTGAATTGCTTCCACTACTTCACGAGCTGTAACGGTACCGAAGATGGCATCTCCTTCGCCTACTTGCTTTTGGATGGTGAAGCGCGTTGCCTTTTCTAGAGCTGCTTTTTGCGTTTCAGCTTGCTGCTTTTGTTCAAGCAGTAGTACACGCTCTTTCTCTCTACGGCGCTCTACTTGCTTGAGAATGCCAGGGTTGGTCTTAACCGCAAAGCCTTGAGGAATTAAGTAATTGCGAGCGTAGCCGGGAGCGACTTCTACCAGATCACCAGTTCTCCCTAACTTGCTAACATCCCGACTTAAAACTAACTGAACACGTTTCGCCATGATCTTTCCTGTGATTAACTGTGCGTACCTTGGGAGGTGTTGTCGCTGTCATCAGAACACTTTATCGTATCGAAATGTGAGAGGCGATCGCAAGCTTAACGACTGCTCAATTTCTGCCGACTTCTAGATCTCCTGACATTAGATTTTGTCAGCGAACTCTTGCAGAGGTGCCACTACTCCCTAAAACTGCTCCTTGAGTTCCCGTAAACGAGCGAAAGTTTCTACTGGCTCAGCCAGCTTGAGTGCTCTTTGGACACTAGGGAAATCCCATCTTAGGAAAGGATTGATGCGTTTTTCCAAACCCAAATTTGAGGGTATAGTCGCTTCCAAACGCTGACGCATCGCCTCTACCTCAGCTAAGCGAGTTTGCAAATCCAAGTTGCTGCTTTCTACACTAAAGGCAAACTGTAAATTCTTCAGAGTATATTCATGGGCGCACCAAACCCTCGTGTTGTCTGGCAAAGCCCGTAACTTGCTTAAAGACTGTACCATCTGCGCCGGAGTCCCCTCAAACAAGCGACCGCAGCCACCCGCAAAGAGCGTATCCCCACAAAATAGTTCTCCCGCCTCTTCTGGTTGGGTAGGTGGAAAGTAGTAGGCAATATGGGCACGGGTATGCCCTGGGACGAACAGCACTTCTGCTTCTCGGTTAGCAAAGAAAACGCGATCACCTTCTTGGAGAAACTTTTGTTGTCCCGGAATACGCCCGCGATCGCCCTCTCCCCCATATACACTTAGCCTGGGAAATCTATTCAGTAGTTCCGCATTTCCACCCACGTGGTCGCTGTGGTGATGAGTATTAAAAATTGCCACCAGTTCTGCATCAAGCTGAGCCAAGCACTTCAAGACTGGCTGAGCTTCCGCTGGATCTACCACCGCTGCGATCCGCTGTTCCGGCGCATGCAGAACAAAAATGTAATTATCAGAGAGGGCTGGGAGTCGATAAACTTGCATCAGTCTCTATTCCTGGGCTTGTCTCATCCTAGTCTGGTTTGTTTGAACTGACAAAACACTACCCTGGAATCAAGATCGAATTCCCCAAATTAATCGAGTCTTTACATCCTTAGAATTGCTATAAGCCAGGACAGAAAGTGAACCCAGAGAACTTAGCAAATTCACCAAGTCTTTACTTGTTCTCATTGCAACTTTGTCAAATTCCGTAGTTAGAGCAAAGACAATAGCTTTATGAGGCGTGCCTCAGTGCAACCCAACAAGCTATATCAGGACAATTTATTCGTATGGTTTGGACAGCACAAAGCAAGTCGAGCCTGAGTATAAAAACGATTACAGAGCGAATTATTGAATCAGGGCAACTCAGCCGCCAAGAGCATTTGCAGCTAACATCTGTAATTCTTTCCGACTCTCAACTCTCTAACCAAGACCGTCGGCAGATTAACTTAATTTTTGACTATCTACAAACAGGTCGTTTAAAATTAGCCGACTAATTAGTTCTTACGCTTTAAGGAACTGTAAGTAGGCTCCTAATATTACAGCTCTTGCGACGAGCTAAACCTGGAATCCTGCAATAAGCGTCTAAAATCAACTAGACGAACTATTAACTAGTAAAAGTTTGTGATTGTTTCGGCAACTAAAACCACAAAGATTTCACTCATTGTGGGTGATTTGTCCCAAAGTGGAGCTGGCAGGTGGGGAGGAGCAGTTCGCCCTTTCTTGCTGTCCCAGGCGCTTAAAAAGCTAAATTACGACGTAGAGATTTTGGGGTTTGTGTCCGAGGCCGAGGCAAACGATCCGATCGCTACAACCTCTGACATTGCTATTCGCCAAATTGTGGGCGGAACTTATCCAAAATTTTTCACCTCAGCCAAGCAACTGTTAACAAAAGTCGATGGCGATATCGTTTACGCCATTAAGCTCAAGGCTAGTAGTTTTGGCTTATCCCTGTTTAACAAACTCCTAAATCGTCGGCCTGTCATTCTAGATATTGATGACTGGGAACTCAGTTGGCATGGCGGAGATCAGTGGCGATACCGCCCTACGGCAAAACAATTAGGTCGGGACATTCTCAAGCCTGACGGAGCACTTAGATCTCCAGACCACCCCCTTTACTTGGCAGGCATGGAGCGGTTAGTGCGATACGCTGACGCAGTCACACTCCACACCCAGTTCTTGCAAAAACGATTTGGTGGTATTTACGTCCCGAATGGCAAAGATACTTCGCTATTCGATCCTCAAAACCATGACCCAGTAGAAAGCCGAGCCAAATATGGCTTATCTAACTACCGTATCCTCATGTTTCCGGGTGCACCACGACCTTATAAAGGCATTGAAGATGTGTTAATGGCGCTCGATCGCCTCAATCAACCAGATTTGCGACTCGTCATTGTAGGTGGCAGTCCCTATGATGACTATGATGCGCAACTAACCCAGCGGTGGGGCCGCTGGATGATTCAACTGCCAAAAACGCCTCATCAATTAATGCCAGAAGTCGTTTCGGCAGCCCACATTATTGTGGTTCCTCAGCGAGATACGCCCGCAGCACAGGCACAATTTCCGCTCAAGCTGACGGATGGGATGGCTATGGCAAAGCCTATTTTGTCTACTAAAGTAGGCGACATTCCTGAAATTTTAGGCGAGACAGGCTATCTAGTTGAACCTAGCTCTCCTGAAGCGATCGCTGAAAAAATAAGTTGGATGTTTCAAAACTTAGAGGAAGCCAATCAGCGAGGTATTCAGGCCCGAGAGCGATGCATCAGGCACTATAGCATTGACTCAATGGCAACTACTCTGTCCAATGTCATTGCCAATCTGAAATAGTGCTCAAAGCTTTTGTAGAGCCCACCCGTGTGAGCCCTACTGAGACAAACATAATTTTCAGGTAATTTTCAGGCTTGCTAGCTAACTTTTAGCAGTTCGACATCAAACAGCAAGGTGGCGTTAGGTGGAATCACACCACCCGCACCTCTAGCTCCATAACCCAGCTCAGCAGGGATAATCAGCTTGCGGCGACCACCTACTTTCATGGTACCAACGCCTTCATCCCAACCCTTAATGACCTGACCGACCCCAATTTTGAAGCTGAAGGGTTGACCGCGATCGCGCGAGCTGTCAAATTTCTTGCCGTCTTCTAGGGTTCCGGTATAGTGAACCACCACCGTTTTCCCAGTCTGAGGCGTAGCACCTGTGCCTTCCTCTAGATCCACGTACTGCAAACCAGAAGGAGTTGTGACGACATCATTACTATCCATTACCACCTCAGTATTTTTGGATTCCTCTGCGGATGCAGATGCAGGCTTTTCAGCAATCAAGTTCTGACTAATTGTTTCTACCGCCACGGGTTGGGCTGGCGAGTTTTGAAGTTCTCCAGCGATCGCAGGGCTGCGACCACCAATCTGTGCCACGAGTAATAGGACGCAGCAAACCAGCATCACGCCCAAACTCACTAAAATTTCTCGCAAAATTCTGTTCCTCCTAGCATCGAAAATACTACTAACTTAGCGGTCAGCACGTTGCTGTTATAGGTTAGCGTATGTTTTTCAGTTTAAGCTCTGAGTTGAATGCTGCGATCGCCTATCTTGAAATGCCCTTTAACGCCACAGTTTATTTTCCAAGTCCCGGACTTGCCGCTCTAGGCGATCGAGCCGACCGCGTAACTCATCCATTTCAGACTGCTTAGGCACGCCCAAGTCTTGGAGAACATTGCGGAGCTGACGTTGCATCTGAACATCTAAGTTGCCTTGTTCGGACTTGAGATGAGTCATCAAGTCATCCACAAACTTTTTCGCCTGTTCGGGATTGAGCTGGCCGGTTCTTACCCACTCGTCACTCACCTCCCGCAGCTTCTCCGCCACTAGAGAGGTTGTACCAATCCCAATCATAAGTAGTTGCTTGACGAAGTTATTGTTATCCATGCGATTTCTCGAAGTTACGCCTTTGAAACAGTAGCTAAACGTAGGCTTTTATGTAATTAATAAAGTCCTATGTGTTTTCTTCCCATCTGACTGAAGCTAGCCTACAGCTTTATTCTGTCAAATCTACAGCGTTCCTAACCTGTCTGCGTCGCAAAACACAGTTGACTATCTGTAGGCTCAGGGTGTTGCAATCGAGTCGTCACGCTCATTGGTGTTTTATGACGCTCGATCATTTCACTCATTTGCAGGAATATTGAAACTAGCGTGTTTATGGTAATCGAGTGGCTCAAAATTAAGGTTGCTCCTGAAATGCGAGAGCAGTACATCCAAAAGGATGCTGAGATTTGGACTGCTTTCCTGGCAGAGTATCCTGGTTTTTTGGGTAAAGAAGTCTGGATTAACCCAGGAAATTCTACAGAAGTTGTTTTGGTGATTCGCTGGGCTAGTAAAGAAACTTGGAAAGCTGTGCCTAGCGATCGCCTAGCCGCAATAGAGCAGCGGTTTGCCCAAGAGTTAGCTGGCAGCTATCCGATTATTGAAGCAGGTGAGTATCAAGTGCGGAAGTTTGCTCAGTCGTAATCTGCTACTGCGAACACTCCAAATTTCTTCTGAGGCTCTCTAGCGCTAGGCTAGCATACGGAAAAGACCACACATTTTCTCTGTCATGCCTGAATGCCCCCGCTGCAACCAAACTGTTGAGTCACAAGCTGTCACCTGCCCGTACTGTCATCTGGCGTTGAAGGCTTACGGCCATCCTGGGATTCCGTTGTATCGAGCTGCTGGAGAAGCTTACTTGTGTGATACCTGTACGTACCACGATGATGACACTTGTAATTTTCCGCAACGGCCTCACGCGAAAGAGTGCACTTTGTACCAAGACCGTAGCAAGAGCACTACCTCGCTCAAAACAGGAAGCGTAAGCCAGAGTTCTCGTTTAGGTCAGATCAAAAACTGGGTGAAGCGAAATGCAGGTTGGTTAGCGCTTGTTGGCTTGGTTGTGGTTAGTTTATTACTATCGCTGTAGTTAGAGCGGTGGTCTCAAAGCAAAAATCTAAGGGCGAAAAGCTAAGGCAAAGTAGCAGGCACTGAAGCGACACTGGCATTACCCGCATGATCTAATGCAGGTGAGGTGTTTACTAATGTGGCTTCTTCCTGAAAGACAGCTAAATCAAACCAGAAGGTTGTACCCACACCGACTTCACTGACTAAATGCACAGAGCTGTAGTGCTTTTCAATAATATTTCGCACGATTGACAAGCCCAAACCTGTTCCTTCTAGAGTGTGAACTCGGTTTTCCACCCGAAAGAAACGATCAAAGATGGCTTCTTGATCTTCTTGATCAATGCCAATTCCTGTATCAGACACTTCAATGCGAACAGCACGCGGTTGGTTTTGCAGGGGCGTTGACTTGAGGCGTAGCTGTGGTTGCAGCACATAGGCCCGAATCGCGACTTTGCCACCAGACTCCGTAAACTTCAGCGCATTACCAACCAGATTGGCAAACACTTGCAGCAACAAATCATAGTTACCGACGACCGCAGGCAAGTCTGGTTCAATTTCGTGGCTTAGTTCGATGCCTTTGTCTTTGGCATTGAGCTGATAAGTTCGTAAAGTTTGCTCAATGGGTTGACTGACATCTACGGCCTCGAAGTGGTAGCGCTTACAGGATTCTAAACGCGATAAATCTAAAACGTCATTCACCAAACGAGTTAGGCGATCGGTCTCTCGATTAGCCGTCTCTAAAAATTCGCATCGCTCTTCCTCGGTAAGTTCTTCGCCATATTCATGCAAGGTTTCAATGAACGATTTGATGTTGAATAACGGTGTTCTCAACTCGTGAGAAACGTTGCTGATGAACTGGCTTTTGGCTTCGTTTAACTCAACCTCGCGGGTAATGTCTTGAACGGTGATGGCAACGCCTTTGACATTCTCGCGGTACTGGTCAAACACAGTAGTTAGCAAAACTCGCACTGTGCGGCTAGTGGGTTCTAGCAGTGTAATCCGGAACTCTGCTCCTTCGCGATCGCCCGCCGTCAACTGGTATAGAGGCCGATTTAACTCCACTTGCACCGACGCGGGTAAGTGGTGCAGCACATTGGCCCCAATTAGATTTTTACCGTCCCAGCCAAAAATGCGCCGAGCGGTAGGGTTCACTAACACGACATGCATACTGGCATCTAGCAACACTGCGCCATCCGCAATCGTTGAGACCAAGGTTTCCAGTTTGGCTTTCTCTGCGGTTAGTTCTTCAATGTTTTGTTCTTCATAGCGTTCCAATCGCTCCGCCATGTCATTGAAGCTGAGGATTAATTCGCCGAGTTCTCCGCCTAAAGGCAAATCAATTCGCTGCTTAAAGTTTCCAGCCGCAATATTTTTAACGCCAACTAGCAGTTCTTTAATGGGTTTTGTAATTGTGAGGGCATTAAACACGGCCCCCAAAATCACCATGACCCAAATTGAGACAAAAACTGCGATCGTTACATCGCGAGTGAGATTAGAAGAAATAACGACCGTTGGGTTGGGGTTAATGCCGATCGCTAAAACCCCTAGATACTTGCCTTCATGCAACAGGGGCACAAACACATCGGTGACTTCGCCATCAGGGGTCAGGTGCTGGCGCACCATTGGCAGTTCCGAGTGCTCAGCGTAGTTATCGGGGAGTTGAATGCGCCGTCGAATCGTGAGCGAATTCTGTACTTCCGACTCAGAAAAGGGAATGCCGAAAAAGATGTTGCCATCCTCGTCGGCGTAGAGCATGTAGCGGATGCTAGAAGTGCTGCTATAGAAGCGATGCGTAAAACGAGCCAGCTCCGTCCGGTTGTCGTCTGCAATCAGAGGGGCAACGTTGGCTGCCAGGAGTAGACCCAAATCCCGACCAAAGCGAGTGTCATTCAACCGAGCATCTTGTTGAATCGTGTTGACTGCCCAGAAGGTGAGGCCACTCATAATCAGTGACACGACCAAGGTAGCAGCTGCCATCAGCTTGGTCTGGAGGGTAAACTCAGACCACCAGCGAGCCAAAATTTCTCTAATTGTCTTTAAAAGCGCCAGCAAGGTTAATCTACGCAACGAGGATAGTGATACCTTCAAGGCTTCCCAGAACTTCCTGTCTCACAGCCACAGTTTCTATAGAAGCGCTTAAGTATCTATATTTTATACATGTTCCTCTAGGAGATCGCTGCTTAAGGGTGCTCTGCTCTCCGGTCGAATGTCCTTGAACTAGGCGCTTGCACTGGGCGCTATGGTGAAATCCTTAGCTGAGAGGGGTGCTGGTGCTAGTTGTGCGGACTCGGTGCCCAATATCGCGGCGGTAGTAGGCTCCTTCAAACTGAATGCGCTCTACTGCTTGGTAAGCATTGGCGATCGCCTCGTCAAAGTTGTTTCCAGTCGCCGTTACACCCAACACTCTGCCGCCATCGCTCAAAATCTTTTGGTGTTTCAGTTGGCTCCCTGCATGGAACACTACAGCCCCAATCCCTTCAGCCTCTCCAATCCCAGTAATTACCTGGCCTTTCTGATGAGCACCTGGATACCCCCCAGCCGCCATCACGACACAGGCCGCAGCACCGGACTTCCAAGCAATCGGTGGCATCTCTCCCAAGCGCTTTTGCGCACAAGCCATTAGCAGATCAGCCAAAGGAGTTTCTAGAAGCGGCAAAATCGTTTGAGTTTCTGGATCGCCAAAGCGGCAGTTAAATTCGATTACCTTAGGCTCACCTTCTGGGGTAATCATCAACCCTGCGTAGAGCACACCTCGGTAGTCAATGCCTCGTTGTCGTAGCGTGGCGATCGCAGGTTCCAACACCTCCCGTTGAACCCGCTGCATCAATTCTGGGGTCATAATGGGCGCTGGGGCGTAGGCTCCCATTCCGCCTGTGTTGGCTCCGGTGTCTCCATCCCCAATTCGCTTATGGTCTTGTGCGGGGAGTAGAGGCCGAATCGTCAAGCCATCAGTGAGGGCGAGTATAGAGACTTCTTGCCCGGTCATGCATTCTTCGATTACAACCCGATGACCTGCCTCTCCGAACCGACCGTCAAAGGCGTCAGCGATCGCAGCTTGCGCTTCTTCAACAGTCATTGCCACGGTCACGCCTTTACCTGCCGCCAAACCATCGGCCTTGACCACAATTGGGGCACCTTGAGCTGCTACATAAGCTTGAGCAGGTGCTGCTTCAGTGAACACAGCCGCCTTAGCCGTGGGAATCCCTGCCTCTGCCATCAGCTCTTTAGCCCAAGCCTTGCTCGATTCAATTTGGGCACCTGCTTGAGTAGGGCCAAAAACAGTAATGTTTTGCTGTCGTAAGTAGTCTGTAATTCCTAATGACAAAGGAAGTTCAGGACCTACAACTACTAAGGAGATGTTGTGGACGAGCGCAAAGCGGGCCATACCCTCAAAGTCATCTACTCGTAGGGCCAGATTTTGGCAACGATTTAAGGTCGCAGTTCCGCCATTTCCTGGTACGCAAACAATCTGCTTCACTCGATCAGATTGCAGTAGCTTCCAGGCTAGGGCATGCTCACGCCCCCCATTGCCAACAACCAAAATCTTCACGCTTTCCTCACTCGCCACTCTTGTATGTATGCAACCAAAACATTCAGGGTTTCGCTTCAGCACCCGCCGTAGAATGCTGACAAGCAGGCTTACCTTTACCTGGGCTTACCTTTACAGCTGTAACTATCTGGCAACTATATCTATATTCATGAACCTGTCTATGCTCAGGCTTCCCAGTAGCAGTCCTAATTAATTAGGTGGTTCAAGGACTTAAACTACTGATTTGGGACGTCACCGCCTGTATCACAAACAAAGGCACATTATGCCACGCTATCTCTGTACTTTAATGCGTTTTGTTAAAAGTTCTTCCAGCTTACCTTAAAGCCTGCTCAATTTCGTCAGACCAGTTTTGCCTCTTGGCAGACCTCGTAGTAGGCCAATCCAGATACTAAATCTAGAAACTTTCAGGCCAGAATTAGATTCTGCTTTATTTAAGATGCTTGCTTTAACTAGGATGCAGCAACTCACCTCAACTATGACTTTCCCTTTTGTTTCTCTTAAGCGGCTGGCCAGTATTCACTGGCTACGAGCGCCACACTTCCAGCGCAGTCACATTATCACCGCCATTGTGGTGCTTTGTCTAAGTAGCTACACTCCTACCGCCTTTGCCCAAAAGACTGTCTCACCCGACGAGTTTCCGCCCAATCCTTTAGAGCTGAAAACTCCTGACCCACTGTTACCCGAAACTCAAACGGGCGATCGCCCACTCACACCCCAGGAGCAGCAAACTTTAAGAACTGCCTTGGATGAACTCAACACCCAGGCTACTAAACAATTTCAAGCAGACCAACCAGAGGCAGCTTTTGAAACTTGGTATCGAGAATTGCGGCTACGACGAGTATTAGGGCCATTGGAAGAAGTAGCAGCCTTGAGTCGGGTGGGCACTATTGCTTGGGAAGAAAACCGCACCACAGATGTCAGGCAAATTACAGAAAGATTACAAGCTATTCAACAACAAGCCTCATCCTCTGGCGATGTAACTCTGTGGCGATCGCTGGGGCAGGCTTATCAGCAATTGCGGGCTAAAGATTTAGCGGTAACTGTATATGAACAAATCTTGGGTGCAGTTCGTCAGCAGCAAGATTTGGCCGCAGAAGCAAGTATTTTAGATACCATTGGTCAGCTTCACGTGAATTGGTTCTCCTACACCAATGCTGCGGCAACTTATCAGCAACTCCTGACTCTGGTGCGTAACCGAGGCAGTCTTCCCGGGGCGACTCCTGAGCGAACGTTGAGTGAAATTAGCTTGCTGCAACAACTCGCCTATATTTACGAACAAGGTAAACAGCCAGAACCCGCGATCGCGGTTGAACAGGAACTGATTAATCTTTACCAAACTCAAGATCCGACTCAGGTACCTAGAGTAAAGCTAGCGATCGCAGATAATTATCAGGCTCTAGGCCAACGTCCCCAGGCAATAGAAAACTATCAAGCTGCCTACCTCCTAGCACAGTCACTACAGCAATTTGCCCACGCCAGTGAAGCACTGAAACGTCTGGGCGCACTTTATCGCGCTCAGAAAGATCTAGAAGCGGCCCTACGGATTTACACGTTCCTAGTCGATGTGGAAGCCCAATCCTACAATGTCTATGGCAGAATGAATGCCTACGACACCATAGGCCAGATTCACGTAGCGCGACAAGAATATCCCCAAGCCGTGACTGCTTTTCAGCAAGGTCTCACTTTAGCTCAACAGCTAAATTACCAACAGGATCACTTTACTCAGCAAATTGAGCAAGCGACCCAAGCTCAAAGCAGCAAAGCACCTTAAGGCTAGCGACTAAGATTCAAAGCTACGCTCAGGTAAGGACGCTAGTTTAACGGACATTGGCTTGGCTTAATCGCCACCGATGTTGAGATTGGTGCCAAAAAGCTCTGTGCCTGCAAGATTGGCTCCATTAATGGTGGCACCCTGCATGTTGGTGTGATACAGCTGAGCGCTGCTCAGATTAGCGAAGTTCAGGTTTGCCTGGTTAAACACCGCATCACTGGCAAACACAGCCGCCAAGCTAGCACCTTGTAAGTTAGCGCCTGTCAAATCAGCGCCTTCTAGATTGGCACGAGTCAGAGTTGCTCCTCGTAAGTCTGTACCTCTGAGGTCAGCTCCAATCAAGTGAGCTTCTGACAAGTTAGCGCCTCTTAAATCAGCGCCGCTTAAGTCACAGCCTCCACAGATTTTGCTGGTCAGTAACTGTCTGACGTGTTCAGGGTTCTCTGCTTGCGCTGGCACAGCTATCCACAATGTGGTCAATAGTGCTGTGGCTGCTAATAGTTCTCTTTTCATATTCCTTGCCTCCAAGGAATGTTTGGCTCTATATATAACTTCGCTTAACTGCCAAACTTTTACCTCCTGCATCCGGACGAGCCGAAAGAGTGAAATCATCGATTGCTCAGTCAGGTAGCAGGCTGTTCCTACCTACCTTAGTTGTAATTCCAGTCTGAGCAAATTCACCCATTCGAGAGATATTCTTAATGCAGAGCTCAGTAGATCGCAAATTCATTCCAGAGCGGGTAAGTAGATTGCTGTGATGACTGGAAAATGCCGCTCCACTGCCTGGGACAGGAATTCCAGCATTGTCTTGAGTGCAAACACTTCTCGGTAAACCACTCGCCCTCCTCGTTGTGTCCAACTGATAAAGAACCACAGCAAATACACCCAAAGATTGACTAGGACAAACGCTAGAGCAACAAACAGAAAGCGGGTTACAGGATTTTTACTCGTGGTGCGGATGCGACACTGGTTTTTAATGCGGTAACTGGTTTCAATGCCAAAACGGTCTCTGTAATGCCGATGGGTCTGGTGCAGGGCAACCTTCACCCGGTGCAGTACATAGACAGTGTATTGAATCCCATGCTTGCCCTTCAGCCCTTTGTAATAGTTACAAATGACCCGCATCTGACAGTTGACCGAACCATACTGGGGGCTGTTGAGGGTGTAGCGGGTCTGGTAGCTGCGCCGTCCCCTTAGCAGTTGACGGGTTCCTCCAGTTTTGCCCCGAATCACCGCAGGCATCAGGAAGGGAATCTGCAATGCCTTCAGCCAACGGATGACAGGGACACTATAACACCCTCGGTCCAGGTCAAGCCGTTTGACCCGGACGCGCAGCGGACTCAACCTCGCGAGCAAATAAGTCAGGGTCGCCACTAAGGTTTCTTGCCGATGCACTGCATGAATCCCCAGGGTCACACGTTTGTGACGACAGACGACATAGACGGTGGCATAGGCAAAGAATGAGGTAGTTCCAGCTTTAGCTTGAGAGCGGTAGATGTAGGGAGCCTCCACCTCACTCGGGTTGCCGTAGTAGGGAATCAAGTGTAAGTCGATAGCAAGGGGATGCTTTTTTCTGCGAATCTTGGGTGGAATTCGGCTTTGCAGCGCCGCATTAAGTTGGCTCTCCAAGGTCGCCATCTCATCTAATTTGTCCAAGTGATAGCGGATACCATTACCACTAGGCACGCCTTGTAAGCGTTGAGCCGTGTGTTCGATGCTATCCCCTCGACTGGCAGCGCGTAGCAGGATCTCGAATAGGTCTTGGGGGGTGTATCCACCTTCCATGTTCAGTGGAACAGACTCGAGTAGACAATCAAGGGCGGCTTCCAGTGTCCCTTCGTCGGTTAAAGCGGGAGCAGGAGAGAATGAGGATGGGTAGGTCGTCATGGCTTGATCTAATGCTTTTAGCCTGACCCTACCCTTTTCTTAGAGAATTTGCGATCTACTGGAGCTAGATCATCAACCGTGCGATTGGCCCGGGGCGCATCTAGTGGTTGGGGGAGTACTGGATGGATTCGCGAGAATGGAAGAGACCACAAAAAAGGACAAACCTGGCTGGGCTTGCCCTCTAACTACAAAAACTACTTCCATGTTAACGCTCAACCCATCCCACCCTTCTCAAGAACTGGCGTGGCAACGCTGGGACGAGAAACTTCAAACTAGTACTACTCTTGCCAGTCTCGTCATAACAGCTTGGCAGATCGGACGATACGTCGCTCAGGTGCTAGTTGAACAACAGTTGCATCAAAGAGCTCAGCAAGCAGAGACCTGGGGTGCTTGTACTCAGTGTGGTCATCCCCTGCAAAGCAAGGGTTGGGTGGGACGTCGGATGCTCACCCTCGTTGGATGGGTGGAATGGAAACGGCGAGTTGGACGATGTCCCCATCATTGTCCTGGGAGTCAGCAAGTTCCCTTTGACCAAGAGTTGGGCATCGAGCCTTATCAGCAAACCTCGATGGAATTGATGCGTTTGGGGTGTCTCTTAGCGGTCCTTCTACCCTTCGAGTTGGCCGCAGAACTATTAGCTCAACTGAGTGGCGTTCATCTCAGTGATGCCACGCTTTGGCAGTGGGTGCAAACCTTTGGCAAGCGAGCCACTCAGCATCTAGAATCAGAACTCCAATCGTTAGCGCCGGGACATCCACCCCAAGCTGAGCCGCTCGATGCAACTTTGGCTGCCTTGCCTTTGGTCATTGCCGCTGATGGCGTGACGGTGCCACTGCGGCCCACTCCTGGGAGCGCCAAAGGCAGCATTGTGTGGCGAGAAGTGAAAGTGGGTTTGCTGACTCGTTTGGGCACGACAACCAACCGAGCGGGAAAAACCAGGACAGAGTTGAGGCAACATCGCCTCGTTGCCGTACTCGGTACTATAGATGCCCTGCAAGTGCGTCTGCAACTGGAAGCAGCGAGACAAAGCATAGAGAGCACTTCCCAGGTCGTGTGGCTCAGTGATGGGGCACAAGGATTCTGGCGGTTGTACGAGCAGAGCTTCGCACCTGTTGCGGTGGGCATCTTGGATTTCTACCATGCCTCGGCACATCTCTGGCGAGCCGCTCAAGCGTACGGCAACACGGTGCCTCACCGTACCCCACAAGCGTGGTTTGAGCGGCTACGACATCAACTGCGTCACGGTTATGGGCATCGCATTATTAAAGAACTCAACTGCTTATTGCGTTATCGCTCTACCCCTGTCTCGGCCAAAGCAACCTTGCAACAAGTGCATGATTATCTCAGTACTCATCAGGAGCATCTGTGCTATCGGAAGTTCAAAAAGCAGGGTTGGCCGATTGGCTCCGGGATGGTTGAGAGTGCTTGTAAGTGGCTGATTGCTCAGCGCTTCAAAGGCGTTGGGATGCGATGGAGTGAGGATGGCTTCAACCATTTGCTGCATCTGCGTTTAGCTTGGGTCAATCAGCGCTTTGATGCCTTGTTCTCCCAGGAGTCATTAACCTTATTCTCGGACTCCCCCAACCATTAGATGCGCCCATTGGCCCGATTCCGGTCATGTTATAGGTAGGCGATCGCTCCCTTCTAGCCAGGGTTTTGTTCCTGTAAGTACCCCTTAGTAACGGATTCGGGGATCAACATAAGCATTCAACAGATCAATCGCGATGCTCGCCAGAACCACGATCGCCGCGAAAAATACTACAATTCCTTGCACCGTCGGATAATCGCGGAGTGAAATTGCTTCGTACAGCCGATTAGCTAACCCTGGCCAGGAAAAGGTAACTTCTGTCAAAATGGCCCCGCCCAGCATTGCAGCTAGAGTCAGCCCTAAAACTGTAATCACAGGAATCAGAGCATTTTTGAGAGCGTGCGACCACAGAATCTTACCCTCAGAAATTCCTCTGGCTCTAGCAGCTTCTACATAATCTGCTTTCAAGGTTTGCTTCAGATTCACGCGCACCATCCGCTCAAAAATACCACTGAGCAAAATTCCTAAAGTAAGGCAGGGCAAAGCCAGATAGTAGAGGGCGACTCCAAACTGCATCAGGTTGCCACTGAGCAAACTATCAATGGTGTAAAGCCCTGTGGGGCCTTGAGGAGCCGGAATAGTAGCTGGGAACCTTGTCCCTAAAGGAAACCAACGCAGTTGTACCGCAAAGATTAGTTGCAACAACATGCCTGCCCAAAATAACGGCACCGAGTAAGTAATGATGCCAAACAGCCGTCCGCCCACATCAAAGACGCTATCAGGCTTAGAAGCTGAGAGAATACCGACCCCAACGCCAACCACCAGCGCGATCGCCATGCTAAAAACCGCCAACTCCACAGTGGCAGGAAAATAGGCTTGGATGATTTCCCGGACCGATTGGCCCCGACTCGTCAGCGAAGTACCCAAGTCTAGACGCAGCAAATCACCCAAGTAATTGAAGTACTGCTGCAACAGCGGCAAATCCAATCCGAGTTGTACGCGGAGTGCTGCCTTCGCCGCTTCTGGTGCTCTTGGCCCCAAAATTACATCCACCGGATCGCCAGGAGTCGCCCGCAACAAGAGAAATACAGCAGTGGTAATAGTCCACAGCATTAAGGGAGCTAAGAGCAAACGGGCGACGATGTAATATTGGAGCGCTTTTGAGCGAGACATAAATAGAATCTATTTGTTGATTGAGCTAAAGGGAACCTTCTGTGTCGCTTCTAGGCGTGCTCCTTCTATCCCTTTTTGGACAAACAGATACTCTTTGTTTTGCCAGAGCGGAATAAAGGGCACATCGTTTACCAGAATATTTTGGATTTCAGCGAAGATTTTTTGGCGAGCTTGCGGATCTTGTTCTTGGCGCTCTTGGTCAATCAGTTGGTTGACGCGATCGCTGTAGTAGAAGGAGCCTTGGCCTTTGCTAGCTCCCTCGTGGCAACCTGTGGCTTCTGAGCCTTTGGCACAGGCTAAAAACGGCTGAATATAGTTGTCGGCATCTAAAAAGTCAGGAACCCAGTCCAAAAGAAAAATGGGATACGCTCCCTTGTCCAGGTTCTGGTAGGCAGTGGCCGATTCTACACTTTTGAGGTCAATGGTCATGGCACCCTCTAGCCTCTGGGCGGCTAAAGCCTTGAGGGTCGTAGCTACTAGTTCATTACTGGTGAGGTTAGAACGATACCAAAGCTCTAGTTGTAACGGCTTGTCCTTGGAGTAGCCTGCTTTGGCTAGCAATTCTTTCACTTTAGCGACATCCCCATCCCCATAGGACTTCTGAAATACGGGGCTGTAGGCATCGAGGCTAGAAGGGATCAAACTGTAAAGTGGCTCCACTTGGCCTTGAAATACTCGCTGTTGCAACAGGGGACGATCTACTAAGGCGGCAAGAGCCTGACGTACGAGCACTTGGTCTAACGGCTGGTCTTGCAGATTTAAGGTGAGGTAATAAATGCCATCGCCTCGACCTTCGATCACTTGCCACCCCGATCGCTGTGCCCCCTGTTGCAAACTCTGAATCTGGTCGAGATCTAGGTTTTGGTAGGCAACATCTACCGCCCCTGTTTGAAATGCGTTGTACAAGTTCGCTGGGCTAGAGAGACTCTGAATATCCACGCCTTGGTTGGCAGGCTTTTCACCCCAGTACTGGTCAAATACGTCTAGCTTTAACGAATCTGTGCCATATTGAGCCAGCTTGTAGGGGCCAGTGCCAACAAAAGTTGATGGCTTAAATTTTCCTTCACCAATCTCGTAAGCTTTAGGCGACACTGCAACAGCCCCTGAGAAGGCAAGCAAATTTGGAAAGGCTGCAAATGGCTTTTTCAGTTTAATCGTCAGCTCATTTTCGCCCGTGGCCTCGACTGACTCCACTGTGTCGGAAAGCAAGAAGGAAGGTTGACCGCCATTTTCGATAAAGCGACGCAGGGAGAAAGCCATTGCTTCAGCATTAAAAGGAGTGCCGTCATGAAACACGACTCCTTGCCGTAACGGAATCTTGTAGGTTAAGCCGTCTTCACTGACCTGAGGTAGCGCTGTAGCCAACTGCGGCTTGAGATCGGTGGTGCCAGTTTCGTAGGTATAGAGGCGATCGCCCAAGTTATAGAGCAGATTACCCGCCCAAATATCGTAAGCATCTGCTGGGTCGAGAGTCCGAACTTTGGCTGTGGTGCCCAAAACAATCCGCTCGCTGTTGGTAGAAGCAGCCGGAGAACTAGTAGGTTGAGTGGTCTGTCGGGGAGCGCAGCTAATGGCGAGGAAGCAACACAAACTAAATAAGCCCAAAAATTTTCCCAGCGATCGCCACTGTCGGACAGACAAACTCAACCAGTTCATAGCAAACGATTCCAAGTTACTAGGCACAGCATCAGGTCAGCACTCTAGCACTACTCATGGGCAGCAGTGACTATTAGCCTTCTCATTAAAGCCGAAAGCGGCTCATAAAGTTAGACTAGGCGACTCCCCACTGCTTCCCTCCGCGCTCGCTCGACTGGATCAGGAAAAATCTTGTATGTTCAACGACGGCACCCAATTGAGTCAAGCCAAGTTAGATGGAATAATACAGCGGGAATGACTTGGCTTCTTTGGGTTTGACGTATACATGCTGCTGCGGCTCTAGGTTCAACTCATCAAAGCGCTCTCGTGTGAGATGAGCCGTGACCACTTGCCCATCCTCTAGCGTCAATTCTGCTTGGACTTCCCAACCCAAATGAATTAAGCGGCTAATTCGTGCTGGCACTGTCGTACCGTTGGGTGAAGTTTCGACCATGACATCCTGAGGCCGCAAGAAAACTTCTGGATGCGCTGAGTCAAAACCATTGTCTTGAAAAATCCGAGATGAGCTAGGCAACACGTTTACAGGCCCAATGAAGCTCATGACAAAGGCACTTGCCGGATGATCGTAGATTTCAGCAGGACTGCCCATCTGCTCGACACAGCCCTTATTCATGACCACAATTTCGTCGGAGACTTCCATCGCCTCTTCTTGGTCATGGGTAACAAAGACGGTCGTTACATGCACTTCGTCATGCAATCGCCGCAGCCAAGCCCGCAAATCCTTTCGTACTTTGGCATCTAAGGCACCGAAAGGCTCATCTAGCAGCAATACTTGAGGCTCCACGGCTAAAGCCCGCGCCAGAGCCACCCGCTGCCGCTGACCGCCAGAAAGTTGTGAAGGATAGCGATCGCCCAACCCCCGGAGCTGCACAAGTTCTAGCAACTCTTCGACCCGCGCTTTAATCTTGGCGGGGGGCACTTTACGAATCTCTAAAGCAAAAGCGATATTTTTACGCACTGTCAAATGCTTGAACAGGGCGTAGTGCTGAAACACAAAGCCGATATTTCGGTCTTGGACACTTTGGTGAGTCGCGTCTCTACCCGTCAGCCAAATTTTTCCTACATCTGGACTTTCTAGGCCCGCAATCAAACGCAACAGCGTGGACTTTCCAGACCCAGATGGCCCCAACAGCGCCACCAAAGACCCAGTTTTTACTTCCAAGCTCACTTGATCTACGGCTTTAAAGCTGCCGAACTGCTTAGATACGTTTTCGACTACAATGCCCATTGCTAATGACCTAGGAAGGATAAAGGCGGAAGGATGTACGCCCTTGGCGTTCCCGTAGGGTGGAGTGAATCCTACCCAAAATCCCGGTTTGCCGATGCAGTTACTGTAGTTTTATAGCACGAACTGTACCGACCTGCTGCAATTTTGTAAGTAGATGCGGCAGATTACAGATATTTTTGCTACTAGTTTCAAACTTTTGATAGTTACAAACTCTTGATAGCATCTCTGATAATTCGACCAAACTGCAATCCCAATTTCATGTCGGTATATTAAGGTCTGTTGCATTTCGGTCATATCTCCCCAGTTCAGTCTGCTGGAGAGAAAAAGTCCGTGATACTATCCTCTCTTGTAGCCGTAGAAGAGATTGGGAGAAAGACCTTTGGCACTAAGGGTTGCTGTTGTTGGAGGCGGTCCAGCAGGTTCTTCCGCTGCTGAGACATTAGCAAAAGCTGGTATCGAAACTTATTTATTCGAACGCAAATTAGATAACGCTAAGCCCTGTGGTGGAGCCATTCCTCTCTGCATGGTGGAAGAATTTGATCTGCCGCTCAACATCATTGATCGGCAGGTGAGAAAAATGAAAATGATCTCACCCTCCAATGTTGAGGTCAGCATTGGCAGCACGCTCAAAGAAGGCGAGTACATCGGCATGTGCCGTCGGGAAGTCCTAGATGGCTTTATGCGCGATCGCGCTGAAAAGCTTGGTGCCAAGTTGATTAATGGCACAGTCCACAAACTTGAGATCCCCGGCAACAATAAAGACCCTTACACACTGCACTACGCTGACCACTCTAATGGCAGCTTAGAAGGCACGGCAAAAACCTTGCAAGTGGATGTGGTAGTTGGGGCAGATGGGGCAAACTCCCGGATTGCCAAGGCCATTGATGCAGGGGATTACAACTATGCGATCGCCTTCCAAGAGCGGATTCGCCTGCCCGAAGACAAAATGGCTTACTACCAAGATCTGGCAGAAATGTATGTCGGCGATGATGTTTCTACCGACTTCTATGCCTGGGTTTTCCCCAAATACGACCACGTAGCAGTGGGCACAGGCACTATGCATGTGAACAAGGCTGACATCAAGAAGCTGCAAGCAGGGATTCGTGCCCGTGCTGCTAAGCGTCTTGAAGGTGGCGAAATTATCAAGGTGGAAGCTCACCCCATTCCTGAACACCCCAGACCTCGCCGCGTGGTGGGTCGTGTGGCGCTCGTCGGCGATGCTGCGGGTACTGTTACCAAGTCTTCGGGCGAAGGGATCTACTTTGCGGCTAAGTCTGCTCGGATGTGTGCTGAAGCCATTGTGGAATTCTCCAACCAAGGCCAACGCATCCCAACTGAAGCTGACTTGAAGGTGTACATCAAGCGTTGGGACAGAATGTACGGTCTCACCTACAAGGTGCTGGACATCCTACAATCTGTCTTCTACCGCTCTGACGCAACCCGTGAAGCGTTTGTAGAAATGTGCGCTGACATGGATGTGCAGAAGCTAACTTTTGATAGCTACCTGTACAAAACTGTGGTCCCTGCTAACCCCTTGGTTCAACTCAAAATCACAGCTAAAACGATTGGTAGCTTGCTACGCGGTAACGCGCTGGCTCCCTAGTTGATTTAGCGCAGTCCTTCATTCGCAATTACTCCAATCGCGATCGCTTGACTTAACAGTTGGGCGATCGTTTTTTCTTGTTATTAAAATCCTCACAACTCATTTACTATCTCCTCATCATGCCTAGGCTAGAGTCCTACTATTCAAGGGCAGTCTAGATCAAAGTATTCATTTACCTTCTGGAGAACCTAGCATGATTCCCCTTATCCTCGGTGCTGTCGCCTTAGGAACTGCGGCTTATGGAGCTTTGAAGGGTACTGAAGGCGTTAGCAACATGAGCAAGGCCAGTAAAATTGGGGAAGAGGCTCAAAAACGTCACAAGTTTGCAGTTGAGCAGTTGAAGCGGGACGGAGAAGCTACTAACAAGCTTGCAGAGGAGTATGGACAGCTTCAGCTTGATGTAATGATGCGAACGATTGGCCGTTTTGTCGCATTTATTGAACGTAGTGGTCAGCAAGCATCCCAGGCTAATAAAGAATTTTTAGAAGGATTAGAAATTTCTGTTCAACAAATTGAAGAGTACAAAACCGCAGCTTTAGAAGCTCAACAATTTTTTCAAGGCGGTGCAAAGGCAATAGGAGCTGCTGCTGCTGGTTATGGCGGTGCAATGGGATTAGCTACCTCTGTAGGTGTAGCCAGTACTGGAACTCTCATAGGCAGCCTAAGTGGGGCTGCTGCTTGGAATGCAACGCTGGCTTGGCTAGGTGGCGGATCACTGGCTGCGGGAGGAGGTGGAATGGCCCTAGGTTCTATGGTTTTGGGAGGTATTACTGTTGGTCCAGCCGTATTAATTGGTGGGTTTGTACTAGCTGGCGAAGGGGAAAAAGCTTTGACCAAGGCTAAAGAGTATGAAGCTCAAATAAATATTGCTATTGCTAAAATCCAAGCCGCAAAGGACTTCATGGGACAGGTAAATCAACGCATCCATGAGTTAAGCAATTTAGTATGCACTTTAAACGATCAAGCCATTTTGGGCCTTAACGAGCTTGAATCTCACAAATCATTCAATAAGACTAGGGATGCCCATAAATTCCAGCAAGTTGCACTGCTAGTAAAAGCGCTTGCCGAGATTATGAAGACACCCGTCTTGGATACCCAGGGGCATTTAAACCCAAACAGCATTACCATCCAAGCCAAGTACCGCAATTTAAGGAATCAGTAGGCATGTCTTTGAAGCGAGCAGTGCCCGATATATTTACACAAATCGTTAATCCTGCTGAATGTTTGCAGCAAATCATATCGGCCTATACGGAATGTACTCAAATTACTGAAGAGGAACGAACTAAACGCAGAGAAATTGAAGCTAACGAAAAAGAGACGATCGCAAAAATTAATGCTCAACGCGATTTGCTTATGGCTTATCTCGATCACTCTTTTGATGAGCGAGCAGAGAATTTTCGTTCTTTGTTCAAGGTTGTAGATCAAGCGGTCGCTAACCAAAATAATGAACAGTTAGGTGCTGCATTGTCCACAATTGTTGAGATTGCTAAATCTTGTCCATTTAAGAATCTCGCTGATCTGGCATCTGTTCGAGCATCTCTAAACGATCCCAATCATGTGTGGGAGTTTTAGAAGTTTCCAGCCATTTTCTAATCTGAGTTAAGGCACGATCGCCATGCAAAAGCTAGCCTGCATTAGTGAGGAGCGATCGCAGGCTGAGCTAGAGAGTATGAAAACTGAATTTGTAGAACGAGTAACCTTATTCCGCTAAAGCTTTTTCCACATCTTCTGACTTTTCATGGCTGGGCAGCTCTAGGCAGTAGCCTGCACCATACACAGTCTTGATGTAGCGCGGGTGGCGCGGGTCTGGTTCTAGCTTCGTTCTCAAGTGTCTGACGTGAACCCGAATCGTTTCGATGTCATCATCTGGGTCGTAGCCCCAAACTTCCTTGAGAATTTCGCTGGGTGAAACCGTTTGGCCGTGCCGCTGCAACAGACAATGTAAAAGTTCAAATTCTAAATGAGTTAACTTAACCGTTTGATCAAACCAGATCGCTTCAAATCGTTCTGGCACCAAAGTCAGAGGCCCGTAATTCAGAATCTCACTGTGCTTAGCTGCTTGGGGAATGCGATCGGTACGACGCAACAAAGCTCGCACTCTAGCCAGCATTTCTTCCAGCTCAAAAGGCTTGGTAAGATAGTCATCCGCACCCGCATTAAACCCTTCTACCTTGTCTTGGGTTTGGCTCAGAGCCGTCAGCATCAGGACTGGAATATCTGCCGTTCGCTCGTCCCGGCGGAGGCGCTGGCACACGGTAAACCCGTCTACCTTGGGTAGCATCAGATCCAGCATGATTAAATCTGGCTGCAATTGCAAAGCTAGGGCCTGACCTTTAATGCCATCCGGCGCTTGGCTCACATCGTACCCAGCCATTTCCAGGTTGACTGCCACTAGCTCTGAAATCGCAGGATCATCATCAATAACAAGTATCCGGGGCATCATTAAGAAGTCTTCTCTACAGTGATTTTTTAAGGTTCAATACGAACCACTTGAGGAATGCGAAGATTCCTGTACAGATTATAAGCAACGATTCTAAATCCTTCCTAAAGGATGATGTAAGACTTGCTCAACAATTGTTTTTCATTGGCAGTAGGTTTTGATACTTAGCTTCGCATGAGGAAGGTAAAACTTTGATTTTGTTAGCGATCCTTCTCCTGGCTTTGGGAGGAATCGGGCTTTTTTCGGCAAGAGTACAGCAATCGATCGCCAGTGCTCCCCAGCTACAGCCCCTGCCAGTAAGTGCGATCGCGATGGAGACCCTACCGCGCGTCTCAGTCCTTATTCCTGCCTACAACGAGGCTGAGAATATTCAAGATTGCATTCTGGCGGTACTGAACAGCACCCACTTGTCCTCAGAGCAACTTGAACTCTGGGTGGTTGATGACCAGTCTTCGGATAATACCCTTGCGATCGCCCAGACTTTGCAAACCAATCTCAACGATCCACGACTGAAAGTTTTGGAGGGTCAGTCTCGCCCCCCAGGAGAAGTATGGGCTGGCAAAAATTGGGCTTGTACCCAAGGCGTAGAACAGGCCAGTGGTGACTTCCTATTATTTATTGATGCAGACACTCGCTTACAACCCCAAGGGCTTGAGACAGCGTTGCAAACGGCGATTCAGGAGAACATCGATTTATTGAGTTGCGGCCCTGGCTTGATCTGTGGCTGTTTGGCTGAATGGATCGTGCAACCGCTGATATTTAACCAACTCATTGCTGCCTTTAACTTTGCCGAGGTGAATGATCCCACTTCAACTACAGCCTTTGCCGCAGGCCCTTTCATGCTGTTTCAGCGGACGGCATACGAACAACTCGGCGGTCATCGAGCAGTCGCCAGCCAAATTGTGGAGGACGTAGAACTGGCTCGACGCACCAAACAAAATGGGCTGAAGCTGCAATATGTGATGGGTGCCAATATTGTCAAAGTGCGGATGTATCGCTCTTGGTCGGCTCTATGGGAAGGCTGGACTAAAAACCTCTATTTGGGAGCGCACCGAAGCATTAAGTCGATGCTTTATCTGGCGCTGATTGTCTTGGTGGTTTACTCTCTGCCTTGGCTCGGACTCGCGATCGCTCTCTATCGAGTTTTTGCTGCCCCCTTGAATGGGTTGGATTACTTGGATTACGCAGCCATTGGGGTCGCTCTCGTCACAATTTTGCTCCAGTACAACCTACGACGCATTGGCAACCAAGCCTCTGGCAGTTCTACTCGCTATTGGTGGCTGAGTGGATTAGGGGGGCTATTGGTAGCTGCGATCGCGATTGGCTCAATTATTAAGACAGAAACAGGTTGGGGCTGGACTTGGCGGGGTCGCGTATTGCAGTTGCCCGAAGAATCTGTTTCTTAGCAGTTTCTCTTTGCCAAAGGCTGCTGCCTCCTTTTTATCCTGCCTCGGTTGCTAGCAACTCTACGAGCGCCTGAGCCAAATACTCATATTGCGGCACTGTGTTGTAAATCTGCGCGGCTACCCGAACCAATCGCTTTTGTCCTCCAGGCCAAGGCACGATCGGCACTTCAATACCGTATTGGTTAAGAAGAGCAGTTTGCAACGCCTGGTAAGAGCCATCGGGTAGCGGCACCACAGCTAAAGCCGCAATCATGTCATCGGGACAGGGTGGCGAGACGCTTAGGGCTTCACACAGAATCTTTCTAGCAGCTAGAGCCTTCGCACGATTCTGCGCCATCAATTTTGACCAACCTCCAGGCAGTAAGCCTCCCATGAACTCAATCGCGGCGGGTACAGACAAATAAGCGCTCGGATCATAGGTTCCGGGCCAGTCGAACTCTAAACGGAATCGTGAGCGATCGCTGCGAAGTGAGTTAGCCCCATGGCTAATGGTCAAAGGACGAATCTGAGCTTGGCGATCGCGCTGCACATACAAAAACGCCGCTCCCTTGGGCGCACACAACCATTTATGGCAATTACCTGTGTAATACGTCGCACCAATCGCTGATACATTTAGCGACACTGACCCTGGTGCGTGCGCCCCATCTATTAAAGTATCGATGCCCCGTTGGTTTAGTTCTTGTACCAACTGCTGAATCGGCATCACCAAGCCAGTTTGACTCGTGATGTGATCGAGTAGTGCTAATCGAGTTTTAGGTGAGATCTTGGCAATAACCGCCTCTATCACCTGCTCCGGAGACTGGATCGGCAAAGGAATTTCTGCCACTACAATACGAGCGCCAGAGCGGGCTGCTACAAAATCAAGGGCGTTCCGACAAGCGTTGTACTCGTGGTTGGTAGTCAGCAGCTCATCGTCAGGGGTGAAATGGAGCGATCGCAAGACAGTGTTGACCCCGGTCGTGGCATTAGGGACAAAGGCTAAATCTAATGGGTCTGCCCCAACAAATTCTGCCAATATTCCACGAGCAGCATCTAGCAAATCTTCTAAGTCTTGGGCAAGAAAACGCAGCGGCTGTCGCTCTAATCGCTGTCGGAATTGCTGTTGGATCTCTAGGACGGATTTTGGGCAAGCACCGAAGGCACCATGATTCAGAAAGGTAACCTCTGGCTCTAACCACCAGAAATCCAACCAATCTTTGTCAGGTGTAGGTTTCACCTAATATCAGCCTTATTTGTTAAACTCCCCAGGCAGGACTCGAACCTGCGACCAATCGGTTAACAGCCGACCGCTCTACCACTGAGCTACTGAGGAACGTTTCAGTGCGCGAAAACTATAATAACTAGACTCACCCTATCTTTGCAACCCCTTTCAGCAAATTTCTCGAAAAAAATCTAATATTCCTTGAGTTTTTTTGGTTTGACGCCCATCCGCAGTTCTGCCAAACGTTGTTGGGCAGCAGGATCTAGGAAGTTAGCCAAAAATCGCTGTGACGATCGCTGAGTGTTGCGTTGCTTGCGCTGAATCCGTCGGGCAATGGCTTCAACCTCAAAAGCCAACTGCTGAGCTGACAGCCATTCAGCTCCATAGCCCACCACTGTCAATTGCTGAGCCCGATCTGAAGTCGCAACAATCAGCCGACTATGAAATTTACGCAGATCATGACGAAACAAGGCACAAGCTTTTTCAATATAGGTATCTGCGGTCTGACCAAAATCCGTGTAGTGAACCGATAAATTTTGGGTCACGACTTCGCAGCTACTGCATGTATCGCGATACTGAGCATCGAACACAACTTGGGTTTCGTAGCCTTGAAAAGCGCTGTAGTTGGTTAAAGCTTCAATGAGTTTCCACCTTGCTGCTTCTAGACCATCACGATCACGCGCTTGTTTCAGCTCAGGCCAAGTTCCGACTACGTTATAGCCGTCCACTAGCAAAACAGCCTGCGGCACAGAGCGGGGCATTGTTCAAAAAAAGGTTTAGGTTTGCATAACTGTATAATCCATATTTCTAATCATTGCATTTTTTGTTGCGTTCTGTTACAAGAAAGCGGCGATAGACTCTCTGCCATCGCCGCCAATCACGAATTCACTTAGAGAATTCATTAGAGCGATCCATTGCTCAGGAGCGGAGTTCAAAACGCTGCTGAATTGATTAAGAGGCAACCTCTTGAATCTGCATCAGACGCTGTTTCAACCGTTCTGGATCGCCAGAATCAACCACGCTACCGCGATCGAGCAAAAAAGCACCATCACAGTAATTTAATTCATCAAGACGATGAGTGACCCAAAGAGCAGTTAATCCGCGACTTTTTACCAAACGTTGTACTTGCACAACCAAATCCAGTTGGCTATCTGGATCGAGGAGTGCCGTCGGTTCATCAAGCAGCAAAACTTCGCAATGCCGAGCGATCGCTCCTGCAATGGCAATTCTTTGCTTCTGTCCACCACTCAGGGCGTAAATAGGACGGCGTTGAAACGCCCACAGATTCACTGCGGCCAAAGCTTCTTCCACCCGCTGACGCACCTGTAGCGTTGAGAGTTTCTCTTCTACCAAGCCAAAAGCGACATCAGCCCCAACCGTTGGCATCACCAGTTGGTGATCGGGGTTTTGAAACACAAAGCCGACGGGTTGCGCGGTGCGGATCTGCCCAGACTCAGGACTGAGCAAACCAGCCAGCAATCTCAGTAACGTTGATTTGCCGCTGCCATTAGTCCCTAAAAGCATCCAAAATTCGCCTTTAGGGACGCTCAGCGAACAGCCTTGTAGTACTGAATCTCCCTTCGGCCATTTGAAGGCAAGATTCTCTACTACGATGGCTGCACTAGTGGTTGCGGACTCGGTAGCTTCGTTCATTCAGCCAGAGCAAAGAAACCAGGGGGTCTACCAGAAGCAGTGCTGGATTTTTCGGAGATCTGAACACCGGAGATTTCGCTGCTCAAGATAGCTATTTTTTTATCTGGCTGGCGATCGCAAGTCAGTTCCAATACTTGGGCATTACCAGATTTAATTGCATCCAAAACCTGCTTATAGGTAGCCTCAGCATCCTCGGATGCCTTGCGCTGAACCGAGACAGTAAGGGGAGTGTTTTTCAGAATCAAGTCAATGGTGAACATGTAATTCAGAATTTATGGGAAAGTTGACTGCATTTCAATTTCAACTATAGACAGATTCCAGAGTAGATGAGCCGACAAGCTGCTTTTAGCCTCCACCATCCTGTCTCTCAGAGCTGACCAGTCATGGATTCTTGCAGATTGAACCCAGGAAAGAGGAAACAAAAGAAAGATGAAACCTTACCTCAGAGCATTAAGGGGATGAAATTTCAAAAAGTTACTCATATAATGAAAGGCATAGTAAAGAAACGTAAACTCTACTCACATTTCAACGCAACTGCTTTCATTTTTTAGATAGAAACCGTTGATTTGTGTTGTAGGGCGCTTTCTTTCAGTACTCATAAATTTTGGAGATTTGCGCTATGACCATAGCAATGGGACGCGCGCAGGCAGAGCGGGGGTGGTTCGACGCCCTCGACGACTGGCTCAAACGCGATCGCTTCGTCTTCGTCGGCTGGTCCGGGATTCTCCTGTTCCCCTGCGCCTTCTTGGCAATTGGCGGCTGGATGACCGGAACCACCTTCGTCAGCTCTTGGTACACCCACGGGTTGGCTAGCTCCTACTTAGAAGGATGCAACTTCCTCACCGTCGCTGTCTCGACTCCTCCCAACAGCTTGGGCCATTCCTTGCTGCTGCTGTGGGGTCCTGAAGCTCAAGGTGACTTCACTCGCTGGTGTCAGCTCGGTGGCCTCTGGGCCTTCGTCGCCCTCCACGGTGCCTTCGCTCTCATCGGCTTCATGCTCCGCCAGTTCGAAATCGCTCGCCTCGTGGGCATCCGTCCCTACAACGCGATCGCCTTTTCGGCACCGATTGCGGTGTTTGTGTCGGTATTCCTAATGTACCCCTTGGGTCAGTCGGGTTGGTTCTTCGCTCCCAGCTTCGGAGTGGCAGCGATTTTCCGCTTCCTGCTGTTCCTGCAAGGCTTCCACAACTGGACCTTGAACCCCTTCCACATGATGGGTGTCGCAGGTGTACTCGGTGGGGCGCTGCTGTGTGCGATTCACGGAGCTACCGTGGAAAACACCTTGTTTGAAGACGGCCAAGGGTCCAACACCTTCCGCGCCTTCAACCCCACCCAAGCCGAAGAAACCTACTCAATGGTGACGGCGAACCGCTTCTGGAGCCAAATCTTCGGGATTGCGTTCTCCAACAAGCGGTGGTTGCACTTCTTCATGCTGTTTGTGCCCGTGATGGGTCTGTGGATGAGTGCGATCGGAATTGTCGGTCTGGCGCTGAACCTGCGAGCTTACGACTTCGTGTCGCAAGAGATTCGCGCAGCGGAGGACCCTGAATTTGAGACGTTCTACACGAAGAACATCTTGCTGAACGAGGGCATCCGCGCTTGGATGGCTCCTCAAGACCAGCCACACGAAAACTTTGTCTTCCCTGAAGAAGTACTACCTCGCGGTAATGCTCTGTAATTGTGTTTATGAAGGCTAGCTGAGCCATTTTGGTTTAGCTAAACCGTTGCCCTTATCTTTAAGTAGGTAAGGGCTTTTTTATGAACACACATCTCTGAATTGGTGTGTTATCTTAGCTAAAGGTGAATGCACCCGGAGCTTTTAGCTCTGCCATCTAAGAATTAATCCGCTTAGGGACTCAAGGAGGTGATGCCCATGCAAGATAGTAGTAAATGCCTGGGTCGTCAGTTTGAAGTTAGCCGGCTGCGCGCCGGGGCTGTTCTCTAACAGTTAGCCACAGTTTATCTAGTCTCTAGTTATCTAGGTTTCCAGAAAAACTGAGTAACTTTAGTTACTGGGCTGACAGGGAGTTCCTCCCGGCAGTCTGGTTTCAATTTGACGACCCGCTACACCGCTCTCACCCCATTGCACAATGAGTTGCTCGCAAGAGTTACACAGAAGGCTTGGTGAGAGCGGATAGTTCTTTAAAGGGTTATTTTGTTTTTGAGCTTCATCTAAGTGCCTTTAAGTACCTGCGATCGCACTTTAATTTAGCCAAGATTTAGCAAAGTTCGGAATCTTAGCGACACATAAATCCGATTTTGCTGAACTGCGCCTTTTACCTAGAATCTTAGAGTGGCTTTATTTAAAGCCATCAGATTTCATAAATTTAAGGAGTTGAGTATGGCTCCACTGCTGAACGAAGCTGAGATTGAAGCACAGGCTCATCTACTTTCTGGTTGGGAAGTACAGGGGAAAACTCTTCAGTCTGTCCGCAAGTTCAAAGATTTTGTTGAGGCGATCGCCTTCGTCAATAAATTGGTTGAGCCTGCCGAGGGAGCTAACCACCATCCAGACCTACAAATTTCCTACAACAAAGTTACGGTGGTTTTAACCACCCATGACTCAGGTGGACTAACCCAGAAGGATTTTGACCTAGCTCAACAAATCTCGCAAATTTAATCTGTTTCTTTACTGCATCTTGCTTTCTAGGCAGCAGTTGCAACCTATAGTAGAGGTATAGGACAATTTCAGGTTAAGGAATCCTCATAAATTCTCGGCGATTTTCAGCTAGTAAAGTTAACTTTGAATTGAAGAATCCGCTAGTTTTTGCTAAAAATGTAAGCTAAGACACACCGTTTCGCGATTTGCCCAAACAGTTTTGATCAAGTTTATCAATTTCAAAATTAGTGGGAACAATTACGGAACGTCGTGAGTCTCTATCGTAGACTAGTAGATAGATGACTTAGCTTAGTCGTCCTACAGCAGGTGTGAGGAGAACAAAAAGAATGTCAAAGATTCTGTGGAAGTCATTATTGGTTAGCCCTGCTATCTTGGGTACCGTTTTAGCAATTTCTTCAGGTGCGATCGCGGCAGAAGCTGGGGTTACCGCTGAAGCAGCTCAACCGCAGGTTACAGCAGCCGCTCAAGACTTGGCTCCAGTAGCTGTTTCTGCTCAGCCAGAAGCTCCAGAAGCAGATGTAGCTCCTGTTTTTGCAACTATCCCTAGCCAAGCGCAAACCCCCGTTCAGATTGCGCAACAAGTTCCAGCCGATACTTCTTCCCTCGATCAAGTCAACAGATACAGCACCGAGGGCAAGTCTCAGAATTCTATCTCTCAAGTCACTTCCGTTTCTCAGCTGTCTGACGTACAACCTACCGATTGGGCTTTCCAAGCACTGCAATCCTTGGTTGAGCGCTATGGCTGTATCGCGGGTTATCCCGACGGTACCTATCGTGGCAACCGGGCAATGACTCGTTATGAGTTTGCCGCTGGTTTGAATGCTTGCATGGACCGCGTCAACGAACTCATTGCAGCAGGCACTGCTGACCTCGTCACCAAGGAAGACCTAGCAACCCTACAGCGCCTCCAAGAAGAGTTCTCAGCTGAGTTGGCGACTCTTCGCGGTCGTGTTGATGCTCTAGAAGCTCGCACTGCTGAACTCGAAGCTAACCAATTCTCCACCACAACTAAGTTGGTTGGTGAGGCGATCTTCGCGGTTACTGACGAGTTCAACCAAGGTGTTTCCAACAACCCTGTGCTACAAGACCGGGTTCGTCTAGACCTGCAAAGCAGCTTCACTGGTAGAGACGTACTACATACTCGCCTTGCTGCTGGTAATGCAGCTGCCTTTTCTACAGATTTCAACAATGATGGAACTCCAGACGCCCCCAGAGGTACCGCTGAAGGAACTCAGCAGTTCAACATTGGCAATACTGGTAACAATGACATTGTTCTAGATTGGTTGTCTTACTACTTCCCCTTGGGAGACAACTTGCAAGTCTACCTAGCAGGAACAGGTGGTATTCACAGTGACTACGTTTACAGCACTGTAAACCCCTACCTAGAAGACTACGATGGTGGTAATGGTGCACTCTCTGCCTTTGGCCAAGAAAGCCCAATTTATCGGATTGGTGGGGGAGCTGGTATTGGTATCAACACCAGCTTTGGTGACGCTGTAGCGATTAGCCTTGGTTACCTAGCCGGACCAGATGCTGCCAACCCTTCGGAGAAGAACGGTCTAGCTGATGGTAACTATGCTGCTTTAGGACAGCTTACCTTCTCCCCTGGAGATAATTTAGAGCTAGGTCTAACTTACGTTCATGGTTATCACAATACCGGAACGTCTATTTTCAACCTAGGTGCCCCAACTGAGGGCGATGTACTCTCAGCAGTTACAGGTACAGGACTAGCAAACGCAGGCGGGCTTGCTGCTGGGCCAAGAGTAAGTAACTCCTATGGTGCGCAAGCTTCCTTCAAGCTCAGCAATGCCTTAGCAATCAATGGCTTCTTTGGCTACACCAACGTGATTAACCTTGGCGTCAACAGCCGTGATGTTTGGTACTACGGTCTAGGCTTGGCTCTGCCCGACTTTGGTAAGAAGGGTAACCTCCTTGGTCTAGTTGCTGGTGTCGAACCATACTTGGGCAGCAAGAACAACGATGTTGTAGACGACACCTCCCTGCATCTTGAGGGTTTCTACAAGTACCAAGTGAACGACAACATCTCTGTCACTCCGGGCGTTATCTGGATTACAGCTCCTGGTCAGAACGAAGCTAATGACGACATCCTCATCGGCACAGTAAGAACCACCTTCAAGTTCTAAATCCAGAGAAGAGAAAGAGAACTTCAAGCTCTTTTAACTAGTTGATTGATTTAGCCCCGCTGTTAGCGGGGCTTTTTTATGTTTTCTGCCAAACTTCTGTGAGCCAACTTTAGTGATAAAGTACCTAAGTAGAATACTTAAATTAAGTATTCTAAAAGTGTGGATGTGATTTAACGAACATAGAAATCGACCTAAAAGTGCTAATTTTGCTCTTAAGGGTTCTTCTGGGTCTACTGAGACCTATCTAATTTGGTGTGAGGACGTGAAAGTTGATGTCTAAGATTTTCTGGAATTCTTTGTTGATTGCTCCAGCCGTTTTGGGTGCTACCTTGATCGCTTCCGTCTCTGCGATCGCAACTGAAGTACCTACCTCGGTTTCATCTCTAGAGAAGCCTATGACTGAAGATGCTAGCAATAATGGGCTAGCTCAAGTCACCTCTGTTTCTCAGCTCTCTGACGTACAACCTACCGATTGGGCCTTCCAAGCACTGCAATCCCTGGTTGAGCGCTATGGCTGTATTGCGGGTTATCCCGACGGTACCTATCGTGGCAACCGGGCAATGACTCGTTATGAGTTTGCCGCTGGCTTAAACGCCTGCATGGACCGCGTCAACGAACTCATCGCAGCAGGCACTGCTGACCTCGTCACTAAGGAAGACCTAGCGACCCTACAGCGCCTCCAAGAAGAGTTCTCAGCTGAGTTGGCGACTCTCCGCGGTCGTGTCGATGCATTAGAAGCTCGCACTGCTGAACTGGAAGCCAATCAATTCTCCACCACGACCAAGCTGAACGCAGAAGCTATTTTCGCTATTACTGATGTGTTTGGTGATAAGAAAGCGGTTCAGCCTGGTGCTGATCCCAACCTAGCAGCTGATTTAGAAGAAGTTGTAACCCTGAGCGATCGCGTTCGTCTCAATCTAGATACCAGCTTTACTGGTAAAGATCGCTTGAGAGCTCGATTGGAAGCTCGGAACATTACTCAGCTTGATGCTGGCAGTACTAGTGCCAATCCACCAAGACCTAACGTAACGGGTACTAGCATGACCCGTTTAGGCTTTGATGGTGACGAAGATAACGATTTACGATTGGCCAAGCTGTTCTACCGTTTTCCTTTGGGCGGAGCCAATGTAGTTTTTGATGCTGCCGGTGGAGAATTCTACGAAAATATCGACACCATCAATCCCCTATTCGTCAGTAGTGGTAGCGGTGCAATTTCTCGCTTTGGCCGATTTAACCCTATCTATCGACATGGCGCTGGTGGTGCAGGCGTTACCGTAACTACTGACTTTGGCAATGCAGTTTCTGTATCCTTAGGATACTTAGCCGATAATGCGGACCGACCTGAGGAGAAGTTTGGTCTATTTGATGGCTCCAATGCGGCTTTGGCTCAGGTTGCCTTCCGTCCTCTTGATGCTCTCAGCCTAGGTTTAACCTACGTTCGCTCCTATGATCCCTCCGGTCAGGTTAATGTTTCTTCCAGTACTGGAAGTGTCTTAGCATCACGCCCGTTTGGTAATGGCATCGCGACCGCAGCGGATAACTTTGGTGTTGAAGCCAACTTCCGTCTTGGCTCTAAGCTTGCTCTTGGTGGCTGGGTTGGCTACACCGAAGCTCGTGCTAAATCTGGAGCTTTAGAGGGTAATGATGCCGAAATTTGGAACTGGGCAGCTAACGTAGGCTTCCGCGATCTAGGTAAAGAAGGTTCGTTACTGGGTCTGATTGTTGGTATGCCTCCCAAACTCACCAGTTCGGATACGGGTGCTGAAGATCCTGATAGCTCTCTCCACTTAGAGGCGCTGTATCGTTATCCCGTCAACGACAACATTGATGTGACTCCTGGTTTGCTAGTGATCTTCAATCCAGAGCACAATGATGCTAATGACACTATCTATGTGGGTACGCTTCGGACTACGTTCAAGTTCTAGTAAGCTCTAGGTACTTTCAAGTTTTCTGATGGGCCTCGCCTCCAAGCGAGGTCTTTTTTATTGCAATTATTTAAACCTGCAAACCCCAGTGGAGAACCGGGGTATAATGCAAGAATATCAAATCTAGTTAGTTGCTCTCTATTCCTACCTTGCTTGTGGAACTGTCGTGTAAAAGTGAATATGCCCTGCTGGCTTTATTGGAACTGGCAGCTCATTACGGTAATAGTGAGCCGTTGCAGATCCGACAAATCGCTGCTCAACAAAATATCCCCGATCGCTATCTAGAGCAGTTGCTAGCAACTCTGAGGCGTTGTGGTTTAGTTCGAAGCCAGCGTGGGGCCAAAGGAGGTTACTTATTAGCTAGAGAACCTTGGAAGATCACGCTTCTCGAAGCTTTAAACTGCATTGAGGGCCTTGATACTCAGCCAGCGGAGAATGGCTCTACTACCAAAACTGTTGAGAGTTCAGTTATCTGGGACATTTGGCAAGAATCTCGTCAGGCTGCGGATGCGGTACTCCAAGGCTATACGTTACAGGACTTAGCAGAGCGCAGGGATTCTCGCCAACAGTTGGACATTATGTACTACATCTAATTCCTAAAAAAACGCGATTTTACTAGTGATCGAGTCCAGCGATGCTAGTATTTGCTCGTTCTAGTTTAGTTTTTCAATCCACTAACACATCAATCAAAGAGTGAAGCCATGCGTATTGCCCACGATATTACAGAGTTGGTTGGTCACACTCCCTTAGTCCAGCTCAATCGCGTTCCTCAGGCAGAAGGTTGTCTTGCCCGCATTGTTGTGAAGTTGGAAGGGATGAACCCTGCGTCTTCGGTGAAAGATCGCATCGGCGTCAGCATGATCAATGCGGCAGAACGGGAAGGGTTGATTACGCCTGGAAAAACAATTTTAGTAGAGCCAACTTCAGGTAACACTGGGATTGCGCTGGCAATGGTGGCAGCAGCTAAAGGGTATCGGCTCATTTTGACCATGCCCGAAACTATGAGCTCAGAGCGACGGGCGATGCTGCGGGCTTATGGCGCAGAACTAGAGTTGACCCCTGGCATTGAGGGAATGGCTGGTTGTATTCGGCGAGCGCAACAGATTGTGGATTCTATGCCTAACGCCTACATGCTACAGCAGTTCCGGAATCCAGCTAATCCGCAAGTTCATCGAGAAACTACCGCAGAGGAAATTTGGCAAGACACAGATGGCGAAATAGATTTTCTAGTATCTGGGATTGGGACAGGCGGCACTTTGACGGGTGTGGCGGAAGTCATTAAACAACGGAAACCAAGCTTTAGAGCGATCGCAGTTGAGCCTGTCAACAGCGCGATTTTGTCTGGAGGCAAACCTGGCCCCCACAAAATTCAGGGGATTGGAGCTGGCTTTGTTCCTCAAGTCCTCAAAGTTGACCTGATTGACGAAGTGATTGCGGTGGCCGATGAAGACGCGATCGCCTATGGTCGTCGTTTGGCTCGCGAAGAAGGGCTGCTGTCAGGAATCTCTAGTGGAGCTGCCCTCTATGCAGCGATCCAGATTGGTAAGCGACCGGAAAATGCAGGACGCTTAATTGTCATGGTGCAACCAAGTTTTGGCGAGCGGTACTTGAGTACACCTCTGTTCCAAGATTTGGAGCCAAGTCTTTCGACAGCAGCCACTTAAGTCAGTTTTTGGCTCCACTTTATATCCCAAGTACGGTAGGGCTGCAAGCTAAAATAGCCCTATGGGAAATTCCAATCACTATGAAACCCTGGATATTCCTCAGGCGGCGAGTCAGGCAGAAATTAAGCAAGCCTATCGCCGCCTAGCGAAGCAATTTCATCCAGATAGTAATCGCTCTGTCACTGACCACGAGCAGATTAGTCGGATTAACGCCGCTTATGAAGTTCTCAGCGATCCGCAGCGCCGCCAGTCTTATGACCAAGAAATTGCTCATCGTTTATACGGTGCCAGGTTTGACACGGAGGGAATGTCCCCTAGCGATCGTCAACGACGCGCTGCTGAAGTACAGAAACGATACCGAGAACAGTACCCCACTGGCCAAGCTGCGGATGAGCACTTACAACTTTGGCTCAATCAGGTCTATACACCTGTGAATCGGCTCCTCGCTCATATCCTCAATGATCTAGCAGAAGAAATTGACGAACTATCAGCTGATCCATTTGATGACGAGCTTATGACAGGGTTTCAAGAGTATTTAGAAGACTCTCACACTGAATTAAGCCAAGCTCAAAGAACGTTCCGCTCCATGCCCAATCCACCCAATGTGGCTGGAGTGGCGGCTCATCTCTATCACTGTCTCAATCAGGTCAATGATGGACTAGAAGAGCTAGAACGGTTTACATTCAACTACGACGAGCACTACTTGCACACAGGGCAAGAGTTATTCAGAATTGCTACTGGTTTACGCCGAGAAGCGCAGACTGCCATCAAAAACCTAGCTTAATTGCAAACCAACTAAAAAGGGTCTGAAGTTGCACACTTCAGACCCTAACTGATTCTGATCAAGATTGGTTAGACAATCTGTTGAAGCTCAGACTCTAGCATACCGATTAGCCTTTGATCTCCCAAGTTTTTAGCAACCTGCAAGCGGCGCTCTAGGCTACGGTAGATATTTGTCCGATGGGTTTCTGCGACTTCCCTAAGCACTCGTTGCCGCATATTTTGCAAGGGTGTCTGGCTGGCAGCCACTGCTGCTGGTTGAGTCTTAATTAGATCTTCCAACTCCATTGGGCGGTGGGTGGAGTAGGCAACTCCTCGATACTTGAGATCTAAAGGAGTTTGAGGCACTGGAATATGCTTCGGATAAGAATACTGGAGCCGCAGGTTTTGTCCACGATATTTCCCTACGACATCCCCTTCCATCATTTGGAAGGTGGGTAGCTCAGATTCATAATGAGCACCACGATATGACAGTTTCATACTTTTCGCCTCTAACTTCGTTGCTTAATGGGGTTAGGATGAGGCGCGTTCCTTCGGGATGAGTCCCTACTTCCGTCCCTCTCGATGGCAGAATAGCTAGCTCAGCCATAGACGAGACACCAAGAGAGATGAACGTAACTATTTCTGTATCTTAATTTACAGATTAGAAGTCAAATGTAATTCTTTAGTAAATTTTAGTAATTATAAGGAATGACCTGCCACTAGCCTTAGGCATAGAGCCAGTTGATATAGCTACAACCAGTTTTAATAGAAGTAGATTTTGATAGTTTGATAGAGGGAATAGAGGCATGGGTTGCCATGCCCCTGCTAAGTCTGGTTAGGAATTAGCCCCTCGCAGCACACAAATCCAATCAAGCAAGAAAAGATTGCCAATTTTTTCGGCCAGCCCATAGGCTTCTTGATAGAAGTCTTGTGCCCAGTCTGGCTGTTCTAATTCTGCCCATACGGCACCAATATTAGCCAGAGTGGTAATTTCGCCTGTACGATCCTGCAATTCTCGGTAGAGCAGCAAGGATCGGTTGTAGAACTCCAAAGCTCGCTTGGGCTGCTTTAGGTCGCGATGGGCGAAACCAATATTGTTGAGCGTGGTCGCTTGTCCGGGGCGATCGCCTAATATTTCTCGAATCCGGAGGGCTTGGTGATAGAAGTCTAAGGATTGGTGCAATTGGCCCGCGTCTCGATACGCAAAGCCGATGTTGTTGAGGGTGGTGGCTTCGCCAAAGCGATCGCCCAAGTCCCGCCGAATCAGCAGAATTTGGTTGTGGATCAGCAAGGCTCGCTGGGGTTCACCCAAATCGCTATAAACGGAGCCAATGTTGTTGAGGGCTGTGGCTTCTCCAGCGCGATCGCCTAATTCTTTTTGGATCAGGAGTGCTTGTTTAAAGTATTTCAGCGCTTTACGGGGCCGACCTAAGTCGCTGTAAGTCAAGCCCATGTTGTTGAGGGTGGCCGCTTCCCCAGCGCGATCGCCAAGTTCTCGGCGGATCGGCAGAAGTTGATTGCACAAAAGTAAAGCTTGCTTGGTCTGGCCGAGACGAATGTAGGCTAAGGCAATACTGTTGAGGGTGACGGCTTCAATCCGGCGATCGCCCAACTCACGAAAAATCATGAGGGCTTGGTTAAAAAACTCTAAAGCCCGTTGGGGTTCTCCTAACTGGCTATAAACAGACCCCATATTGTTGAGGGTGGTGGCTTCGCCAAATAGGGGTGAAGCGATGTTTAGCTGAGAGATTTTAACTTGTGCTGCTGATAAAGACGCACCCAAGGCTCGTTGCAGCACTAGGGCTTGCTGGAGAAATCCCAAAGCTTGTTGGGGTTGCCATAAGCGAATATGCGCCAACCCGACTTGGTTCAGAGCGATCGCTTCTTTCGTTCTGTCTCCTAGGGTTCTAGCTAATTCCAAATTCTGCTCAGAGAGGGTTAAGTACTCTCGAAATTGGTTATTGCTATAGCAGGCGATCGCTTGGCTACGGTACTGTTCCCATGCCTGTACAGGACTTGAAGGCTGTTTCATTAATGCGCTTCCAGCGGTAATTAGGTGAGCTGACATTACTGCCTTCAGCTTTGCCTGTCAGGGATGTGGGAGAGCGATGCAATAGTATGCCTGGGATCAGGGCACTTTATCAGGGTAGGGAGTGACCGATTTCCGTATTTTTACATACTTAACGCAACCTTTAAGGTACCCTTTCAGTTCGGCGAAACCAGTGTCATCTATCTTAGGGCATAGAAACGATTTAAAGCATCCGCAGGCAACAGAAACATACCTTAGCGAGCTTGACTAAGGCTTTAGGGAAGTTTTGTTTCTGGTTTATTGCTAATTGGGGTCTGGATTATTCATCTAGAGTTTTAGCCACCATTGACTGACCAGTGCGGTGGGTCGCCCAAGAGCTTATAAACTCCATAAGAAGCCCCTACTTTCATCAAGGCGGGATTCTCGCCATTCCGGGGAGGCCCAATGCTCACCAGTTGCCCGCTACTGTCTCTGATTTGCAGCGTCCCTTCCCAATTAATGAACCAGTCGATTGCTAGCCCTTGGGTATGTAGCGATCGCAACGCTACAGGATTTGTGCCAATCCCATAAGCATCAATCATTTGCTGAGCCGCTTGCACAGAGTCAGCATGGGTGTAATGTACCCAGTCAATATCCACTCCCAGCATGGCGGTCACATCTTGAGGTCGAATTTGGGAGCGGCTAATTTTGGCGGCAAAATGCATTAGATAAGCTCGCTCCGGGGGACGTAGGGTATTAGTAATGTCTAGTTTTGCCCCTGCGACTCGTAGGGCTTTTTCAAATGCTTGAACTCGCTGCCGAAACGGTGAAGCTAAATCTTCAATGGAATTGGTTGCTAGAAAAAACTTCACCCAATGGGGACCACTTAAGCGAAATCGTAACTTTTTGGCATAGTCATCAATGAACGCGATCGCCGCCCTGAAATCGGTTCCGAGTTTTTGTTGGGTCGTGGCAGTCAATTGCTGTTGCAAGTCATCGCGAAACCGCACATCTCTCTGCTTGTAAACTTGGGCCAAACCTCGGCTGCTGAGGGGGCCAAAATCGCCATCCACGCTGAGGGGGGGATCGAGTTGAGCGATCGCATTGAGACTGTTCTGTAGGTCTTTAACTTCTGCAACGCCAAAGTTAAGGTAGTTCAACAACAGAGCCGCCGAGAAATTTGGCACCTTAAACAAAAAGCCTTGCTGTAGCGCTAGAGCATAGGTGGTGTCGTCTACAACGCCTGTCACAGGTAAGTTATTTTTTTGTTGATAGCTGCGTGTGGCTGTATCAGTTAACCTACCGAAGTTTTCGTCCATTGCTCCGAGGGCGAACTGAGCACCTTTCAGAAAGCTTTGCCAAGCCGCTACTGCTGGCCCTTCAGACCCGTTCTGAAGTACAGGTAATCCTAAAGCATCAATATTAAATGTCATAAATCTCACCGGACGCTAGGCAATCCAAAGATTGTCATCTATAAATATGCGTTCAACTCTACTGCACTCCTTTGATAAAACTCCAGACGATCAAAAATTAATCACAAGCGATCGCGAATTCCCCTAGAACGGCTCTACTTAATCAACCCCAAACTGAGCAGGGCTTTTATGATCTAAGGAGAGGAGTTCACGGGTTAACTTTGGGCATGCAACGCATTGTATTGATGGCTGGGTTTGAGTCTTTTAATGCGGATCTGTACCGCAAAGCTGCTCAACTGGCGCAAGCTCGTTGTCCAGAGTTAGAGATCTGCGTATTTAGCGATCGCGACCTTACCACTCAATCAGAAGCGATCGCAGCGGCGCTTGAAGGGGCAGATGTCTTCTTTGGTAGCTTGTTGTTCGACTACGATCAAGTGTTGTGGTTGCGCGATCGCGTGCAGCAAATTCCGATCCGTTTGGTGTTTGAGTCAGCGCTGGAATTGATGAGCCTGACCAAGTTGGGCGAATTCGCGATCGGTGACAAACCTAAAGGGATGCCCAAGCCTGTCAAGTTTATCCTCGACAAATTTGGCAGCGGCAAGGAAGAAGACAAACTCGCAGGCTATCTCAGCTTTTTGAAAGTCGGCCCCAAACTCCTCAAATTTGTCCCAATTCAAAAAGTTCAAGATTTACGCAATTGGCTAATTATTTACGGCTACTGGAATGCAGGTGGCTCAGAAAACGTAGCGTCGATGTTTTGGACGATCGCCGAAAAGTATCTCGGTTTAGCAATCGGTGAAATTCCTGCCCCAATCGAAACTCCCAACATGGGGCTGTTGCATCCCAACTACCCAGGTTATTTCGAGTCTCCCAAACAATATCTAGATTGGTATCGCGATCGCCCATCCCCAACTACCAACCGCCCCGTTGTCGGCATTCTCCTCTACCGCAAACATGTTGTTACCAAGCAACCCTACATTCCCCAACTGATTCGCCATTTTGAGCAAGCAGGCTTAATTCCGCTGCCAATCTTTATTAATGGGGTGGAGGGGCATGTGGCAGTGCGCGATTGGATGACGACTGCTTATGAGCAAGCACAGCGATCGCAAGGCAATATTGAAACTCCTTCTCTCTCCAAAGAGGCGATGGCCGTCGATGCGATCGTTTCTACGATTGGCTTTCCGCTGGTGGGTGGCCCTGCGGGTTCAATGGAAGCGGGCAGGCAAGTGGAAGTCGCCAAACGAATTCTCAGCGCCAAAAATGTCCCCTATATCGTTGCGGCTCCACTGTTGATTCAAGATATTCATTCTTGGACTCGTCAGGGCATTGGTGGGCTGCAAAGTGTGGTGCTGTATTCCTTGCCAGAACTGGATGGCGCGATCGACCCCGTACCTTTGGGAGGCTTGGTCGGTGAAGATATTTACCTGATTCCAGAACGAGTTCAACGGCTCACCGGACGACTCAAACGCTGGATTGAACTCCGCCGGACTCCGCCTAGCGATCGCAAACTAGCCATCATTCTCTACGGTTTCCCACCGGGATACGGAGCTGTCGGAACCGCTGCATTGTTGAATGTACCGCGATCGCTCTTGAAATTCCTGCAAGCACTCAAACACCAAGGCTACAGCGTGGGCGACTTGCCAGAAGATGGCGAGGAACTGATTCGGCAGGTGAAAGAAGCCGATGAACTGTTCACCGATCGCGAAGATGCGCCAATTACCTTGGTGAGCGATCGCCAGCTAGAGAAATGGCTCGGCTACCTGAAAACTAGCCGTATCGAAAAACAGTGGAAATCGTTGACTGGTAGCGGCATCAAGATCTGTGGCAATCAGTTCTGCTTAGGTGGCATTCAACTTGGCAATATTTGGATTGGAGTACAACCCCCGTTGGGCATTCAAGGCGACCCAATGCGCCTGATGTTTGAGCGTGATCTCACGCCTCACCCCCAGTACGCCGCCTTTTATCAATGGTTGCAGCACGACTTTCAAGCCAATGCTCTGGTTCACTTTGGCATGCACGGCACTGTCGAATGGCTCCCCGGTTCGCCACTGGGCAACACAGGCTATTCCTGGTCAGATATTCTGCTGGGCGACCTGCCTAATCTATATATATATGCCGCGAATAATCCTTCCGAATCGATTTTGGCAAAGCGACGGGGTTATGGCGTGCTAATTTCTCACAATGTACCGCCCTACGGTCGCGCCGGACTCTACAAAGAATTAGTGACGTTGCGCGATCTGATTGCTGAGTATCGCGAAGACCCTACGAAAAACTATGTCCTTAAAGAAGCGATCCTGAAGAAGATTGCCGACACTGGCTTAGATGCTGATTATCCTTGCGACAAAGCCCGAAAGCTCGGCATTTCTCTTACCCCCGAAAACGCCAAACTTTTTAGCGCTGAGGTGTTCAATCGGTATTTGGTCAAGCTGTATGAGTATCTACAAGTTTTAGAAAATCGTCTCTTTTCCACCGGACTGCACACACTTGGCGAAGCTCCCGACCCTGAAGCGTTAGAAGGCTATTTGAACGCTTACTTAGGCGATGAATTGCCAGAACAGGCGATCGCCCAAGTTGTCAACGGAGCCGATTTCAAATCTCTCACCCAACAATTCGACCTCAACGGCAAAACTCCAAAGCTGGAAGCCGCCGTCCAGGTTCGAGACTTACTGGCTCAAACCTCCGATGAGTTAACCAACTTATTGCGAGGCTTAAACGGCGAATACATTCCCCCCGCTCCCGGTGGTGACTTGCTGCGGGATGGCCCTGGTGTGTTGCCCACAGGTCGAAACATTCACGCCCTTGACCCCTACCGGATGCCCTCACCTGCTGCCTACGAGCGAGGCCGCGCGATCGCCCAACAAATCATTGCCCAACATTTGCAAGAACACCACGCCTACCCCGAAACTGTGGCTGTGATGCTCTGGGGCTTAGACGCCATCAAAACCAAAGGCGAATCTTTAGGCATCTTGCTAGAACTCGTCGGCGCAGAACCTGTTAAAGAAGGTACAGGCAGAATTGTCCGTTATGAACTCAAACCTCTAGTTGAAGTCGGCCATCCCCGCATTGATGTCCTCGCCAACCTCTCTGGCATCTTCCGCGATAGCTTCGTCAACATCATTGAACTACTCGATGACTTGTTCCGTCGCGCTGCTGAAGCCGATGAACCCGAAGACCAAAACTTTATTCGCAAACATGCGATCGCCCTCCAAGCTAAAGGCGTAGACAATGCCTCGGCCCGCTTGTTCTCCAACCCCGCCAGAGATTTTGGCTCCTTAGTCAACGATCGCGTGGTCAATGGCAATTGGGAATCAGGCGATGAACTGGGGGACACCTGGCGCGATCGCAACACCTTCAGCTACGGTCGCCAAGATAAAGGCCAAGCCCGTCCCGAAATTCTCGACACGCTACTCAAAACCACCGAGCGAGTCGTCCAAGAAATCGACTCCTTAGAATACGGCCTCACTGACATTCAGGAGTACTATGCCAACACAGGCGGCTTGAAGCGAGCTGCTGAACAAAAACGCGGCAAAAAAGTGACCACCAGCTTTGTGGAAAGTTTCTCGAAAGACAGTACCCCTCGCAGCTTAGAAGATCTGTTGCGTCTGGAATATCGCACCAAACTCCTCAACCCTAAATGGGCGGAAGCAATGGCAGCGCAAGGTTCTGGTGGTGCGTTTGAAATCTCCCAACGTATGACCGCGCTAATTGGTTGGGGTGGCACTGCTGACTTCCAAGAATCTTGGGTCTACGATCAAGCTGCCAACACCTACGCTCTCGACGCCGAGATGGCCGAAAAACTCCGCCAAGCCAACCCCGAAGCCTTCCGTAACATTGTCGCCCGGATGTTAGAAGCCAACGGTCGCGGTTTCTGGAACCCAGACCCCGAAAAACTTACCCAACTTCGCCAACTTTACGAACTTACCGACGAAGAACTGGAAGGGGTAACAGTTTAGGACAAGGGCGATCGCTACTCTCTAATCCTTTCAAAGCGCGATCGCCTACTCTCAATCATCAACGTCTTTCTTGATATTCAGTGGCATACTCCATCACACACATGGTGTCGTAGACGGCATGAGGGCCACAAGCTACTCCGGTGATGCGGTAATCGGGTTTGAGAATGGCTTTGCGATGACCGCGATCTTTGACTCCATCATCGATCAATAGTTGGATGACATGCCACTTGGCCTGATTCATTGGGCTGTAACTGATGTTTTCGCCTGTCAGTCCTTTCCAGGCGCCATAGCGACTAATCCGCTTGTCTGGCTTGCTGCCATCAGTGCCATAGTGTCCAGCTTTTCCAGCAGGCCCTAAATCGTTCACATGGTCTTTTGCCCCCAAAGACATTCCTTTAGAGAAACTCAAAACGGACATCGATTTAGTAGCTTTCAGGGCTTGGATTGCTTCCTCTACAGCGCTGACACCCTCTTCCGTTTCCATCGGAGTTTGCCCTGGCAGCTTCAGCAGTTTGCCCTCAAAATATTGCTTCAAATTTTCCAGCTCAGCAGCATAGGCAGCAGGATTAGCTCGGACTCGGTTAGTTTCCTCAAAAATTGCTTGCTCCTCTGGCGATAAATAGCTCTGTGGAGAGTCAAGCGTGGTTGGGGTTGGAGCAGGAATCGTCTTGGCAACAGCTTGAGATTTTGTTTTTGGCTTCGTTGGAGGCGCGATCGCCTTATTTACCTGCGCTACTGGTTTTGGTGTTGTCTTGGCTGACTGCCCTTGGGAAGCGTTGTTTTGCTTAGTGTTTGTTGTGGGTTGAGCCTTGGATGCTGCAACTGTTCCAGATTTCTCTGCATATTCCACTGACGACTCAATCACACACATTGCGCCTCTGCTGGCATGAGGGCCACAGGCTATACCGATGAAGCGATTCTTCGGATTAAGCAATTCTCCTCGCAAACCTCGATTGGGGTCGCCATCATTAATGACCAACTGCAAAACTACAGCGGTGGCAGTTTTTTTCCCGTAGCTGAGAAGTTCAACCAATCCACCTTTAAAGGTGCCATAACGTTTAGCGCGATCGCTTGGACTACTGCCATCAGTGCCAACGCTACCTACCACACCCTGAACACCCGTATCAGCTACATGATCTTGAGCGGCCTGGGACATTCCTGCTGATAGGGCCATCGGTGTCAAGGGTGGCATGGTTTGGAGAGCCGCGATCGCCTCCTGAAAAGCTCCTACACCTTCACGAGTGCGGATTGGATCTTCTCCGGGTAAGGCTAAAACCTGACCGTCATAGTATTGGCTTAGACTTTCTAGCCAGGTTGCATAGCCCGTGGGATTGGTACGAACGCGGTTAATTTCTGCTAGCACTTCTGGAGCGAGAGCAGTTGAGTCAGGAAGCGCTTGAGCCAG